>NZ_JBLWTZ010000002.1:0-311453 GCF_048269885.1 Tenacibaculum sp. | reverse complement strand
AACTTCATAAAATAATTTTGTATAAAACTATAGGCTTTCATTTTTTTAAATTAATACTATTTTATCTAAGAGTATGCAAATATTAAGTAGTTTAAGGGTAGATTCTATCGCAAGATTTTAAAAAACGTACATTTAGCTATGGAACAAATTGTACAAATTAATAATCAGTTTATAGAAAGCAATACATCTTTTCAAGAGTTAATAAATGAACTTAAAAAAGCATTTTCGGACAACAAGGTACAAGTACCTTTAAGGCACCATCATGATTTTACAAATCCAAAAGCAACTCAAGACTCAACCTTACTTTTAATGCCTGCTTGGAACCCAGGAAAAACAGCAGGAATAAAAATAGTTACCGTTAGTCCAGAGAATCATCAATTTAACTTACCAGCTATTCATGGAACATATATTTTGTTAAATTCTGTAAACGGAACTATTAAAGCAATTTTAGATGCTAAAAGCTTAACAGCAAAAAGAACCGCGGCTGCTTCTGCTTTAGCATCTTCTTTTTTATCAAGAAAGAACGCAGATTCATTATTAATGATAGGTACAGGAGCTTTAGCTACTAATTTAATAAAAGCACATTGTACAGTTAGACCAATAAAAAAGGTATATGTTTGGGGAAGAAACTATGAAAAAGCGAAAAAAATAGCAAAGCAGTGTAATAGTAATATTGTAAAAGTAGTACCAGTAGAGACAATAGAAGAAAAAATAAAGGAAGTAGCTATTATATCTTCAGCAACATTATCTAAAATGCCATTAATTAATGGTGATTTATTACAAAAAGGGCAACATATAGATCTTGTAGGAGCTTACAAAAAAGATATGAGAGAAGCTGACAACTCAGCTATACTTAAATCAACAGTTTTTGTGGATACTTTTCAAGGAGGGCTTAAAGAGAGTGGAGATATTGTAATTCCATTAAACCAAGGGGTAATAGAAGAAAAAGATATTAAAGCAGATTTATTTAGGCTGTGTGCTAATAACATTTTAGCTAGGACATCAGAAGAAGAAATTACACTTTTTAAATCAGTAGGTCATGCTTTAGAAGATTTAATAGCGGCAAATTATTATTATAAACAATACATATAATGCATATGAGTAAAACATATAAAAATATTATACAAAAAACAACATTTACTATACCCAAAGATTGGATACAGATAGAAACCATCGACATGCATACTGGAGGAGAACCGTTACGAGTAATAATAAAAGGATTTCCAGATTTAGAAGGGAAATCAGTTTTAGATTATAGACGATTTTGTAAAGAAAATTATGATCATTTACGAACAGCTTTAATGTTTGAACCAAGAGGACATGCAGATATGTATGGATGTATTTTATTACCTCCAAATGATGATGAAGGAGATTTTGGTATTATTTTTTTGCATAATGAAGGGTACTCAACTATGTGTGGTCATGCCATTATTGCAATCTCTACTCTTGCAATACACATGAAATGGATAGAGGTTGTAGAAGGAGAGAATATATTGAAAATAGATGCCCCTTGCGGTAGAATTGTTTCTTATACAGAGGTGAAAAACAATGAAGTAATAGGTGTAAAATTTCATTGTGTACCTAGTTTTGTTGTTGGCTTAGATCGTACAGTAAATGTAAAAGGGCTAGGAGAAGTTACATATGATTTAGCTTATGGTGGAGCTTTTTATGCATATGTAGACATGTGTAAAAATAACTTTGATTTTAATTTATCTGCAAAAAACTATAGAAGTTTAATAAACGCAGGAATGGCTATTAAAAATGAAGTAATGTTGCAAGACCAAGAAATTTTACATCCTTTTGAGGATGATTTAAGCTTTTTATACGGAACTATATTTATTGATAACACTAAACAGGTGTCCGGTAATGATAGTAAAAATGTATGCATTTTTGCAGAAGGAGAAGTAGATAGATGCCCTACAGGATCAGGTGTTTCAGGGCGAATGGCAATTCACAAAGCAAGAAAAGAAATAGATTTTAATCAAGTAATGAGTATTGAAAGTATTACAGGTTCTACTTTTAAAGGTTCTGTAATTTCCGAAGAAAATTATGGAGCATTTAAAGCTGTAATTCCTCAAGTTGAGGGAACCGCATATATAACAGCCGTACAAACTTTTATAATAGATCCAAAAGATCCAATGAAAAAAGGATTTATACTTCGATAAACCCCAAAATATTAATTAATTTTTGTGCATTTTTTAGCTAGCCAAATATTTTCTTCTTTAGTTAAGAGAGGAGAAAGTGTTTGGTAAACTTTGCTATGGTAAGCATTTAACCAGTTTTTTTCATTAATAGTAAGTAAGTTTGCATTAATTAATGTGGTATCAATATAGCATAGTGTTAGTGGTTCAAATTCTAAAAAAATGCCAAAACTAGAAGTCTTTTGTATTTTTGAAAGAACTATATTTTCTATCCTAATACCGAATTCTCCAGAAATATATAATCCTGGTTCAATAGTTGTTAGTTGGTTTTCAAAATGTGAACTTGTACCTCTTTCAGTTACTGTAGTGCTAGCAAATCCTTGGTCTGGTTCGTGTACCATACCAAAACTACCAATACCATGTCCTGTTCCATGTGGGTAATCTAATCCATTTTTCCATAATGGAGCTCTAGCAAAAGCATCTAATTGTACTCCTGTTGTTCCTCTAGGAAAAACAAGTTGTTCAAGTCCAATATAACCTTTTAGAACAGCTGTGTATGCTGTTGTTATTTTTTTACAAGGTGTGCCTCCAAGCCAAATAGTTCTGGTGATATCAGTAGTTCCATCTTCATATTGGGCACCACTATCTAATAATAAAATATTTTCATTTTTTACAAGTAAACAATTGTCTTTAGTAGCAGTGTAGTGAATGATGGCTCCATTTTTTTTATAGCCTACAATTGTAGCAAATGACTCACCTTTATATAAATCTTGTTGTTGCCTAAAATAATTAAGTTTTTGTCCTATTTCATATTCAGAAACAACATTTTTACAGAGTTTTTTTTCAAGCCAAATGAAAAACTTAGTTAAAGCAACTCCATCTTTAATCATACACCTTTTAGAACCTTCAATCTCAGTAATATTTTTAACTGATTTAAGAGTTTTAGCATAAGATTTTTCAGAAATAAGAATTCCTTTTAAATTAACAAAAGACTCATAATTTAAAGTAGAAAAGTCAACTATGGTTTTTTTATTATAAGTTATTTCAGATAGATAAGTTATGACTTCATCATAGTTTTTTATAAAAACATTATTAGCGTCAAAATCAGTAATAACTGGGGGTGTAAATCTCTTTTTATCACAAAAAAAATAAATATCTTGTTTACCTATAAGAGCATAAGCTATAACCAAAGGGGTGAAGTCAACATCACTAGAACGAATGTTAAATAACCAGGCAATCTCATCTAATGATGAGAAGAAATAAAAGTCTACATTTTTATCTTTTAACCTTTCCTGAATTTTTCTAATTTTTGATAAAGTTGAAGCTCCACTGTATTTAATTGAATGATGGTAAATAGGTGTATTAGGTAAACTAGGCCTGTTTATCCAAATATTTTTTGCAAAATTAGGTTGATTTTTAAGTTGTATGTGATGTTAAATAATTTATTTGTGATATGGAAAACAACCTAAAGTCTAAGCCAATACAAGTTTCTGTATCCAATAAACTACATAACCAAGCTACATGTTCTGGAGCAAGAGGAATAGACTGTTTATGTAGTTGTACTTCAGAAGTGTTGCACTCTTCTTCAAACTGTAAAAAATATCTAGAATCAGTCCATAAAGCAGCTCTATCTTTTGTGACAATTAGAGTTCCTGCAGACCCTGTAAAACCAGAAAAGTATTCACGAAGTTTCCAATGATCAGCTACATATTCCGATTGATGAGGGTCAGTTGATGGAATTATAAAAGCATCAATCTTTTGAATAGACATGAAATCACGCAAAGCTTTTAATCTTTCATTAACCATAATAGCTTTTTTAAGAAAAACGTTCAATGTTAAACGGTTTTATATCTAAACTTGTTTTTTTATCATTGATAATTTCAGAAACTAATTTACCCGTAGCAGGACCTAAACTCCATCCCATCATAGCGTGTCCAGCTGCTACAGTTACATTTTTAACCTTTGATAGTCTGCCGATGTAAGGTAAACCATCAGGAGAACAAGGTCGTAAGCCAGTTTCAACCTTGTTTATTTCTTCTTGATTGATGTTCAAATTGTTATAATAACTTTTACTCGCAGTAACTATGGCATGTACTCTTTTTTTGTTGACTTTGGTATTAATACCAGCAATTTCCATCATACCTCCAAAACGTGTAAATCCATTCATAGGAGTAACCGCAACTTTGGCTTCTGTTAAAATAGCAGGAATTGTAATGCCAGTATTATTTGTTACATTGATTCGATATCCTTTACCTGCTTGGACAGGAATATTAATTCCAAGTTTTTTAGCTAGTTTTTGGGTCCAAGATCCGGTGGTTAAAATAAATTCATCTGCTACAAAAGTATTGTTTCCTGTGCTAATTGATATTACTTTACCATCAGAAATATGAAAGTCTAAAACGGCTTCATTAGACAAAAAAGTAACATCATTTTGTTCTAAATATAGTTTCATTTGTTTCATATATTCATTTGGAGTCATATGAGCATCAGAATGGTAATATACCGCCCCTTTAATATTCAATTGAATATTAGGCTCTAATTTTTGAGCGTCTTCTGGAGTTAAATGCTCCACTTTTAATCCTTCTTTAATCCCAAGTTTTCCAACATTCCATTCCTCTTCTCCCATTTTATCAGTTTTGTAATACATCATCAATCCTTTATGCTGATAATGGAAATCAAAATCTTTCGAAGTCTTTATTTCCTCATATAATTCTTTGCTAAATAAATTAATGTTTTTAATAACAGGAATTGAAGCAGCTACTTTTTTATGAGTTGCTGATTGCTTAAAAAACCAAGCCCATTGTAAAAAGTCATAATCTAAACGAGGTTTAATAGACAACGGACTGGTAGAACTAAGCATCCACTTAAGTCCTTTTGTAATCATTCCAGGAGCAGCCAAAGAAACGATATGACTGGGAGTAATGATTCCTGCATTAACAAACGAAGCTCCTGAAGAAAAATCAGATTTTTCAATTACAGTTACTTTGTGTCCTTCTTTTTGAAGGTAATATGCGGTAGATAAACCTATAATTCCTCCGCCAATAACTATGCAATGTTTCAATGAGTTAATTGTTTAATGAGTTAGTGATATAATGAAATAGTGAAATAATGAGTTAGCGATTAATTGGCTTTTGCATTTTTCCGAGCTTTTGAAACAATTTTGGCTATTTCTAAAGATTCTGCCATTAAAGGTTTTAATTTTTCTTCTGGAGCTAATTTTGTGTCTTTTAATAATTCTAACCAAAACAATGTTTCGTCTGCTTCTTCAGATACGATAGACATTTTTGCAAAAAACTCTTTTTGAGAACGAGCAATACAAGCAGCTCTGTAATTTGCAGCTGTTGAAGTTACTGAACGAATTAATTGTTTTCCTATAATTCTTGTTGGATCAGTTTTTTGAATTTGATTGTATAGTAAAATGATTTTCACTGCTAATTGTTTAGTCCTGTTTTTAATACTTTCAATAAACTCCAATTTAGTATTCATAGCTCTTTTAGTTACTAATTTACTAATTTAATGATTTAATGAATGAAATAATGATATAATGATATAATGATATAATGGTTTAATGGAATAATGCGTTAATCTTTTATTTATTCATTATATCATTATATCATTATTTCATTCATTATTTCATTCACTGAGCTATTGAATTAAATTACTTGAAAAGCATGTGCATACGGATCATCTTCATCATCGATCATAATGTTGTTATACCCATATACTTTCGCCCATCCTTGAATACTCGGAATAATAGCTTGTTTACCATCTAAAGTAGTTTCTTTTTCTACTCTACCAATAAATTTACTTCCAATAAAACTTTCATGAATAAATTCTTCACCGAGTTGCAACTTTCCTTTAGCATATAGCTGCGCTAAACGAGCAGAGGTTCCTGTACCACATGGACTTCTGTCAATCGCTTTATCACCATAAAAAACAGCATTTCTTCCCGATGAGGTTGGGTCAATTGGATTTCCTGTCCATAACATATGAGTTACATCTCTGATTGTATCATTTTCTGGATGGATAAACATATTAGGGTATTTTTTATTAATACGGTCTCTAATAACCTGAGAGTATTGAATAATTGTAGAAGCAGTAAAATCGTGAACTCCTGAAAAGTTTTTTTGAGGATCTACAATTGCATAATAATTTCCTCCATAGGCAACATCAAAAGTAATGTTTCCTAATTCAGGACAGTCTATAGTAAGTCCTTCTGCGGCCAAATAACTTTTTACATTGGTTAGTCGAACCCAATCTACTTTTTTACCAGTTTGTTGGTATTCGATTTCAACCAATCCAGCAGGAGCTTCCATTTTAATCTTCCCAGGTATTTTAGGGTTCACTAAGCCTTCTTCAATAGCTATAGTAATTGTTCCAATGGTTCCATGACCACACATAGGTAAACATCCAGAAGTTTCGATAAATAAAATAGCAAAATCATTGTCTGGGTTATGAGGAGGAAATAAAATGGAACCGCTCATCATATCATGACCACGAGGTTCAAACATTAAACCTTTACGAATCCAATCATATTCTTTAAGGAAGTGTTGGCGTTTTTCGCTCATGTTATTGCCTATTAAATTAGGCCCTCCACCAGCAACTACCCTAACGGGGTTACCACAAGTATGTGCATCAACACAAAAAAAAGTTTTTTTCATCTTAAATTGAATCGCCAGCTTGTATTCTGTTGTAGAAAAAACCCTTCAAATTTTTCTATTTGGAAAGACGAAGCTGGCTTTATTTCAATTTCTTTAGATGCCCCAAAAGTAAGGTTTTGGAATCAGATATTTTCTAAAGAAATTATTAAAATTTGTTATATTATTTGTTCTTTTGTTAGTGTACCGTTAATAGAACGTAAAATTAGTAAGGGGTTTTCGTTTTTTAGTGCTTCCGGTAATATCTTGTTGGGCCAATCTTGATAACTAAAAGGACGTACCCAACGTTTAATAGAGTTAATTCCTACTGCTGTGAATCGACTGTCTGTAGATGCAGGATAGGGACCTCCATGAACCATTGAAGGGCACACTTCTACGCCAGTAGGAACACCGTTAAAAATAATTCTTCCAACTCGGTTCTGTAAGGCAGCAATTACAGTTGGGTAGTTTGCTACTTCGTCGTCATCAGAAATAACAGTTCCAGTAAGTTGTCCTTCTAAATTTGAAATTATTTCTTCTAACTGTTTCTCGTTTTCACACTGTACTACCATAGAATAAGGACCAAATACTTCTTGGTGTAAAGTTGGATTGTCTAAAAATGTGTTTCCTTCAACTGTTGTAACTACTTGAGATGCATAGTTGGCTTGTGTTTCTTCTTTATGGTTGGCAACTACAGTTAAGCCTGCTTGAGCAATCGCTTTGGTTTTGTTATGCTTATATGCTCCAATAATGTTAGGATGTAGCATACAAGTTGGAATGATTTCCACAATTTTTTTAGCTAAAGAGCTAATAAAACTATCCAAACCATCACTTTTTATTCCTAAGATTAACCCGGGATTTGTACAAAATTGCCCCGTACCCAACGTAATAGAATTAGCATAAGTAGTTGCTAAGTTTTCGGCTCTATTTTGCAATGCTTTAGGAAGCATAACAACTGGGTTAATACTTCCCATTTCAGCAAATACAGGGATTGGCTCTTCTCGTTTGGCAGCCAAATCTAACAAAGCTCTACCGCCTCGGATGCTCCCTGTAAAGCCAACAGCTTTTACCTTTGGATGTGCCACTAATTGCTGCCCTACTTCAATACCACTCGAATTTAAGTTAGAAAAAACACCATTCGGCATTCCTGTTTTTTCTGCGGCATTAATAATAGCCGAAGCTATAAGTTCACCTGTACCTGCATGCATTGGATGCGACTTAACTATTACAGGGCAACCAGCAGCTAAAGCTGCTGCGGTATCTCCACCCGCTGTAGAATAAGCAAGAGGGAAATTACTAGCACCAAAAACGACTACGGGACCTAAAGGGATATTCATTTTTCGTAAATCGGACTTAGGGTTTGGTTCTCTATCTGGAACAGCAGTATCAATAGTAGCCTCTACCCATGAGCCTTCTTCCACTAAATCAGCGAAAGAGCGTAATTGAAAGACAGTTCTTCCTCGTTCTCCTTTTGCTCGCCCTTCTGGCAAACCAGATTCAGCACAATACGTTTGTATCAATTCATTATCTAAGGCTAAAATTTCATCAGCAATAGCATTTAAAAATTCAGCTTTTCTTTTACCAGAAATAGTCTGGTACTCTTTAAACGCAATTGCCGCTAAATCGACAGCATCATTAATTTCTTTTGGAGTCGCTTCAGTAAAAATAGATTTATTTTCCTGATTAGATTCAGGATTGAATGTTTTGTACGTCTTATGGCCTGAGGCAACTAATTGGTTTCCTATGTGGTTTTTTCCTGTAATCATGTTCAAAGAATTAATGAATTAATGAGTAAATGAATTAATGAGTAAATGAGTAAATGATGAAGCTTTAAATTGCAAACGATTTATAATCAGGTAATGTAGGTCTGTTTTTTAAGCCAGTTTCTATTACATTTAAAACATGTTTACGTTCTTCACCTATTAAAGGTAATCGAGGAGCTCGCACATTTTCAGTACCAATACCTGTCGCTACTTCTGCTAGTTTTATGTTTTGTACTAATTTAGGGTTTATATCTAACTCTAACAACGGTAAAAACCAACGATAAATTTCTAAAGCTTCTTGTATGCGTCCAGCTTTTTGTAGTTCATAAATAGCGACGGTTTCTTTAGGAAAAGCACAAACCAACCCTGCAATCCATCCATCAGCTCCCATTAATAGACTTTCTAAAGCTAGTGTATCAACACCTGTCATTATTTTTAAACGATCTCCAAAACGATTTTTAATTCTAGTTACGTTAGAAATATCCCTAGTAGATTCTTTTACAGCTTCGATGTTGTTGCATTTTAATAATTCGTCAAACATATCTAGTGTAACTTCAATTTTATAGTCTACAGGGTTGTTATATACCATAATTGGAAGCGATGTATTAGTTGCAACCGCTTTGAAATACTCAACAGTTTCTCTATCTCCAGACTTATAGCGCATAGGAGGGAGCATCATTAATCCCTTAGCACCATCTTCTTCCGCTTTTTGAGCGGCTTCGATGGCTCCCTTAGTCGTTTGTTCAGCTATGTTTATTAATACCGGAACTTGGTTATTAACCAATTGAACCGTAGTTTTTGTAAGTGTTCTTTTTTCGTCATCAGACAATGTACTGGCCTCTCCTAAAGTGCCACCTAATACGATTCCATGCACACCAGCATCAAGCTGCGCTTTTATGTTTACTTCAAACATTGGTAAGTCTAAAGTATCATTATTTGTAAATTTTGTTGTCACCGCTGGCATTACACCCTTCCAATTTATACTCATCGTAATATTGTTTTTTTATTGCAAAGTTATGTGTAAGGAACAGAGAGTTTTAGTTTCAAATTATCTTAAGATAATACTATATTACCCTGTTGTGTATTTTTGTATGTATTTATTAATAGTATTTGCATATTTTTGATTGAGAGTAGTAATTTTATTCATGAAAGTTTTACCTTTTAAAATACCAAAAACTCAAAATATTGGATTAATTTATCAAGAAGATAAAGAACAATATTTTTATGATAAGTTTCACCAGCATGAAGAAATACAGTTGTGTATAATAGTGAAGGGCGAAGGGACATTGGTTGTTGGTGATACAATTAATAAATATGCATCAGGAGATGTTTTAGTGATAGGAAGTAACTTACCACATGTTTTTAAAAGTGATGCTTCTGTTATTAAAGAATCTTTTATGATTTCGCTTTTTTTTACAAAAGATTCGTTTGGAAAGAGTTTTTTCTTGCTGGATGATTTTAAAGAGTTAACTCCTTTTTTTGAGAAAACGACTACAGGGGTTAAACTTCTTGAGAATAGAGAAACAGTGATGAACCTTTTATTACCGTTACAGAAATCAACGAATCTCGATCGGTTTATAGGGCTACTTAAAGTGTTAAAAATATTAGTAAATTCAAAAACAACTGAATTGGCTAACTTCATTTATCCAAAGAAGTATACCGATAACGAGGGGAAGAGAATGCGTAATGTAATGGATTTTACAATGAATAACTTTGATAAAAATATAGACTTATACGAAATTGCTGAAAAGGCAAACATGACTCCTAATGCTTTTTGTAGGTATTTTAAGCAGCGTACAAATAAGACATATTTTACTTTTTTAAATGAGTTACGAATAGAAAATGCCTGTAAATTATTAGTTTCAGATAAAAGTCAACCAATTAGTTCTATAGCCTACAGATGTGGTTTTAATAATTTATCTAATTTTAATAGGAAGTTTAAAGAAGTAAAAAATGTAAGTCCCTCTACGTTTAAGAAAAATAATTGATCTTAAATGCTTTATTTAAGTTAAAACTCGCCTTATTTTTAAAATTTAACATAAAATATAATATCTCTTAACTATATTTGGAGTTCTTTTACTATTAACAAAATTTATGGGGGGAAGAATTGCTACTATTACTTTTTTATTTTTATGCGTAATCTATAGAGTTTCAGGACAAGAAACATTACCTATTTACGCCGATTATTTATCAGACAATGTTTATTTATTGCACCCAGCAGCTGCTGGTATAGGAGATTGTGGAAAAATAAGATTAACCGCACGCCAACAATGGTTAGGAGTAGACGATGCTCCTGCTTTGCAAACAGCAAGTTTTCATGCAAAATTAGGAGAATACTCTAATACAGGACTTGGAGTAATTCTTTTTAATGATAAGAATGGATATCATTCACAAAAGGGCGTTCAAGGTACCTATGCTTATCATATAGATATGGGGAATGAAAACCTTTTTAACCAACTATCTTTTGGATTGTCTTTTTCTGTGGTTCAGAATGAAAGAGATCAAAGAACTTTTGTAAATGATCCTACAGTAAGTCAGGTTATAGAAAGTGATTTTTATTTTAATGCCGATTTTGGGATGGCATATCATAAAAATGGATTGTCATCTTATCTTACTGTAAAAAACATTTTTTTATCAGCAAAGAATAATTTAAATCCAGATTTTGAATCATACAATCTTAGAAATTATATTCTGGGCGGAGGGTATTTTTTTGGAGACAGGGAAAAGTTACAATTTGAGCCCTCATTAATGTTTCAATATAAAGAACAAACTGAAGAAAAAATAGCGGATATAAATTTCAAAGTATACAAAACGCTAAATGCAACTCAGTTATGGGCTGCCTTATCTTACAGAAGGAGCTTTGGAGGCAATGTTTTTGGAGATTCTCAATATATAACACCTATAATAGGGGTTAATTATAAAAAGTGGATGTTTTCATATACCTATACACAACAAACAGGAGATGTAGTATTTTCTAACGGAGGTTTTCATCAATTATCATTAGGAATCAACTTATTCTGTATTAAAAGAAGAGCTGCTGCCTGTCCTAATATCAATGGAAGTTTTACGTATTAAAAATCCAAGAAGCTTATTGTGCTATTTGTATAGTTTTTCAACATAGATTTTAAAACATCAGCCTCTTTGTTAATATAAAATGTATTTTTGGAAATTTTATTATTGTTGTTCAGTAAATTTTGTTGTAGTAAAACATTTTTTACCTGTCTGGCTACAGCCTCACCAGAATCGATAATTGTTACATTTTTACCCGTAATTTTTTGTATTTGAGGTAATAAATAAGGGTAATGAGTACACCCTAAAACAATATAGTCACATTTTTTATCTAGCATCGGCGTTAGGTACTTTTTTAGTAAAAAAGTCATCTTATCAGAATAGATATTGCCATTTTCTATAAGTTCAACTAATCCTTCTCCTACTTGTTCAATAATGTTAATTTGATCGTTTAAGCTCGAGGTTGTTTTTTCAAACAAAGCACTATTTAGCGTACCTTTAGTAGCTAATATGCCAATAGTACCCGTTTGGGTTTGTAAGGAAGCAGGTTTTATCGCAGGCTCTATACCTATAAAAGGTATTTTATAATTAGACCTTAGGTATTCAATCGCATTCGTAGTAGCTGTATTACAAGCAACAACTATAATTTTGGCCCCTTTCTCAATTAAAAATTCGGTGTTTTTAATTGATAAATTAACTATTTCTTGTGTTGATTTTTGACCGTAAGGAGCATTCTTACTATCAGATAAATAAATAGTATCTTCTTGTGGGAGTAGTTGATGGATTTCTTTCCAAATAGACGTACCACCAATACCAGAATCAAAAATACCAATTGGTTGTTGTGTAATCGTTTTCATACGTATAACAAAAATAAAAATCCTGCTGTTTAAACAGCAGGATTTTTATATAAATATATTGTGATTTATTAGAATCCTAATTTAGCTCTAACCGCATCGTAAATATCTTCTCCTTTGTCGTAAACGATCAAACCTTTACCAGGAGCAGCATCTAAAACATAAATAATTCCTTTTTCAGCAGCTACAGCTTTAATTGCATCTTCAGCTTTCTTTAAAATAGGAATAGTTTTTTCTTGGTATTTTTTTTGCATTTCCTTACCCGCAGTTTGTTCTGCCTGGCTAATTCTCAATCTTTCTTGTTGAACTTCAACAGCTCTTTTTTGGTTAACTTCTTGTGTTTGACTTTTACCTTCAGCTTCGTATTTCTTCATCTTAGCCTCTAGTTTCTTATACATAGTTTCAATGTCGTCACGGTATGTTTTATTAAGCTTTTCTAATTCTGCTTTCATAGCTTTGGTAGCAGGCATTTCAGCTAATAATTTATCAGTGTTAATATGTGCAGTTTTTTGTGCATTCGCCACACCACCTAATCCAATCGTAAAAATTGCAACTAATAATAACGTTTTTAAATGTTTCATCTTTGTTTAATTTAATTAATGTTATTTTATTCTTGATTTATTTGTTCTCTTTTGTTTCTTCTTCTTTTTTCTTTCTTGCTTCTTCCTGAGCTTTTAACAACGCTTTTCTCTTCTCTTGCAAAAGCTTTCTTTTGTTCGCTCTTTCTTCTAAACGTTGTTTTCTTTTTTCTTCAATTTGCTTAATTTTAGCAAGCCTATCAGCTTCTTTTTTCTTTTTTAAATCTTCTCTTTTAGCTAATTTTTCTTTTTGTTCATCACTTAAATCATCATTTTTAAGTAAGGCTTTTTTAGCTTCTATTTTATCTTTTTTAGCTTGTCTTTTTTGATCAATGTTAATCATTTGAACAATAAGGTCGCTAATATCGTGTTTTTTGTTGGAATATAGCATAACTAAATCGCTAGATTTGTCAAAAACAAAGTCGTACTTTTTTCTAGAAGCAATAGTCTGTACAGCGTTGTATACTTGGTCTTGCACGGGTTTAACCAATTGCTTTCTTAAGTTGTACATATCGCCATTTGGGCCAAAATATAAAGACTCTAATCTTCGTAAAGATTCTTGCTTTATGCTAATGTCTTCTTCACGCTCTTCGATTAAATCTTTAGTTAAAATGGCTTTCTCATTTGTTAAATCAGTTTTTAAAACTTCAATAGCACGAGCCTCTTTGTCTAATCTAGTTTTCCATTTTTCAACTTTTGCATCGAGAGAGTTTTGTGCTTCTAAGTATGCAGGGATACTTTGAAGAATATACTCCATGTCAATATAAGCTATGCGTTGATTTTTTTGGGCAACGGTTATACTTGCTATAAGTAAAAGAACGATTGATAAAATATTTTTTTTCATCTTGTATAATGTGTTTAGAAAAAACCGTGCCAAAACCCAGACGCATTATAAATGCATGATTTTAGAACTGTCTTCCAATTATAAAATGCGTTTGCCAACCTGATTTTTGAGTTAACCCAGGTAACGGATCGAAACCATGTGCGAAATCGATACCTAATAATCCAAATGCAGGCATGAATATACGAACACCTACTCCAGCTGAACGTTTAAGTTTAAACGGATTAAATTCACTAAAATTGTCGTAAGAGTTACCTGCTTCTAAGAATCCAACTGTATATATAGAAGCAGAAGGTTTATCTGTAATAGAGTAACGTAATTCTAGCTGAAATTTGTTGTAAATAGCTCCACCATCGAGAGAAGAAATACGGTTGTTTTCATATCCTCTTAAACCAATAGTTTCACGACCATCTAATTGTCCTTGAGCAATACCATCACCTCCAACAAAATATCGTTCAACAGGAGTTAATCCTAGTTTGTTATTATAAGAACCTAAGTATCCCATTTCAAAATTAGACATTAATACTAATTTGTTTGCTAACGATGTATACCATTTACCTTTTGCAGATATTTTGTAATACTCTAACCATTTGTATTTATCAGCTAAATAAGCTTGTCGTTCATCTGCTGTTGGGTTGGTAGGTTCTGTATAGTCTTTTCCGTTAACTAAAGAATAAGGAAAAGTAGCTTTTGCTTTTAATGTAAATTCTGAACCGTAAGTTGGGAAAATTAAACTCGGACCAGCAGAATTACGACTTAAGGCTACTGTATAGGCTAGGTTGTTTAAGTCTCCTTGGCTAAGTATATTGTTAGATGAACCTACTCGGTATCCATAATCTTGTAACTCAATTCTTTGATAACTTATGTTTTGTGAAAGCGTAAAATAATCGTCAGGCCATTTTAAACGCTTACCAAGTCCTATAGAAGCTCCAATAATACTCAAACTTTCATCTTTGTTTACATCGTAAGTTGTGTAGTCAAAACGATACTGATTTGATAGGTACACAGAAAAAGATAATGATTGAGGTGTTTTACCTCCTAACCAAGGTTCGGTAAAAGAGAAACTATAGGTGTTATATGTTCTACTAGCTTGCAAACGTAATGATAGCTTTTGTCCATCTCCCATTGGTAAGGGTTTGTATGCTTCTTTGTTAAAAAGGTTTCTAACAGAAAAGTTGTTAAAAGAAAGTCCTAATGTACCAATAAAAGAACCACCACCATAACCACCTTGTAGTTCTATTTGACTTCCTCCTTTTTCAACTACAGAAAAATCGATATCAGCTGTTTTATTTTGATAATTAGGTTTAACGTCTGGAGTTACATTGGTATCGAAAAACCCTAATTGTCCAATTTCACGAATAGATCGAATAATGTTTTCACGGCTAAATAAATCTCCCGGTTTAACACGCAATTCTCTGTAAATTACATGATCGTTTGTTTTATCGTTTCCTGTTACTGTCACTTTTTTTATCGTTGCAGGTTCGTCTTCTCTAATACGAACTTCAACTGTAATAGAGTCGTTTTCTACTTTAGTTTCTACAGCATTTACTTGAGAAAACAAGAATCCATTATTGTGATATAATGTTTGAATGTCTTGAGAAGTAGGGGTACCATCACCAGAAATACGTTCTTTTAAAACTTTTCCGTTGTAAATATCTCCTTTGTCAATTCGTAAAATATTACTTAATTGTTCGTCTGTATATTCTTTGTTTCCTATAAAAACAATTTCATTAAAGCGGTATTGACGACCTTCTTCAACTTCAATTTCAAGATTTATAGTATTGTCATCATTCCAAACAACTTTGTCAGATAAGATTCTAGCATCGCGGTACCCGTTTTCACTATACTTGTCTAGAATACTATTTAAGTCTTTTTTATAATCGTCTAAAATATATTTTGAAGCTTTCCAAAAACGACCAAAAATTTTACGTTTAGTGTTTTTCATAGCACCGCGTAAAGTGGCATCAGACATGGCTTTGTTACCTGTAAAATTAATTTCTTTAATTTTTACTCGGTCACCTCTATCAATAAAAATAGCCATGCTAACAGTATTGACATCTGAGGTATCTCTTTTGGTGTCTAAGGATACTTTTGTTTTTAAGAAACCTTTGTCGGTATATTTCTTTTTAATAAAGTTACGAGTAGTTACGATAAGGTTGTCCGTAACCATAGTTCCCTTTTTTAGTTCGGTTTCTTTTTTTAACTCTTTAATTTGAGATTTTTTTACGCCCGAAATACTAACAGTAGTTAACTGAGGTAATTCAGTTACGTCAAATTGAAGATAAACAGTTTCCCCATCGCGTTTAGATAAATACACATCTACTTCACTAAATTGTTTACTTTCGTATAACTTTTTAATAGCGCTGGTAAGCTTGTCACCAGGCAATTTAATTGGCTGTCCTTCAGTTAAACCAGTATATATTCTTACTGTTTGTTCGCTAAATTTTTGCAATCCAGTTACAGTTATGCCTCCTAAAATATATTCCTTTCCTTTTTCATAGGAAATAACATTTGTGACAGTACTGTCTTTAGGAGTTATGTTTTGTGCTTGAGTACTCACCGCAAAAAGGGTGATAAAAAATACTAGTAAATACGAATATTTATTCATTGGTTTCAATCTGTTCACTGGTTTTTCCAAATCTTCTTTCTCTGTTTTGATAATCAATTATTGCGTCATAAAGGTGTTGTTTCCTGTAATCAGGCCATAATACATCGGTAAAATGTAATTCGGCATAAGCCATTTGCCAAAGTAAATAATTGCTTATTCTTTGTTCCCCACTTGTACGTATCATTAAATCAACATCGGGCAAATTAAACGTATATAAATGATTATTTATAATTTTCTCGTTAATTTTTTCAATTTCTATCTCGTTATTAACAACTTTTTTTGATATGTTTTTGATAGCGTTAACAATTTCTTCTCTCGAACCGTAGCTTAAAGCGAAGGTCAATGTAATTTTAGTATTGTTTTTAGTTTCATCAATAACTTTGCTCAATATTTTTTGAGCACTGTTAGGTAAGTTGGTTAAATTACCAATAGCATTAACCCTAACATTTTTACGTTGAAATTCAGGAAGTTCTTTTTTAAGGGTAGATACTAGTAAGCTCATTAAAGCATCGACTTCTAACTTTGGGCGATTCCAGTTTTCGGTAGAAAAGGCATACAAGGTTAAAAACTTAACTCCCAGTTCAGAAGCGGTGTCGGCTGTTTCTCTAATGGCTGTTAAAGCATTTCTATGTCCAAAAACACGTTGCATTCCTTTACCTTTTGCCCATCTACCATTACCATCCATAATAATGGCTATATGGTTTGGTACTTTTTGTAAATCAATGCGCTGTAGTTTTTCTTCCATAATTATTCTGCTATTCCACCAAAGCAAGGTGGTCTTCCAAAGGTATATACAATAGAAACGCCTGAAAACATATACCAGTCATCTCCGTTACCTCCAAAGTTTAATGAGTTTATTTCGTCTGTTGTAAAGTCTATATCGTCTACAAATGTAAATCGTACACCTGTTTCAAAAGCGATAGCAAAATTATCGGCTAATCTTCCTTTAATTCCTATACCTACGGGTAGAGTGTAAGAAAATTTATTCTTTAAAAGTATTGTGTTAATAGAGGAAGTAGGTTCTGGACTTTTATAGTTAAAAGCAGCAACTTCAGCTAAAATATAAGGAGTAAACGTTGTGCTATAATCGTTAATGTTATATTCAAAAAAATTAAATTCTACACCTGCAGCAAATTCATGAATGGTATTAGAGAAGCTAATGTTTCTACCTTGACGAAAAACATTATCGGCATCTTTGTCATTGCCAGAAACAGGAATATAAGTATAGGTTCCTCGCAAGGCAATTCTAGGGTTTAAATTGTATTTGTATACAAGTCCGCCCGCAAACTCATTTGGGTATATGTAATTAGTACGACCTATGTCACCGACATAGTTAGAACCACCGGCAAAAAAACCAATTTCGTGTGTTTGCGATTGTAAAGGTGTTACTACACAAGCCAATAATATTAATAAAATAAGTCCTCTCATTGTAAAATAGCGTGCAAATATAGGGAATTGAATTTGCTTTAAAAAGTTAATAATCCGTCTTTTTGATTAACTTTTTTTTTACGATTTTATTGTAATTACTATCGTTATAACGATTCATTTCGTACATCTTCTCCCCATAAAAGTTTTCCTCGCAAGGTATTTAAATAAGATTGATTTTTAGGCAAAACACTTTTTATGGTAAAAGGAGCTTTTTGTATTCTTATTTTTGTGTCTAAAGGAACCGTCGTAATACGAGAATCTAAAGAAATTAAAAAATCTTTTTCTCTGGCGCTAACTTCCAGAAGAATATCCGTGTCATCAGGAATTACCATTGGGCGCGCATTTAAATTGTGTGGTGCAATAGGGGTAATAACAAAACTTTTTGAATTTGGTAAAATTACAGGCCCATCACAGCTAAGTGAATACCCTGTAGAACCTGTTGGTGTTGCTATTATTAATCCGTCTGCCCAATAATTTGTTAAATACTCAGTATTTAATGAGGTTTTAATACCAATCATAGAGGTTGTGTTTCTTCTAGCAATGGTAACTTCATTAAGTGCAAAGTTAAGTTCAGTAAAATCTTCTGTAGCAGGAGATGTTTCAATTTGTAATAAAGAACGTTCTTGAAGTGTGTATTCTTTTTTTAACATTAAATTTATTGCTTCTTCAATTTGATCTTTTTGGATGGTAGCTAAAAAGCCTAAACGACCCGTATTAATTCCCATAATTGGAATGTCTAAATCTCTAATATAGGTTACGGCTCTTAAAATAGTACCGTCTCCACCTATGGTAAACATCACATCAAAAGTATTTGATAAATCATTAAAATGTGTATAGGTAGGATATTTTTTGTTTAGCGAATTGTTTTCAATAAATAAAGTATAAAATTGTTGTTCAAAAAAAACAACAATGTTGTGTTTTTCTAAAATAGCTAAAAGAATTGTGACTTCTTTTTCTGCAAGAGTGGTATAAGCTTGTCCGTAAATAGCGACTTTTTTCACTTTTAAAATGTTGTTTGGTTGTTGAAAAAATTACATATCCAAGTACTTCCTTAAATAGGCAGCTCTGTCTTTAAGTTCTTCTAAATAAAAATCATCCTTATGCTGCGTAATAACGTTGTAGCCATACCTGCGAAATGTTTGAATGATTTCATTTATTTCTTCAGAAACAATTTTAAGAGTAACTTCAATATTGTTTATGTTTTCAGAAGAAATGTACGCGCCCAAAAGTTTGCCGTTGCTAGATTCTACTATTTGAGCAACTTGACTCATAGAGTAATCTGTTTTGTTCTTATCAACAATTAAAGTATCACTCTCGTTATGTAAAAAAGGACTGTTCGCAAATGCATCTAAAATATCACTTAGTTCGTAATATCCTACATAATGCATGTTCTTATTTAGTACAGGAATTAAATTCGAGTCGTTATCAGCAAACAATGCTATTAAGTCAAGTAATGTAGCATTTTCATTAGTGTAAAAATGATCTAATAAGTAAACGTATTCTCTAAGGGTTCCATCGTTGTTTTCAAGAGTTTGAATATCGCTTTCGGGTAAACAACCTATTAGCCTGTTATTTTCAACAACAGGAATATGGGTTATAGGTAAATCATTGCACAGCTTTTGAGCACTTTTTACCGTGCTGTTGAGTGAGAGTGCTTTTATTTCTTTTAATATAAAATCGTTGATTTTCATTACTACGAATATAGTTTAAAATGTTGGAATGCGTTACCTTTGTAGTCTAATTTTATAGCATGACAAAGTTAAGTGTTAATATTAATAAAATAGCTACACTTCGTAATTCTAGAGGTGGTAATGTACCCAATTTACTTAAAGTAGCAACCGATATACAAGATTTTGGAGCGGAAGGAATTACCATTCACCCAAGACCAGATGAACGCCATATTCGTTACCAAGATGCTTATGATTTAAAATCAATTGTAACAACCGAATACAATATTGAAGGAAACCCAATTGATAAATTTAAGCAAATGGTGTTAGAAATTAAGCCTACGCAAGTAACATTGGTGCCTGATAGTGTTGATCAACTTACATCAAATGCAGGCTGGGATACCATTACACATCAATCGTATTTAAGAGAGGTAATTGCTGAATTTAAGGAAGCGGGAATTAGAACGTCAATTTTTATTGATACAGATTTAAAACTCATTGAAGCTGCAGCAAAAACAGGAGCTGATAGGGTGGAATTATATACGGAAGAATTTGCGACACAGTACGAAAAAGGAAACAAAGAGGCTGTAAAACTGTATGCAGAAGCTGCTGTTTTAGCCAATGAAGTAGGGTTAGGAGTTAATGCTGGTCATGATTTAAGTTTAGATAACATTCAATTTTTTAAACAAAATATTCCTTACTTGGCTGAAGTATCTATTGGTCATGCACTAATTTCTGAAAGTCTGTATTTAGGCTTGGAAAATGTTGTGAATATGTATTTACATCGTTTGCAATAATTATGGAAATAATACATTCAAAAATAGTTGGAGAGGGACACCCGTTACTTATTTTGCACGGGTATTTTGGAATGGGAGACAATTGGAAGTCACTTGCTAATAAGTTTGCAGAAGATGGTTTTGAGGTGCATTTGATAGATCAGCGAAATCATGGACGAAGTTTTCATGCAGAGGCTTTTGATTATGAATTATTGGTTGGCGATTTGTATCGCTATATACAGTATTATAATCTCGATAAGGTAGATTTGTTAGGGCACTCTATGGGAGGGAAAACAGCAATGTTGTTTGCAACTGAATATCCTGAGCTGGTGAATAAGTTAATTGTAGCCGATATTTCTCCAAGAATGTACCCACCGCATCATCACGAAATTTTAGCAGCATTAAATTCTGTAGATTTTTCGGTGCAAACTTCACGTAAGTTAGTAGATGAAAAGCTGGCTGAGTTAATTCCAGAAAAAGGAGTCCGTCAGTTTTTAGCTAAAAATGTATACAGAAAAACGAAAGATGAATTGGCGTTTCGTTTCAATTTAAAATCGTTAACAGAAAACAATAATGAGGTAGGGGTGGCATTGCCTTCTTTTACAATTTTTGAGGGAGAAACATTGTTTTTACGTGGGGCAAATTCTGGGTATATTTCAAAAGAGGATGAACCGTTAATTCAAGCACACTTTCCAAAGGCAGTGATAAAAACTATAGTTAATGCTGGGCATTGGCTTCATGCTGAAAATTCAAAAGACTTTTATAAAGAAGCGTATCTTTTTTTAACATAAGAAAGCGAGGAGGATATATTACTTCCTCCTCGCAAAAAAAAACTCTCACCCCCACCGGCGAAAAACAAAAAATTAAATAGGGAAATCTCTGTTTATTTTATCAATTAAGTTGTTTATATTACTGTTGGTAGCTTGTTGTTCTTTCATATAGTTGAAAAAGACATCTACAATTGCTTTTTCAATAGTTAAATTTTTTCTTTTACCAGAATATACTTTCTGTATGGTTTCTAAGGAAAAATTATGACCTTTTTTGCTCAGGTAGTTTTTTACCTTCTCGCGATATTTTGGTGGTTTAATTTTTTCTAATTCTTTTCGTTGTGTAGCAGTTATCATAAAAACTCAAGTTGTTTTTTAGAAGGAAATAGCACTTTTTAAATTATATTTGTACGTATCCTGTACTTGTTACGAAGTAAAAATACAAACAAAAATCTAAATACACAAACTAAATTAAGTTAAAATTAGAAAAAAGTTATTTTCAATGAGCGATTTTGTAGATGAAACATATAAGAGAGTAGAAGAGATTATTAATTATAATCGGTTGAATATTAGGTCTTTTGAGGAGGTTATTGACGTGTCTAACAATTCTATTGGTACAGCAATACGAAGAAAATCGTCATTTAAAAGTAATGTGTTAAACAAAATTCTACACTCTTTTCCTGAAATAAATCCAACTTGGTTGCTCACAGGAAAAGAAGAAATGTTGTTAAAAGGAACTAATGAGCCTTCTTCAACCTACAAAATAAAAGATATAAACAGTCGTGTAAAAGACAGTTTGTTATACCTGTTAGAAGAAGATAAAGATGTTAAGGAAATAATTGCTTTTCAAGTGGCAGAAGTTCTGAAAAAATAACTGCTAATAGTAACCTTAAAATTTAATCTTCATTTTTAGTTAAGCTTTCTAAAGCATAATACAACCTGTTTTGTGCGTTGCCTTGCGAACCAAAGATAGAGCGATATACTTCACCATCAGGAGTTAGTAGTACCCACTGTGGCGTTCCTTCCGAATTAAAAAAATCATACATTTTGTGGTTGTTATCTATATAAATAGGAAAGGGCAACTCATTGATGGTAAAAATACTTAGAATATTATCTTTGGTAATATTGTTACTGCCAAAATTACTATGAATACCAATAACTTCAATATCCTCGTATGTTTGCTTTAACTTGTAGGCTAGTGGAATGGCTCTACCTGTACAACCCAAGCAAGCATTGTTGTAAAACAACAGTAATAGAATTTTGTTAGCATACTTTTCAAGTAAATCAACTTCGTTATGATAAAAATCAGTGACCTTTATGGAGGTTACAATTTTGCCAGTATTCATTTAGGTTTTTAATTGAAGTTTTAGCAAAGTTATTTAAAAAGAAGAAGTTTTTAATTCTCTACAAGCTAAAAACATTCTTTAGCTTGTAGAGTAGGGTTTGTTACTGTAGGTTTTTACCTAATGTGTATACTTTATTTAGCCACAAATTTCTTTGTTCTATGGTTGAATCTTTTATTACTGATAAGAAAGTGGTTTTAACAGGTGTAATACCGCAAAATTCTAAGGTTCCTTTTTTAAACTGTCTAATAGCAGGTCTTTTCATAAAAAGATAATCATACCAATTAGGCGTATCAGAAGTTATAATAAGTCGAGCAGTTTTACCCTTTAGAAGCTTTTCAGGAAAAGGTTTTCCTTGAATAGGTTGAAAAGTAATTCCTGGTAAAAAAGCTCTGTCAATAAAACCTTTCATTATTGCAGGGTAGCCTGCCCACCAAATAGGAAAGACCCAAACAATATGATCTGCTTTTTTAATTTTAGCCAAAGAAGTTGCCAAATCAGGTTCCAGTTCCATTCTTTTTCGATACCCAAATTTAAGATTCGGGTTAAAGTTGAGGTCGGCTATAGTAATTTCTTCAATAGTAGCGTCAGTTTCCAAAGCACCTTTTTTGTAAGAATCCGCTAGTGCATGGTTAAAACTTTCTTTATCTGGATGTCCGTTTATTAATAAAATATGCTTCATAATTATAGTTAAGATTAGGAAGCAAAGTACGGGTGGTTTTAGAAGCTTAAAAAGGACAATTGTCTAATAAAAAACCGATTTTCTAATTCGGCTCAAATGTCGTTGCGTAATGCCTAAATAAGAAGCAAGGTATTGCAGAGGTATGGTTTGTAAATAGCTAGGGTGTGTTTCTAGTAGTTTTTTATAACGGTTTTCAGCACTTTCATTTTGTAATACAAAAATTCTGTTTTCAAGATTTATGTATTCTTGCTCTGCAAAAATTTTAAAAAGACGTAACCAATTAGTACTTGAATTTTCTAGCGTTACAAATTGTTTTTTGGTAATACAGTAGAGTTCCGCATCGGTTAGTGCCTGAATGTTTTCATTGGTCTTTGTTTGGGAAATAAACGATGAATACGCAGTAAGAAATGAGTTTTCTGATAAAAAACAATACGTAACTTCTTTTTCATCTGAAGAATGATAAAACGACCTAAAAATACCGGAAGTAATAAAAGCTACTTCTTTACACGTGTTTCCTTCTTGAATAAAAAAATCTCCTTTGTTCAGTTTTTTGTAGCTAACTAAACTTACAAAGTTGTCTATTTCTTCTTCAGTAAGAATGTTATAAGAGGCTAAGTGTTTTTTGAGCATTTTATTGTTTTGGTTAAAAATAAGACGAAGTTAAAAGAAAAATCCATCAAAAATTAAAACAAAGTTTTAAACCTGCCAAAACAGCAGGTTTCTGTTTTTGGTATGGTTGTGGTAAAGTATAATGAAGTGTTATGAATGAATAGTTTCAGTGAAAAAGAGTAAATTTATAATTCATAACCCATTAAATAAAAAAGAAATATGAAAACATTTTTAAAAGTATTGCTAACGGCATTGGCTGTAATTGTATTGGCAAATATTTTACCAGGCGTAACGGTAGCAAGTTATACAACTGCAATAATTGTAGCAGTCGTAATTGCCTTGTTAAACCTGTTTGTACGTCCGTTGTTAGTGTTTTTCACACTGCCAGCAACCATTGTTACGCTAGGGCTGTTCCTATTTGTAATTAATGCGGTCATTATATTATTGGCGGATAAGTTGGTGTCGGGATTTGCGGTTAGCGGATTTTTTACAGCGCTCTTGTTCAGTGTATTGCTATCAATTTTCAGATCGTTAATGTTTTCGCTATTAAATGAAGGAGACGAATAAGTAACCTAAAACATTAAAAACTAGAAAATAAGGGGGCTAAAAAAGATAATATTCTTATGGCTAAAAGTCTTGGTTATCAATAAATAAAGTAGTAATTTTGCACCCGATTTTTTAAGAAACAGATTTTTAAGATGAATATAACAAAAGAAAACGTAGATGCATTAAATGCAGTTGTAAAAGTTGATATTGTTGCAGAAGATTATCAAGATAAAGTAACAAAAGTATTAAACGATTACCGTAAAACGGCTAACATTCCTGGTTTTAGAAAAGGTCATGTACCTATGGGAATGGTGAAAAAGCAATACGGAAAATCAGTAATGATTGATGAGGTAAACAAGCTTTTACAAGAGTCGTTAAACAAATTCTTAGTTGAAGAGAAGTTAGATATCTTAGGTAACCCGTTACCAAGAGTTCAAGAGGATTTCAATTGGGATACTGATAAATTCTCTTTTGAGTTTGAATTAGGATTAGCTCCTGAGTTCGACGTAAACTTAGAACCAAAAAACAAAGTAACGCAATATAACATTGTTGCTACCGACGAGTTAATCGAGAAAGAAGTTGAAAACATTCAATCTCGTTACGGTAAAATGTCTGCGAAAGACGAAGTTGCTGAAGAAACTAACGTAACTGGTACTTTTGTAAACGAAGAGAAAGAAATCAACAAAAAATCTACCATTTCTGTAAAAGATATTAAAGGAAAAACAAACTTAAAAAAGTTTGTAGGTGCTAAAGTAGGAGACGTTTTAGAATTAAAAACGAAAAACTTATTTGAAGACGAGCACAAGTTACAAGGAGCTTTAGGAGTATCTCACGATGAGGTTCACGATTTAGACATTCCTGTAGCCTTTACTATTGAAGAAATTACTGAGATAGAACCAGCTGAATTAGATCAAGAGTTATTTGATAAGTTATTTGCTGACGGAAGTGTGAAAACGGTTACTGAATTAAAAGATAAAATTAAAGAAGACGCAGAAAAGCAATTCCAACAACAAGCAGATCAACAATTGTTAAACGCAATTACTGAGAACTTAGTAGATAACACAAAGTTTGATTTACCAGTTGAGTTTTTACAAAAGTGGTTACAAACAGCTGGTGAAAAAGAATTATCTGCTGATGAAGCTGTTGAAGAATACAATAAGTCTGAAAAAGGATTACGTTACCAATTAATCGAAGGAAAGATTATGAAGGATAACGATATCAAATTAGACTATGCAGAGTTGGTAGACTATGCAAAAGGATTTATTAGAGCTCAAATGGCACAGTTTGGTAACATGAATCCAGAAGAAAAAGAATTAGAAGATATCGCAGGAAGAATCTTACAAAACCAAGACGAAGCACGTCGTTTACAAGAGCAATTAATTTCTCAAAAATTATTAGCTTTTTATAAAGAAAACATGAGCTTTGACACCAAAGAAGTTTCTTACGAAGATTTCATTAAAGAAGTATACAAATAACAGTTAACTACTGATGTTATAAATAAAAACCTGAATGTACATTCAGGTTTTTTTAGCCATTAACTGTAACAAAATACTAACGAAATAGTTCTTATATTTACATCTTTATAACCCAAAAACATTTTAAAAATGGATTACGGAAAAGAGTTCGAAAAATACGCAACTAAGCACCACGGAATAAATAGCAACTACTTAGGGAAAATAACGAGTAGTTTAACGCCATACATTATGGAAGAACGCCAAATGAACATTACTCAAATGGATGTTTTTTCTCGTTTAATGATGGATAGAATTATTTTTTTAGGTACTGGAATTAACGACCAAGTAGCAAATGTGATTCAAGCACAATTATTGTTCCTAGAAAGCGTAGATGCATCAAAAGATATTTCAATTTATATCAATTCACCAGGAGGTGGAGTATATGCAGGATTAGGTATTTACGATACCATGCAGTTTATTAAACCAGATGTAGCAACAATTTGTACAGGTATGGCTGCTTCTATGGGAGCCGTGTTAATGTGTGCAGGAGAAAAAGGAAAACGTTCGGCATTACCACATTCTCGTATTATGATTCACCAACCATTAGGAGGAGCACAAGGACAAGCATCTGATATTGAAATTACAGCGCGTGAAATTTTAAAATTAAAAGATGAATTGTACGAAATCATTGCTAAACATTCGGGGCAAACAATAGAAAAAGTAAACCAAGATTCTGATAGAGATTATTGGATGAAGGCCGACGAAGCGAAAGCTTACGGAATGGTAGACGAAATTTTAACTAGAAAATAATAAACAGCTAATAGCAATGAGCTGTTGGCAATAAGCTGATAAGATGTCGAAAGAAGAAAATTTACAATGTTCCTTTTGTGGGCGTAAAAAACCTGAAACCGATTTACTAATCGCAGGTTTAGATGCACATATATGTGATAAATGTATTGAGCAAGCTCATGGAATTGTAGAAGAGGAAATAGCTGAAGCTAAAACAAGTGATTTATCGAAAGACCTTACCTTAAAAAAGCCAAGAGAAATTAAAGCTTTTTTAGATGAGTATATCATAGGGCAAGACCAAACAAAAAGAGCCATGTCTGTAGCAGTATACAATCACTACAAAAGATTGTTACAAACCAGAGATGATGAAGATGAAGTAGAAATTGAAAAATCAAACATTGTTTTAGTAGGAGAAACAGGAACAGGAAAAACTTTGGTAGCTCGTACAATTGCTAGAATGCTAAATGTACCATTTTCTATCGTTGATGCTACTGTATTAACGCAAGCAGGTTATGTAGGAGAAGATGTAGAAAGCATCTTAAGCCGTTTGTTACAAGCTGCCGATTACGATGTAGAAAAAGCAGAAAGAGGAATCGTATTTATTGATGAGATAGACAAAATTGCTCGTAAAGGAGACAATCCATCAATTACACGTGATGTTTCTGGAGAAGGAGTACAACAAGCTTTACTAAAGTTATTAGAAGGAGCTGTGGTAAATGTAGCTCCTAAAGGAGGAAGAAAGCACCCTGAACAAAAATTTATTGAAGTAAATACCAAAGATATTTTGTTTATTGCTGGTGGAGCGTTCTCTGGAATAGACAGGTTTATTAGCAAGCGTTTAAATATGCAAGCGGTTGGCTACAGTGCTTCAGTAGAAGAAGATAAAATCGACCACGATAACTTATTGCAGTACATTACACCATTAGATTTAAAATCTTTCGGATTAATTCCAGAAATCATTGGTCGTTTACCAGTATTGAGTTATATGAATCCGTTAGATGAAAAAACACTTAGAGCGATTTTAACAGAGCCTAAAAACTCTATTATAAAGCAATATACGAAGCTGTTTTTAATGGATGATGTAGAGTTTACTATGACAGAAGAAGCATTGCAATTTATTGTTAACAAAGCGGTAGAATACAAATTGGGTGCACGTGGATTGCGTTCGTTGTGTGAAGCTATTTTAACCGATGCAATGTTCGATATGCCAAGTTCTGAAGAAAAAGAATTCAAGGTAACAAAAGAATATGCAGAGTCGAAATTAACGAAATCAGCATTAAAGAAATTAAGAGCAGCCTCTTAAAAGCGTTATCGAAAACAATAAAAACAGCCCTCAATACATTGAGGGCTGTTTTTATTTTAATAAATGAAGCTGTTATTCTGCTTTGTGAAGTTTGCTATATTGTTGAATCCATTTAGTAATTTCTTCATCTTTAATGTCATATTTATACATAAGGTCTTCTCTTATTTGCTTTAAATAGGTTTCGTTTAATACGCTTTTTTCATATTCAGAAACAACTAATTGTATAAAGCTTTCAGCATACTTCTGTACAGGTTTTTTAACTTCCTTAGACTTGCTGTTTTCAGGGGTTTTTACTGCTTTTTGTGCTTCTATAACAACCTTTTCTTCTGCAACAATATTGTTGTCAGCTGCCACACCACTACGTGTTGTGTAGGTAGTTTTTTTGTCTTTATACCATCCTTGAGGAATGTTAGCTAATTGCTCTTCACTAACAATAATAGTTTTAATTTTGTTTCCAGTAACATCCATACTTTCTAAGTTAGGACAGTTTGAAACATCTAATGTAGTAAGTTGATTGTAACTAGCGTATAAACTTTGAATGTTAGGGTTTTCACCAAGTATTAATGAGGTTAATTTATTATAATCGCAACTTATATAGGTTAAGTTAGGGTTTTTACTCACATCTAAACGTTCAATTTTGTTCTCACTACAGTTTAAGAAACTTATAGAAGAACTTTGTGATAAATCAATCTTTTTAATTTCATTGCCAAAACAATCCAAACGTCTTAAATTAGGAAAACTCTCTAAACCAGTTAAATCTTTAATCTTAGAGTATACATTAGGAAGGTCTTTGTTGGTAACAGGATCGTTAACATTTAGGTTGGTCACATATTCTGCATCACTAATTGTAATACTACCGTTTAAACCGTTAGAATCTATTTTTAAATTGATTAAACATTCTTCTAAACCAATATCAGGAATTCGAATGGTTTCTTGTGCGTAAGTATTCAATGCAAAAAATATTGCCAAACAAAAGGGGGTAATTGTTTTCATCATAAGGGGAATTTTTGCCAAAATTATGTAATTATATGTTTTTAGCAAATTAAATTTGCCCAGAGTTTTTTGCAAGAATAAAATAACTTTTAAAACTAGTAGTATATTTGTTTGCTGTATTTGTATAGTATATGATAACCCAACAAACCATAGATAGAGTTTTTGAAAGCGCCCGAGTAGAGGAGGTGATAGGAGAATTCGTTCAGTTAAAAAAATCTGGAAGTAACTTTAAAGGGTTAAGTCCGTTTACAGACGAACGTACCCCTTCGTTTATGGTATCGCCTGTTAAACAAATTTGGAAAGATTTTAGTACAGGTAAAGGAGGAAATGCGATTTCTTTTTTAATGGAACACGAGCATTATACCTATCCAGAAGCGATACGTTGGTTGGCAAAAAAATACAATATAGAAATTGAAGAAACCGAGCAGTCTGATGAGCAAAAGCAACAGATGAATGAGCGAGAAAGTATGTTTTTGGTTTCGAAATTTGCCAAAGATTATTTTCACGATGTACTAATGAATACACAAAATGGTAGAGCAATTGGGTTGTCTTATTTCAAAGAGAGAGGGTTTAGAGAAGATACTATCGAAAAATTTGATTTAGGGTACTGTAAAGACGAATGGGATAATTTTACCAAGGCAGCACTGGCTAAAGGCTATGAGTTAAAATACCTTAAATCTACAGGATTAACAATTGTAAAAGAAGGAGGAGCAGAAGAGAGAAAGTTCGACCGGTTTAAAGGGCGTGTGATGTTTCCTATTCATAGTATGTCTGGTCGTATTCTAGGCTTTGGAGGTAGAATACTAACCAACGATAAAAAAGCGGCAAAATACCTAAACTCTCCCGAGAGTGATATTTATCATAAAAGTAAAATTCTTTACGGATTGTACCAAGCTAAAAAAGAAATTGCTAAAGAAGACAATTGCTTTTTAGTAGAAGGGTATACTGATGTGATTTCATTTCATCAATCTGGAATTGAGAATGTTGTGGCCTCTTCTGGTACTGCATTAACGCCTGATCAGATTCGTTTGGTAAATCGATTAACACAGAATATAACTGTGCTTTTTGATGGTGATGCAGCTGGAATTAGAGCCTCAATTCGAGGAATCGATTTAATTCTTGAGCAAGGAATGAATGTAAGAGTGGTAGCTTTTCCAGAAGGAGAAGACCCCGATAGTTTTGCTAAGGCACATTCGAATGCTGAGTTAAAAGAATACTTAGAAGAAAAATCACAAGATTTTATTGAGTTCAAAGTTTCTCTATTAATGAAAGAAGCAGCGAATGATCCTGTTAAAAAAGCAGGTTTAATTAGAGATATAGTTACGAGTATCTCTAAAATTCCTGATGGAATTCAACGTGAAGTGTACGTACAAGAATGTGCACGCATTATGGATATTTCTGAAAGAGTACTATTTAGTGAGTTAGCCCAGTTGTTAAAAAAGGGAGCAACAGCAGCGAGAAAGAGTAGCGGAGGACAAGACCCTAACCAACCACCTCCAGAATATTTTCAAGAGCAAGGACAAACTTCCATGGAAGCCATCAAGGGGGGGAAAGGAAAATTACAACAAAGCATTAATCAGTTAAATATTCTTGAAAAAGAAGTCATTAGAATATTGTTGCTATATGGAAATGAAGTGGTTGATTTTGTGAATTGGGTAGATGCAGTTGATGAAAGAGGGCGTCCGTTTTTAGAAAAAGAAGAATACCAAAATACAGTATCAAACGAACTGTATTTAAATTTACAAGAAGACGAAATAGAGTTTACTAACGAAATTTTTAGATTAACTTATTATGAGTTAATTCATCAATTAAATCAAGATGAAAAAATAAAGGTAGATCATTTAGTGATGCATGAAAATCCGCAAATATCTAGTTTAGTAACCAATATTTTAATGGATGAAGAAAAATATAATCTAAGCGATTGGGAGCGTAAAGAGGTTTTTGTAACGGAAACCGTTAAAATTCTTCCAAAGTTAGTTACCGATGCTATTTTAAACTTACGTAGGGTTTTAATTGAAGAAAAAATTAAAGAAATTTTACAAGAAAGCCAAGAACAAAAAGCTGTACCCAATTTAGAAGAAATAGGTAATTATACAGGATTGAAAAAACGTCTTTTTGAAAAACTAAATCGCGTAATTTAAGATTACCAAATTGCTATTTTTTTTAAAAATGAAGCTTCTTAACATTTTTTTTGTAACTTTACTTGCAAAAAGAACAAGAAATTAAAAGAAAATGAGAAAGTTGCTACAAATTCTAGAATTAGTTAGGTTGCTAGTTATGTTACCGTTCAATATTTCTAACGGGCATAAAAAAAGTGCCTATCAAAGAATTAAACGACAAATGATGTCGGTTAACTTACTTTAAGTCTTTAGGAATTTCACAAATAGGAATCGGAATCATTTTGTGTTGATTGATGCGATTCAGATGCGTATATATTTTATATACTGCTAACTCTCTACCAGAGAAGTCAGCTATAGTTTTACCTGCATCTTGCATTTTCATGGCCCATTCTAACTCATCGTAAGAAGCTCCAATTTGGTCCTCATCTGTTCTACTATCTCCAAACAAACCATCAGTAGGCTGTGCTTTTTGAATTGATGTAGGAACTTCTAAATAAGCTGCTAATTCATAAACTTCAGACTTTACTAAATCGGCAATTGGACTTAAATCGACACCACCATCACCATATTTAGTATAAAACCCAACACCAAAATCTTCTACTTTATTACCCGTTCCTGCAACTAATAAACCGTGTAAACCAGCAAAATAATATAAGGTTGTCATACGTAAGCGAGCACGAGTGTTTGCGAGTGCCAAATCTACTTTAGCAGAAGGTTCAACTTGCGGTACTACAGTTTTAAAATCTTCAAAAGTAGAGGTTAAATTTACTTCAGCTTCACTTACATTATTAAAACGTTCTCTTAATAATTTAATATGCTCATTAGCTCTACTTACTTGGCTCTTGGCTTGATGAATAGGTAGTTCAACACACAAGGTAGGTAAACCAGTTTTAGCACATAAAGTTGAAGTAACTGCACTATCAATACCACCAGAAATTCCTACAACAAAACCATTAACTTTTGCATTTGTAGCGTAATCTTTTAACCAATTTATAATGTGTTCAGCAACCTTAGGAGTATTCATTTTGTGATATTTTACGAGTTTACAGTTAAGAGGTAACAACTAATTTAGTAATTTCGACGTTGTAATTTAGAATGTAAATATACTAAAGTTCATGAGAAAAATTTTAGCACTAGTTGCCTTAGTTTTTATAAGTCTTTCATGTAAAAATAATGAAAGTAACAAGTTAGATGTTGATGTGTCTAATCTTAACGTAAAGATTGACCTAGACCGTTTTGATGTTGATTTTTATAATACAAAACCAAACGAGCTTACTAACGTAAAGGAAAAATATCCGATGCTTTTTCCTCCTCAACCAGATAGTGTTTGGATCAATAAGATAAACAATAAAGATGAGCAAGAGTTGTTTGATGAAACTCAAAAAGTTTTCCCAGATTTTGAAGAGGAAAAAGAACAATTAACATCATTATTTAAGCATGTAACATATTATAATCCAAGATTTCTGAGCCCGAAAGTAATTACTATCCTAACGAATATAGACTATGATAAAAGAGTTGTATATACAGATAGTTTATTGTTCATTTCTTTAGATGCGTATTTGGGAAGAACGCATGAATTTTATAATGATTATCCTGAGTATGTAAAGCAGAACAATACCAAAGAACATATTGTAGTTGATGTAGCAAAAACTATAATTAGCAAGCAAATGTTGCCAAGTAGGGCAAGAAGTTTTATCGATAAAATGATTTATCGAGGAAAAAAAATGTATTTGCTAGATGCCTATTTACCCAAAATACCTGATGCTGTAAAAATAGGATATTCACAAGAAAAACTAAAGTGGGCAAAAAGTAATGAAGAGCAAATATGGATGTATTTTATAACAAAAGATTTGTTATACAGTACTAGTAAAGATGTTGACAAACGTTTTTTAGATTTAGCTCCTTTTTCTAAGTTCTATATGGAAGAAGATAGTCAATCACCAGGAAGAATAGGAGAGTGGATTGGTTGGCAAATCGTACGTTCGTACATGCAAAAGAATGATGTATCTTTGCATACATTATTACAAACAAGTGAAGAGGAAATCTTCAAAAACTCAAGATATAAACCAAAAAGATAATGGCGATAGAGCATACATCAACAATAACATTTAAAGTAGGGTTAGACGAAAACAGAATTCCAGAACAAATTACTTGGAATGCAGAAGACGGAGGTATAAAAGATGAAGCTTCAAAAGCAATTATGCTATCTGTTTGGGATCATAAACAAAAAGATACCTTGCGTATGGATTTATGGACTAAAGATATGCCTGTAGACGAAATGAAGCAGTTTTTTCATCAAACCTTAGTATCTATGGCAAACTCTTTTGAAAGAGCCACAAACGACGAAAAAATGAGTGCTACCATGCGCGATTTTTGTGACTATTTTGCTGAAAAGCTAGAGTTAATTCAGAAATAAAAAAAAGCAGCTTTCAAAGCTGCTTTTTTTATGCATTGTAGTTTTTTATCCTATTAATGATAGTTTCGTAATCTTCATGGTTATTAACAAAATCTAAATCAGAAACATCAACAATTAGAATGTTTAAATCAGGTTGTGTTTTGATAAAATTGCTATACCCATCATGGATTTTTTGTAAATAACTTGCTTCTATATTTTGCTCGTAATCGCGTCCGCGCTTTTTAATATTTTCTAGTAAGCGTTCTGTGTTTTGATATAAATATACATACAAATCAGGCTTTGTAATTTCTTTGTACATTAAATCGAACATTTTTCTATACAACTTATATTCATCACTATGTAAAGTGACTTGTGCAAAAATAAGCGATTTAAAAATGTAGTAATCAGAAACAATAAAGTTTTTAAACAAATCAAACTGCGCCAAATCATCAGAAAGTTGTTGGTAACGATCTGCTAAAAAACTCATTTCTAACGGAAAGGCATAACGTTCATTGTCGTTGTAAAACTTAGGTAAAAATGGATTGTCTGCAAAGCGTTCTAAGACAATTTTAGCATTGAATTCATCAGACATCATATTGGCTAATGAGGTTTTACCAGCACCAATATTACCTTCAATAGCAATGTAATTATACTTCTCGGTAATAGGAATCGGGCGCTTTAACTGTACCTCTAATTTGGTGATTTCAGAAATGTCTGCACAATTTTCTAAACAAATATATAAATGCTTTTTTTCTATTGGGTGAATAACATTGCGGGCAATTTCAACCAACGGAACTAAAGCAAATTTGCGTTCTAACATTCTTGGATGCGGTACGATTAAGGTTTTAGAAAAGATAATCTCATCATCAAATAATAAAATATCTAAATCTATTAGCCTATCAGAATACCCATCGGTGTTTTTTCGAGTTCTTCCAAGTTCTTTTTCTATTGATAGTAGTCTAAGTATTAATTGTTCTGGAGGTAAATGCGTTGAAACTTTAATACATGTATTGTAAAAATTATTACTATCAAACCCCCATGAAGCAGTTTCGTATACAGACGCTACTTTTAATACAGCGCCTACCTTATCGGCAACTAAGTTAATTGCTTGCTGAATATTGGCGAGCTTATCTCCTTGATTGGTTCCTATAGAAATATATGTGATTCGTTGTATTTTCATGAATGGGATGCAAAGAAAACTAAAACTAAAAAAACAAAAGCTAAAAAAAGATTTTTTATTTAAATAAATTTTTCAAAAAGGGGTAGGGTATTTTATTTTTCAACTGTTATAGTAGTGGATTTCTTTATAGAGTAAGATTTTTATATGATTATTGGGGAATGATCTGAAACAACTCTAAGTTAAAGGCTGCTAATTTGGCAGCCTTTCTTCATTTTAAAGATGTATATAAAATAAAAAAGCAACCTTTTAAGGTTGCTTTTTTATATCTAAAATAGAGTCTTACGATTCTTTTTTATCTTGTCTAGGTTTTCTATCGTCACGACGATTATCGCGGTTACGATTATCACGACCTCTATTATCTCTGTTATTGTTATCTCTGTTATTGTCTCTAGGTGGTCTAGCTACATAACCTTCAGGTTTAGGTAATAAGGCTTTACGAGAAACTTTTTCTTTACGAGTTTTAGGGTCAACACCAAAGTATTTTACATCAATAACATCACCAATGTTCACTACATCTGTAACGTTGTTTGTACGTTCCCAAGCTAACTCGCTAACGTGTAATAAAACTTCATTTCCTGGAGCTTCTGTATATTCAACAACAGCGCCAAAATCTAATATTTTTATAACTTTTACTTCGTATACAGAACCTTTTTCAGGTTTGAACATCATAGATTCAATACGAGCTATAACTTTATCTATACCTTCTTGGTTAGTTCCTAAAATCTCAACAATTCCTTCTTCTGTAACAGGATCTTCGTTAATAACAATCGTAGTTTCTGTTTCTTTTTGTAACTCTTGGATGTGTTTTCCACCAGGTCCAATAAAGGCTCCTATTAAATCGTTAGGAATTACTCTATTCACCATTTTAGGTGCATGAGCTTTTACATCTTCATTAGGAGTAGCGATAGTGTCCGTTAATTTTTCTAAGATGTGTAAACGACCATCACGAGCTTGTTTTAATGCGTTTACTAAGATTTCATAAGATAATCCTTTAATCTTAATATCCATCTGACAAGCAGTAATACCGTCAGCAGTACCTGTAACTTTAAAGTCCATATCTCCTAAATGATCTTCATCCCCTAAAATATCAGATAATACAGCATAACGATCACCGTCAGAAATTAATCCCATTGCAATACCTGAAACTGGTTTTTTCATTTGAACACCCGCATCCATTAATGCCATAGTACCCGAACAAACAGTTGCCATTGAAGAAGAACCATTAGATTCTAATACCTCAGATACTATACGAACTGTATACGGGCAATCTTCAGGAATCATTCCTTTTAAAGCTCTTTGAGCTAAGTTTCCGTGACCAATTTCACGACGAGACGTTCCTCTTAAAGGGCGTGCTTCTCCCGTTGAAAAAGGAGGGAAGTTATAGTGTAAATAGAATTTTTCTTCACCTTGTAATGTCGGAGAATCTACCATATTTGCATCTCTAGAAGTACCTAAGGTAACTGTAGCCAATGCTTGAGTTTCTCCACGTGTAAAGATAGATGAACCATGAGTTCTTGGTAAATAGTCTACTTCACACCAAATAGGTCTAATATCTGTAGTAGTACGCCCATCTAAACGTAAACCTTCATTTAAAGTTAAATCTCTAACAGCTGTTTTGTGAGCTTTGCTAAAGTATTTACCAATTAAGTCTCCGTATTCTTCTAATTCTTCTTCGGTAAACATTGCGGTAACCTCTTCTTTAACTTCAGAAAAAGCCAATCCTCTTTCTTGTTTAGAAGTTCCTTTTTTAGCAATATCATAACATTTTTGGTAAGCTGCATCGTGAATTTTTTGAGCCAATTCTTCATCTTCTCTTTCTCCTTCATACTCACGAGTTTCTTTTTTACCAACAGCTTCAGCCAAAGCAACTTGAGCAGCACATTGTACTTTAATAGCTTCGTGTGCAAATTTAATTGCATCCGCCATTTCTTCTTCTGAAATTTCTTTCATTTCACCTTCTACCATGGCAACTGAATCGGCAGAAGCACCAATCATCATATCAATGTCAGCTTCTTGTAATTGTGTATAACTAGGGTTAATAACAAACTCTCCGTTAATTCTTGCTACACGTACTTCTGAAATTGGTGTTTCAAAAGGAATGTCTGATAATTGAATGGCAGCAGAGGCTGCTAAACCAGCTAAAGCGTCTGGCATTACCTCTTCGTCATGAGACATTAATTGAATCATCACCTGAGTTTCAGCATGATAATCTTTTGGGAAAAGCGGACGCAATACACGGTCTACTAAACGCATTGTTAAAATTTCTTCGTTTGAAGGACGTGCTTCACGCTTCATAAATCCACCCGGATAACGACCCGCGGCAGCAAATTTTTCACGGTAATCTACCGTTAAAGGTAAAAAGTCAATACCTGGATTTGCAGTTCTTGCTGATACAACTGTTGCTAATAACATTGTATCTCCCATTCTTACAACAACAGAACCATCTGCTTGTTTTGCTAATTTTCCTGTTTCTAATGTGATGGTTCTCCCATCTCCAAGTTCTATTACTTGGTTAAATACTTTTGGAATCATAAATTAATTCTTCTAAATTTTAATTCGTTTTTGTTTGTTGTTGTGTTGTTGTTGCTCCAATGGAAAATCAAAATTGTTGTTAGTAATTTTGAGCTTTTTATATATAAATTTCTGGTTGTTAGTCAGAAATACTATTTAGTTTAAAATAAAAAAGAGGCACGTTTATAGAGCCTCTTTTCTTGTAGAATTATTTTCTAATTCCTAATTCTTTAATAATCGCACGATATCTATTAATCTCTTTTTTCTTTAGATAATCTAATAAGCTTCTACGCTTACCTACCATACGTACTAACGAGCGTTCTGTGTTAAAATCTTTACGATTTTTCTTTAAGTGCTCAGTTAAGTGGTTAATTCTGTGCGTAAATAACGCGATTTGACCTTCTGCAGTACCAGTATCATTTGCTCCTTTACCGTGTTTTGCGAAGATTTGTTCTTTAACTTCTTTTGTTAAATACATGCCAATATTATTTAAATGATTATTATGTACTCAATGCTTTTACATTGAAGTTGCAAATGTACGATTATTTTTTGGAATGGAAACGAAAAAGTTAGAAAGCAAAAAAGCTAGCAAACGCCAGCTTTTTTTATTATGCTCTTACAGGTTGGTTTTGTATTAAATCTAAATACAAATTTACTTGTTTTTTTAAGTCTTTTCGCTCGTAAATAGCATCTAAGAAACCATGTTCTAATAAAAATTCAGAACGTTGGAATCCGTCTGGTAAATCTTTACCGGTTGTATCTTTTACGACACGTGGTCCTGCAAATCCAATCAAAGCATTTGGTTCTGCAATGTTAATATCTCCTAACATAGCAAAGGAAGCTGTAGTTCCTCCAGTAGTTGGGTCGGTACATAAAGATATGTATGGAATTTTAGCTTCTGCTAATTGTGCTAGCTTTGCAGAAGTCTTGGCTAATTGCATTAAAGAAAGTAAGGCTTCTTGCATACGAGCTCCTCCAGATTTAGAAATCATTAAAAAAGGAACGTTGTTTTGGATAGAGTAATCTATAGCTCTTGCTATTTTTTCACCAACAACACTTCCCATAGACCCTCCAATAAAAGCAAAGTCCATTGAAGCAATTACCAAATCTTTCCCCATTGATTTACCAACAGCAGCGCGCGCAGCATCTTTTAAACCTGTTTTCTTTTGAGCTGCCTTTAATTTTTCAGGATATTTTTTTGTGTCCTCAAATTTTAAAGGGTCTTTAGCTGACAGTTTAGGAGCAAGTTCTGTGAACTCATTATTGTCAAAAAATATTTCAAAATATTCTTTACTTCCCACACGTACATGGTAGCCATCTTCTGGACTTACATATAGGTTTTTTTTAAGTTCGTCAGTGTCAATTATTTTTCCGCTTGGGGTTTTATACCACAAGCCTTTTGGGGTGTCTTTTTTTTCTTCTGTAGGGGTTTGAATCCCTTTGTCTGTACGTTTAAACCAAGCCATAATTTAGTTTTTTATTCTTTAGTTGTTTGGTTTTTCTTTTTCAAAAAATATTATAATGTGTTCACATTATTTAAATCTTCAAAAGCTTTTTTTAATCTAGCTTTAAAAGTTTGCTCTCCTTCACGTAACCATTTACGAGGGTCGTAATATTTTTTATTAGGAACATCATCTCCTTCTGGGTTACCAATTTGAGCTTGCAAATATGCAGATTTTTCTTTCATATAATCACGAACTCCTTCGGTAAATGCATATTGTAAATCGGTATCGATATTCATTTTTACAACTCCGTAGCTAATTGCTTCACGAATTTCTTCTAAAGTAGAACCAGATCCTCCGTGGAATACAAAGTCAATTGTGTTGTGAGGAACATTATATTTTTCTGTAATGTGTTCTTGTGAGTTCTTTAAAATTTTTGGAGTTAACTTTACGTTTCCTGGTTTATATACTCCATGAACATTTCCAAAAGCAGCAGCGATGGTAAATTGTGAACTAACGCTCATCAATTCTTCGTAAGCATACGCTACTTCTTCTGGTTGAGTATATAACTTAGAGCTGTCTACATCTGTATTGTCAACACCATCTTCTTCCCCTCCTGTAATTCCTAATTCAATTTCTAAAGTCATTCCCATTTTACTCATACGAGCAAGGTATTCTTTACAAATTTCAATATTTTCTTCTAAAGGTTCTTCACTTAAATCAATCATGTGAGAACTGTATAACGGTTTTCCTGTTTCTTTATAAAATTGCTCACTAGCATCTAACAAACCATCAATCCAAGGCAATAGTTTTTTAGCAGCGTGATCTGTGTGTAAAATAACAGGAATTCCATAAGCTTCTGCTAATAAATGTATGTGTTTAGCCCCCGCTACTGCCCCTGCAATGGCTGCTTTTTCGTTGTCGTTCGATAAGCCTTTACCTGCATTGAATTGAGCACCTCCATTAGAGAACTGAATAATTACAGGCGAGTTAAGCTCTTTAGCTGTTTCTAAAACTGTATTAATAGTGTTTGATCCCACAACATTAACAGCTGGTAAAGCAAAGCCTTTTTGTTTGGCTAATTCAAAAATTGCTTGAACTTCTTTTCCGGTGGCAACTCCAGGTTTAATCATTTTTTTGTTGTTTAGTAGTGTGTTACATAAATTATGGAACAAATCTACACTTTTTTATACAAGTTGCGATAAATTTTTAACAGAAAGTACTTTGTTAAAAAGGGTAATTAATACCTATGTTTAGTACAGAGTTGGTGAAATTAAAGTTTTGAAACCACTTATTATCTGTTAGGTACGGTTCGTGTGCTTTGAACCCTAAATCCAATCTGGCTATTAAAAATTTAAAGTCATAACGAAGCCCAAAACCAGCTCCTACAGCGATGTCTTTTAATGACTTAAAACCGTTAAATTTAGCTGGGTCATCAACAAATTCTGTATTGGTTATATCCCAGATATTTCCTGCATCTACAAATAAGGCAGACTTTAAAGAACCAAAAACATTAAAACGATATTCGAAGCTAGTTAAAAATTTTAAACTTCCTATATTATACTCAAGAACAGGCGCTCGTGTACCTGGCCCTAAATCGTAAGTTCTCCAGGCACGTATATCGTTTGAGCCACCTGCAAAATAACTACGAGAAAAAGGAACACCAGAATTGTCGTAAGTAAAAATAGCTCCAAGAAAGGTTCTGTGAGCCAGTACATTGTTATCACCTAAATCCCAATACTTTTTATATTCTAAGTCCGTTTTAAAATATTGAGCAATGGGGATTTTAAATACTGTTTTTTGTCCAGAACTATTGGTCTTTTTAGATAAAAGGCCCATAATATTTCCTGAATTAGCGATTCGGAACTTAAAAAAGGAAAAGCTTGCATCTTTAATATTTTCTTGGTTATTGTAGGTATAACCATAAGCTATTTCAGGAATTAAAAAGTCAGAAGTAACAATATTGTATCGGTTGGCAAGATTTAAAATATTTTGAAACTCATTCGGGTTTGAAGCTGCAAAATCAGCATCAGTAAGCACATTTGAAACAAAATTAATAATCTCATTAGAATTGTTAGGTGTGTTCTCAGGAAAAGTATAAGAAGGGTCATAAATTTGAGCAACTTCTGCTAATTTTCGATATTCTGAATTATAAATTGAAAAATAATTATCAACATTTAAGTTTCTAATATATTGGGTATTTAACAGTTCTAGTTGAATAGACTTTTTCTTATTGTAGTCCCATTTATAATCAATTCCAACTGAGATGTTTTGCTTGTCTAAACCAATATTTTTTTGAATTCCAATTCCTGAATAAAATTTAGTTCTAGGAAACATTCTTTTTGGAACTAGCTTATTAAGTCCAAAAGGAGCCATAAAACGAGGTACTTCTAATGAAATATCAGAACCAATTTCCCAACCAGGGCCATTGTTAGAGTTAAAATAAGAACCAAAAGTTGATAGCTTAAAAAGCTCTGCCCCTTTGAAGGTATTTCTGTTTGTTAAAGAAAACTTTAACGAAATGTCAAAGTTTCGAATATTTGAACGTGACAATTCAGATTCAAAACCGAGCGTATATTTTTCTATTGGGGTTAAATATACATTTGCTTCTAGTTCATTTTCACTTAGCTCATTATACCGAATAGAAGTGGCTTTAAAATTTTTCAGTCCTCTTAAATGGGTACGAGTTAAATTTCTTAACGAGTCACTATAAACGGTATTTGGTTTTATAAATATTGATTGAGATAAGTACTTAGGATTGTATTTTAGCTTTCGAAGTGCGTAAAAGTTAATTCCATTATAAGTAGTAGTATCCTTATGCTTAGAATTTCGTGTGCTATAAGTATAGTCGGTAAAAACGTTTACTTTTTTTAATTTCTGAATTTGAAAAGGAATAGTTTTATCAGAAATATTAATATCTACATCGGTTTTTTCATAATTCTTTAAAGTGTCATTTTCAAAGGAGATATAATTTTCATTGAATTGATATATTCCTTTGTTTCTAAAAAGTTTGACTAGTCGGTTGGCCTCTTTTATAAAGTTGTCGTTTTTATAGTGATCTCCAGACTTTAAGTAACTTTTGTTTTTTGTAAGCTGGTATAAAGAATCCAGAACAGGTGAGGTGATAAAAGTTTTTATAGAGTCAAGATAAGAAGGTTTTCCTTTTGAAATATAGTAACTAATCTTTCCTTTCTTTTTACCAATGGTATCTTTTTTTGAAAAAACTTTAGCTCTAAAATACCCTTCGGTTTGAAAGTAAGCTTTTAAATTATCTACAGTTCTATTCGTTTTCTTATCGTCAATTATAATAGGTGCTTCACCGCTAGTTAAAAACCAATTGTTAAAACCAATAAATGTTTTGGCGACTGCAATACTTTGTTTTTCTGAAAAGACATCTTTGTAAAAGTGATAGGTTTTTGGATGTTTCTTCGCCCATTCGCTTGGTGTTTTTGGAGCTTCTGGGTTACCTAAATTATAAAAATGTAATGATAAAGGCATACCCAAAGCCTTTGCATTAGGACGCTGTAATAGCAATTCAGAAATGTTTTCACTTGAGTTTTTTACACTGTCAATATACACGGTGTTTTTGGCTAGCAATAACTCGTTTTCTTTAACATATTTAATCGTGCTACAAGAGCTGAATAAGACTACTAATAAAAAGAAGAAAGAAAGTTTTTTCATTAACTTTACGCCTCGTATTAAGAATCAAAAATACTATTTTTTAGTGGTTTTAGAGTGTTAAAAACAATTTAATGAGTTTATCTAAAAACAATATAAAGTTAATAACTAGTTTACAGCAAAAAAAGTATAGACAAAAGCATCAATTATTTGTTGCGGAAGGGCTAAAGGTGGTTAAAGAATTGTTAGCATCTTCTTTGGAGCTAGAACAATTATATACTACAGATGAGTCATTTATTTCCAAAGAAAGTAAAGAGGTTACTTTGATTTCTGAAAACGAATTAAAAAAAATAAGTACTCTAAAGACACCAAATAAAGTATTGGGAGTGTTTAAAATTCCGAAGAAAAAAGAGATTAGTAAAAGTAACTTTATGGTTGCTTTAGATGGTATAAACGACCCAGGGAATTTAGGGACAATTATTCGGTTGTGTGATTGGTTTGGAGTTTCTGAGTTGGTATGCTCTAAGAATACAGTTGATTGCTATAATCAAAAAGTGGTGCAATCTAGCATGGGGTCGTTAACAAGAGTTCAGATTTCATATGTTGATTTATCTGAGTTTTTAACAAATACTTCACTACCTACATTCACAGCCGATATGCATGGTGATAATGTATATACCTCCTCGTTGCCTCAAAAGGCTATTTTGGTAATGGGAAATGAGGCAAATGGTATTTCATCTGAAATTGCAGAACTTGTAAAAAACAGTGTAACTATTCCAAGATTTGGAGATTTACAACAAACAGAAAGTTTGAACGTAGCTACTGCAACAGCTATTCTATTAAGTGAGTTTAAAAGACGAGTGGTTTAATTTGACTAAGCAACCGATGCTTTATTTTCCTTAGAAAAAGATTCTAATTCTTCTTGGTAAGGAGAGTTAGTGCTTTTATAAAAAGCAGAAAGATAATTTGTGATTTCCTTAGGTTTTATAGGTTCTATATTTTCTTTTTTGTGTAACTCAGGATAACATGATATGAAAAACGTTTGTATATGAGCTATTAGTTTAATTAGATCGTTACAATAAACTGAAGGATTATTGAAACCACTTTTTTTGCTATAACGATGAACTAACCTACCTCCTTTACAAATTTCATTTAATGGGCATTCCAAGCATTGTTTACAAAGCTTAGTATTAAAATCATTAAAATATAGTTTGCCTAAAGATGTATGCTGTATATCTTGAAAACTATTTTCTTTAATATTGAGTCCCGTTTTTGTAAAACCATTACCACAAGCTTTTAGAGAGTCAATAGCTTCGATTTCTCCATTGGTTTCTATAACTAAAACAGTTGATTCGTTTTTTGTTTTTTCATTAACTCTCATAAGAGAGTTTAACAAGCCTAAAAATAGTGGGATTTTAAACCGTTTGGAGTCGCTAATCCAAATGTCAAATAAATTAATTAACCAATCAGCCATTAAGGTTTTATCCTTATCGAAAGGAAAATTGTCGTGTGTGTAATCTGGAATTAAAAAATTTACATAGCTAGCATTCATTTTCTTGAAACTATCATACATCTCTTTTGGACTTTCTTTAATGTTAATAACACAAGCGATATCCGCAAAATTCATTTCATTTTTTAATAACTTAACACTTTCAAAAACGGTATCGTAGCTGCCATTTCCTTTATGGTCTACTCGATACATATCGTGTGCTTTTTTTGTGCCATCAATACTAACACTAGGGTAAATATCTAGTTTTTTAAATAGCTCTATCCAATTTTTATCTAAAAGGACACCATTTGTTTGTAAGTCGTATGAGAACGAAACATCAGTAAGCTCTTTTTTAATTTCTTTTACCTTATTTATAAAATCTATGAAAAAATCTTTGGAAGCAAGTAGAGGTTCACCTCCATGAAAAATAAAAGAGAACTCTTTTCTCTGATATTTTTTTATGTAGTTTTTCGTTTTTTCAATGATATTATCAACTACTTCTGTAGACATAAACTTTGGCTGGCTTTTGTAGGTTGTATCTCCAAGATTATACATGAAGCAGTATGAGCAATTAAGGTTACACCTACTAGCAATTTTTATGGCTAAAGAATTAAAATTCATAATTTGAAAAGTATTGATTAAAAACAAGGAAATTGTACTTATTGTATAATTTCCTTGATAAGATTTTATAAAGTTATTCTATAATTTAAAGACCTCTTTTTCAGCTTCAACTTCTATAATTCTTACACATTTTTGTAGTTTATCACTCCAAACTAATCCGTCAGGGCATACTCTTCCTCCACCACTAGTAGGGTAATAAATTTCTTCTTCAATATAAATAGCACCTCCTCTAATAAGGTCTAAATTGTCAGTTTGTAAGTTTGAAAACTTTTCCAACCCTTTTGGTAAAAAAAATGTTTTTTTCATGATTATTAATTTTAAGTTAATTGCTTACTCTATTTTTTAGTTTAAAATCACATTTTCAGCTGCCTGTGAAAAAAGTAACTCATACTCATTTTTGTTTAATGTATAGGTGAATATGAGAGTAATTAATATTATGGTGTTATTTTAAGGGGTAAGATTTGGAACTAATAGCGAGGATTCAGAAGATAAACGCTTTGCTCTAATAGCATCATCATCTTCATCCATATCGTCATCATCTTCGTCTGGATCAACAATTGCTGAATAGCTAGTAGAAGTTTGAATAGTTCCCCCTTTAATGGTATTTAAGTTACTTATTTGATAGATTGAAAATTTTTCAATTTCTTCAAGAGAGAAAAATGTTTTTTTCATAATTATTAATTTTAGGTAAATTCCTTACTTACTCTATTTCTTCTTTAAGTTTAAAGATTACATGTTCAGCTACCCGTAAATGATTAAACTAATAGAAGTTAATAAGCTTATTTCTTGAATAAGTTGTCACAAATATTAGCTATTTGATAAGAAAAAGTAAGGTGACTATGTGACTATTTATAAAAAAGGGAGGTACAATTTTAAAATTATAACACTCTTTAAGTAGTAATAACTAGTTTGTTCTAAAAGAAAGCTCTTTTAAAGTTTATGAAAAATATATGACAATAGAAAACCCTTTGTTTTTCTAGTATAAAAACAAAGGGTTTGTTTATTGTGGTTTTAAGTTTTTAAAACTTAAAATAATCCGTTTATCTGAGCATCTATCCGATCAATAATATAGCCTAAATCTTCTTGATTGTCTACAAAGTCTAAATTATCAACATCAATAATTAATAATTTTCCTTTGGTGTATTGACTAATCCAAGCCTCATAACGTTCATTTAACCTGCTTAAGTAATCAATACTTATAGAGTTTTCATATTCTCTACCGCGTTTGTGAATTTGACCTACCAATGTAGAAATATCTGCGCGTAAATAAATTAATAAATCTGGTGGTGTTACTAAATTTTCCATCAATTCAAATAACGAAGAATAGTTGCTAAAATCTCGGTTAGTCATAAGTCCCATGGCATGCAAGTTGGGAGCAAAAATATGTGCATCTTCGTAAATAGTTCTGTCTTGAATTATTTTTTTACCAGATTTACGTAGCTCTAACACTTGACGGAAACGACTATTTAAAAAGTAAACTTGTAAATTAAAAGACCAACGCTCCATCTCTGCATAGAAATCGTCTAAGTATGGATTTTCATCAACCGATTCAAAATGAGCTTCCCAATTGTAGTGTTTTGCTAATAATTTTGTTAAAGTGGTTTTACCTGCGCCAATGTTCCCGGCAATTGCTACGTGCATAATTGTCTGTGTAAAATGTTTTTTAATGTTGCTGGCACTGCCAGATTAGGGGACGGTAAAATTACATAAAAAAAGGAATTCATAAAGAATTTAACAGATCAATTTATAACCATAGCCTCTTACGTTTACAATTTGAATATTTTCATCATGTTTAAGCTTCTTTCGCAATTTAGAAATAAAGACATCCATGCTACGAGCATTAAAAAAATCGTCATCTCCCCATAATTTCTTTAAAATAAAAGACCTGTCTAAAATTTCATTTTTCTTTTGTGATAGATGAAATAGTAATTCTGATTCTCGATGTGTTAATTTTTTAATATCATCATTAAAAGACAAAACCTGTTTGGTGTAGTTAAAAATATAATTACCAATCTTAATTGCCTCGTGGTTTTTTCTTAACTCAATTCTATTCAATAGGGCATGAATACGAACAATCAATTCTTCCATTGAAAATGGTTTTTTTAGATAGTCGTTTCCGCCATGTTCAAAGCCTTCCACAACATCTTTAGCTTGCGATTTTGCAGTTAAAAAAATAATAGGAAGGTGTTTGTTTTCCTGTCGTATTTCTTTGGCAAGAGTAAAACCGTCTTTTTTAGGCATCATTACATCTAAAACTAAAATATCAGGAGAGCTTGCTTGGTAAATTTTATAAGCTTCTTCTCCATTAAGAGCATGAAATACTTCAAAACGTCTAGTTTCTAAACTTTCTTTTACAATTTGCCCTAAACTAGGTTCGTCTTCAGCTAACAGTACTTTAATAATTTCACTCATTATTTAAAATAATTTTAAAAAGGGTATTATTGGGTTTTGAAGTTAACGAGATAGCGCCACCATGTTTTTCAATAATCTTTTTGGTGTAGTATAAACCTATTCCAAAGCCTTTTACATCATGGGTGTTTCCTTTAGGAATACGATAAAACTTATCGAATATCTTTTCTTGTTGATTTTTATCAATTCCTTTACCGTTGTCTGCTACAGTTATTTCAATAGCGTTTAACACTTGGTTAATGTGTACTTCTATTTTATTCCCACCATATTTGATAGCATTATCCAATAAGTTTGAAATGGCATTCTCAAAATGAAATATATCAATACCTGTGATTATTTCAGGTTTGTTTGATGAAAATTGAATTGTTTTTTCTGAGTTGGTAAACTGATGTTTTTTAGTGTTGTTTTCTATCAATTCAACTAAATTGACAGGCTCTTTCTTTAAAAGTAATTTTTCACTATCAAGGGTAGCTGTTTCTAATAACTTCTCTACCATTAAATGTAATTTTTCTATTTGTACAGATGAAATGGAAATGTATTTTTTGGTTTTTTCCTTATCATCTATAGCATTAAAATTATTAATAGCTTCTAGTGCAGTTGAAACAGTAGTTATAGGAGTTTTGAATTCGTGAGTAATGTTGCTAATTAAATCGTTCTTAATTTCAGCTAGTTCCTTTTGCTGATTGATGATTTTTAACAAGTAAAATAAACTGATAACCACGGCCAATGAAAGTAAAAGAGATAGTACAATTCCTGTTGAACTTCTTTTAAGAATTTCACTTGATGGGTTCTCATACAATAGGGTTAGCTTTTCATCACTTTTAACATAAGTAGACTTAGCATCGCTTTGTAGGTGTAGTGTAGGTGTGCCTTCTTTTTTTGAGGAATAAAACAGCGTATCGTGTTTAAAATGATTTAAGTAAAATGGAGTAGGAATGCCTTTAGCTGTTAATTGTTTTTTTATAATTGAATCTAGCTTTCCATGATCTAAAGCATCATTTTGGACAGAAATAAATATGGTTTGTAATCCTTTTATTAGTTTTAAGCTATCGGTAGCTCTCTTTCCTTTAAAAACTTTTACTTTTTTAATTCCTGAAGAATCGAGATGAATACCAGATGTATGATTTTTACTAAATTGAGTAATCTGGGTGATTTTAGAATACTTCTTAGGTATAGAGTCGCTAATTTTATGCTTCATATTTTTAAGAAGTGAGTCAACAAAATAAGAATTCATCTTTTTAAACTCTTTTGGATCGTCTGTTTTTATATCAAAAGAAGAAATTTTAAATTCTATACTGTCCTTTTTTTTATCAACTTGTGAAGAGAAGACTTCTTTCCAAATATTATTTTTAGAAGATGTTTTACCAGATTCTACTATGGCAAAAAAGTTTTGCTTAGTTAAAGCGGCATAATATTCTTCAACAGCATTATCCAAGCTTAATTGAATTTCATTTATAACACGTTGCTTGTTTTGTTGGTAGTTTTTATAGTTCCAATAAAATTGTATCAGAATTGTAACAACAATTGTCGTACTAATTAAATATAGTATCCAGCGATGTTTTTTTGTATTCATGTTTCAAAGATAAAGTGTTAAAGCGAATAAAAAACACGGTTAACACTCGTTAACACTCATTAACTCAAAAAGATAATATAGCTAAGCATATTTGTAGTGTTGAATTTAAAAACTAAAGAAATGAGAAATATCACACTATTCATATTGTTGCTGAGTGCCTCAATGTTTTCGCAAAACTTTCAAGGGAAAGCCACTTATAAGACTCATCGAAAGATTGACCTTAAAATAGATAATGATAAAAAGGGTAAGGGCGCCCCAAATGCTGAAATGCAAAAAAAAATACAAGCCCAAATAATGAAGCAGTTTCAACAAACCTACACGTTAAATTTTGATCAATCAACATCTTCCTACAAACAAAATAAGAAACTTTCTTCGCCTCAAGTTCAAACAGGAGGAATGCAAATTCAAATAATGGGCAATGGTGGAGGAACAGATGTGTTGTATAAAAACATAAAAGATAAAAGGTATGTGAACAAGACAGAGATAAGTGGTAAACGTTTTTTAATAAAAGACAAGTTAGAAAACTATGATTGGAAAATGACGGGAGAAACTAAGAATATTGGAAATTACACTTGTTATAAGGCAACTAAAACTAGAAAAGAAACCAGAACATCAATGTCTATGACAGATGGAGAAACTGAGGAGAAAAAAGAAGAAGTAACTATTGAAACAGTGGCTTGGTATACTCCTGAAATTCCTATTAGCAATGGCCCAGAACAGTTTTGGGGGTTGCCAGGATTGATTTTAGAAGTACAAGATGGAAAACAAACAATTGCATGTACCGAAATTGTTTTAAATCCGTCAGAAAAAATAGAGATAAAAGAACCGACCAAAGGTAAAAAGGTTACTCAAAAAGAATTCGATACTGTAATGGATAAACATACTAAAGATATGATGGAGCGTTTTAAAAACAGACGAAAAAGTAACGACGGAAACTCTTTTCAAATAGAAATACAAGGGTAGTTAAACCGTGTTAAACCTTTTGTGTTTTTGAAAGTCTAATTCTTATACTACAAAAAAGGTATAAGTATCATTTAAAAACGAAAGTAATGAAAGGTTTAGTTACAGCTCTTCTCTTAAGTGTTTCCATGACTGTTTTTTCACAAACTAATTTTCAAGGAAAAGCAATTTATCAATCAAAAACAGCTATAGATCCTAGTTTTGGAGGGCGACAACTATCCGAAGAACGAAAGAAACAAATTTTACAACGTATGAAAAGCATGTTAGAGAAAACATACGTTTTAAATTTTACCAGAAGTAAATCTATTTATAAGGAGGAAGAAAAGCTCGAAACTCCTGGAGCTAGTAGAGGATTTCGGTTTGGAGGTTTTGCTGGTGGAGGGACGGTTTACAAGGATTTTAAAGTGGGGAAAATACTTGAGTCTACAGAGTTTTTCGGAAAGAAATTTTTGATTTCTGAAAACAAAGAACTACCCAAATGGGAACTTGGAGAGGAAACAAAACAAATTGGTAATTATACTTGTTTCAAAGCAACCATGGTAAAGAAAGCGACAGGTTTTGATTGGAGAAATTTGCGAAGAAGAGAGAGGGATTCCAAAGTAAAGCGAGATACTTCTACGGTAAAAAAAGAAACTGAAAATCTTGAAGCTCCCAAAGAAACTTTAGTCACGGCTTGGTATACACCGCAAGTGCCTATAAGTAGCGGACCAGGGAGTTATTGGGGATTACCCGGTCTTATATTAGAAGTTAACGAAGGTAGAACCACTATACTGTGTTCAGAAATCATAATGAACCCTTCTGAGAAAATAGAAATAAAAGAACCTGTTAAAGGAAAAAAAATAACAAGAGAAGCATACAATAAGGTTGTAAAAGAAAAAATGGAAGAAATGAGAGAGCGATTTAGAAACAGACGTGGAGGAAATAGAGAGGGAAGAGGCTTTCATTAAACGACAACAACTCGCCTAATAAGAAAATCACATAATGAAAAAAATATTATTCATAGCTATTTGCATAGCTACTTGGACTTCTAATGCTCAAATTACACTGAGAGGAGTTGTAAAAGATAGCATTGGAACTCCTTTAGAAATGGCAAACGTAATTGCCGTAAACAAAGCGACCAAAAAACTAGACTCTTATGGTTTTACCGACGCTAAAGGGAACTATAAATTAAACCTAGCTAAAAATACAAGCTATAGCATAAAGGTAAGTTATATAGGACTGAAAACAGCAGAAGTTGATGTAGAAACCAACGAGGTTAATTTATTTAAAGACCTTGTTTTAGAAGAAGATGATCGTTTAGATGAAGTAAATATTACGTATAAAATGCCAGTAACTGTTAAAGGTGATACAATTGTGTATGATGCGGATAGTTTTAAAAGTGGAACGGAAAAAAAACTAGGAGATGTACTTCAAAAGTTACCTGGAGTTGAAGTAAACGACGATGGTGAAATTGAAGTAGAGGGGAAAACTGTAAAAAAGGTAATGGTGGAAGGAAAAGACTTTTTTGACGGAGACTCTAAATTAGCTACAAAAAATATTCCTGCAAATGCAATAGATAAAGTTCAAGTACTTAAAAATCATAGTGAAGTAGGACAAATGAGTCGTGTTACCGATAACGAGGATAATGTTGTGATAAATATTAAATTAAAAGAAGGGAAAAAGAATTTTTGGTTTGGAGAAGTTGCTGCTGGTTTAGGGTTAGGGATGTTAGATAGTCGATACATAGTGCATCCTAAGTTGTTTTATTATAGTCCGAAATACAGCTTAAATGTTATAACCGATGTAAATAATATTGGAGAAGTACCTTTTACAATTAGAGACTATTTTAAATTTACGGGAGGTTTTAGGCAATTTGGAGACAATAACGGAACAAACTTTAATGTAGGGTCTAACGATATTGCTTTTTTAACTTTAAGAAATAATAGAGCGAAAGAAATTGAGTCAAAATTTGGTGCTTTAAACTTTAGTTATTCTCCAAAGAAAACTTGGGATATTAGTGGGTTTGCTATCTATTCAGGAAATAAAACTGACATGGAAGAAACAACTCAACGTGTGTATTCAAATGCAGAGGTTGATAGCAATAGCCTACCTCCGTATGATGAGAATACCCCGTCTTCAATAAAGTATATTGATACCGAACAAACACAAGATGTAACAAATCAAACAAGTAATTTGGGCTTGTTTAAATTGAGTTCAAGTTATAAGTCAAACGCAAACAACCAACTCGATTATGATATTTTTGCTAAGGTTTCACAACAACAGCAACGACAAACAACATTGTCATCAAGAACATATTTAAATGCAGATGATGAGGTAGTGCCTATTCATCAAGTTTCAGAGCAAAGCCCGTTTTCAATCAATCAAAACTTAAATTATTACTATACCTTAAATGATAAAAATATTTTTGCTTTTGAGGCGCAACATTTATGGCAAAATGAAGACCCGTTTTACAATGCTGAACTAGAAAAGTTATCTTTTTATAACTTGTTGTCATTAACCAATGTTAATCCAAACCCAGGAGACCATAATTTATTTAATGTAAGTCAGAATAAAAGAATAAAAACAAACAAGTTAGATGCAAAATTAGATTACTATTATGTACTAAATTCTAAAAGTAATTTAAATATGACTTTGGGAGCGACCCTAAGTAATCAACAATTTAACACTACTATTTTTGAAATTTTAGAAGGAAATAAAAATGAAATTACTGAGCCAAACACAGTTAACGACGTAGCTTTTTCTTTTGATGATTTGTATATGGGGCTACATTATAAATTCATAACAGGTATTTTTACCTTTAACCAAGGTTTTACATTACATAACTACGTATCTAAAAACACCCAATTAGGTGCTGTTTATGAAGCTAATTTCATCAAATTATTACCAGATGCTTCGGTAAAAATCAATTTAAAAAAATCGGAAACACTACGTTTAAACTATGCCATGCAAACTAGTTTTACTGATGTAAATAAATTAGCGGAAGGGTATGTTTTTAATAATTACAATAGTTTATATTCAGGAAATAGAACTCTTGATAACTCATTATACCATAATATAAATTTGAATTATTTTAGTTTTAATATGTTTAATTATACCAATGTTTTTGGAGCAATTAGCTATAGTAAACGCATTCAAGAAATTAAGAGTAATACAGAGTTTATTGATGTTAACCAAGTAAGAACTTCGGTAAACTCTGCTTTTCCTGATGAGTCCATTTCTGCGAGGGCAAACTTTCAAAAGAGTTTCAGAAAGTTTAAGTTACGATTAGGAGGGAATATATCTTATGGAAAATCGAATAGTTTAATTACCGATCGCCAAACGAATGAAACAAGAAATCGATTGGCGAAAACATTTTCACAAACCTATACCTCAAAATTTAGTACAAACTTTAAAGAAGCTCCGAATTTCGATGTCGGTTATAACGTATCTATTAATAACTCAGATATTGGAGGAGTTGAAAACACTTTTACAACACATAGTCCGTATATAAACGTTGATGCCTTTTTCTTAAAAGAATTTATTTTTACATCAAAGTACGCCTATAACAACGTGCTTAATAATGGACAAACAATAGATAGTTATGGTTTTTTAAGAGCCGATCTTACGTATGAGAAAAAAGGGAGTAAATGGGAATATAAAGTAGGAGTTACCAATTTGTTAAATTCAACAGGGTTGAACCAGAATAGTAGCAATGATATTTATGTGAGTAATTCTTCGTACGTAATTCAACCTAGAATAGCCATGTTTACAGTAAAGTATAATTTATAAAAAAAGCAACCCTTTTGGGTTGCTTTTTATGGTAAGCTTAAAGTTATTTATTTAATCGCTATTTTTTTTGTTACTTGTTTGCCTGCATTTTCAATTTGTAAAAGATAAAGTCCGCTAGCAGCTTTAGTTAGTTGTATGTTTTCATTAAACTGGCTAGAGATAGTGGAGAATTTTTGTGTTTCAATCAATCTCCCTCTAAAGTCAAAAAGTCTTATAATTGTAGATTCTTTGTCTTTTACTTTAAAACTTACTGTTAATGCTCCATCTGAAGGGATAGGGTACGCTAGTAAATCATCAAATAAAGTGTTGTCTGTAGCAAAGCTTTCTTCAACAGTAATGCTATAGTCTTCTACCTCACCGTTAAAATTTAATCCACAAGAGTTAGGGTCACTATTTGTTTTTGTAGAAATTCTCATAGTTGTAGAACCTAATGAAGCATTTTCAGGAACAGAAATCGAAAGAGTGTTTGAAGAAGTTAAATCATAAGCTTCATCGGTGTCAAATGTACAGTTTTGGTTCCAATCAATCCATGCAACTGTGTTTATGTCGCTATTTCCAGCTGTATTGATAGTGGTTGTTAACTCGTAGGTTTCCCCTCTAACCACTTGAGTTGTTACTGATTTAAAATCAGAGTAACCATTTGTTTTATCAGAATTATTATTGATACCGTTAAAAGTAACATTTGTAATGCTTAATTGTGACTCAGTATTTCCAGAAGAATTACAAAGACTATTGTTTACATTTAAAAGTATATTTACCGACTTGGTCATTGAGGTACTATTAGCGGTAACAGTTATTGTATAATCTCCTATAGCTACATCAGTTAAGTTAGTGACTGTTAAGGTAAATTTTCCACTGCTATTTATACTCGTAGGATTTAACGTAATAGTTGAGTTTGTTGGCGTTCCAGAATAAGAAAGGTTCACAGTTTCATTAAAACCATATAGGGCGGTATAATCTAAATCAAAGCGAATTTCATTTGTAGCTTGTTTACATACCGATAAATCTCCTGTGCTATTCGAAATAGAAAAAGTAGGTTCTAGAACTGTAATAGTATAATCTTCTACCTCGCCGTTAAAGCCCAATCTACAAGAATCGGGGTTTGCGTTTGACCTTGTCGAAACTCTCATTAATGTTGCCCCTGTAGGGATTCCTTCTGGAACAGTAATTGAAATAGAACCAGTAGAGGTTAAGTCATAAGTTTCATTAGTGTCAAAAACACAGTTTTGGTTCCAGTCTATCCATGCAATTGTTTTTACATTACTATTTCCGTCAGGATGAATAGTGGTCGTTAAATTATAGTTTTCACCTCTAACCACATCTGTACGTTGACTAGTAAAATCAGAATACCCTGTTGTTTTGGTAGAGTTGTTGTTTATACTGTTAAAAGTAACATTTGTAATGCTTAACTGTGAGGCCATATTACCAGTAGAGTTACAAAGACTATCGTTTACGTTTAAAAGGATGTCAACAGACTTAGTTATAGAGCCTGATGTAGCTGTAACTGTAATTGTGTAATCTCCTTTGGTAACATTGGTAAGATTGGTTACGGTTAAGCTAAACTTACCACTGCTACTTATTGAAGAGCTACTCAATGTTATTGTAGAATTAGTAGGAGCTCCTGAATAAGATAAATTTACAGTTTCATTAAAGCCGTATAAAGCATTGTAGTCAAAATCAAAAATTTGTTCATTTGTAGCTACATTACATACAGATACATCTCCTGTATTGTTAGTTATTGAATAAGTAGGAGCTGTTGGGAAAATGGAGAAGTTGGTATTATTTATATTATAAAAAATATTATCTGCCGCTTCTACTAGTATTCTAGCATTAGTAGTAGGAGTATCGGGTATAATAACAGCTTCAGAACCGTCATTTGGTGTGTTGCTCTTTAAAGTAATTGGGTAGCTAAGACCGCCGTCTGTTGAAAGTTTTATGTTTACGGTAGCACAGTTAATAGGAGCTATATCTGTAGTTCCCTTATTCCAAGTAATAGTTTGAGTTGAGTTTACTCCCCAAGATACCGCAGAATTAGGGCTAGTTACAGTAAAAGCTTCAGCTTCTGTAACCGTTACTCTGATATCATCTCTAGCTGAATTTCCACCTCCAGAATGATTGTCTCTAACTGTAAGTGCAAAATCTAATTCTCGTGCTACTGAAGGTAAAACTTCCCATGTGGTAGCAGTATTACCGCTTAATACAGTAGATAGTGCCGGGATGTATCTATTAGGAGAAGAAGATGGAAGTAATGATCTAAACATAGGGCCTTCAGTATTTGTAGCTAATGGAGACATTGTTGCAATTTCATTATCAATTTGCTCCCAGGTATATGTTAAAGAACTTGGCCCCTCTGCATCAGTAGCCTCTCCTTTTAAAACAAACGGAGTAGACTTAGGAATGCTTACATCGTTTCCAGCGTTAGCGGTAGGAGCATTATTCCCTGTATTTGTGGTAGAAGCACAACTTCCAGATCCTTGAACATGACTCCACATTTGAGCGATACTAACCGCATGAAAATAATCATCACTTACACTTTGTACATTCGGTGAGCAAATACCGGCATAGCCCATAATTGTAGAACCACTTCCAGGTTCAACGGCTGTACTACTACTTCTATTACCATCACAAGAATTGTTAAAGGTATGAGTTGCTCCAAATTGATGTCCAACTTCGTGAGCAACATAGTCTATGTCGTAGGTATCACCAATAGGTTGACCCCTACCTGTAACTCCTTGAGCTTTGTAGTTTGTAACACATACAGAATTTAGTTGCGCAAGTCCACCAGCTCCAGTACTAAAGGTATGTCCGATATCATAATTAGCATTGCCAATAATATTATCGCATTTTTCCTGACTTTCATCAATTAAAATGCTGGCAGTATCATTGGTTAAGCCATCTGTGCTGGCATCTAAGAAAATTAATGCATCATTATTGTCTACAAGAACCATTCTAACAGCTAAATCTTTTTCATAAACTCCATTCACACGAGTAATAGTAGTGTTCATGGCAGACAGTACAGCTGCTTTTTTTTCTGCTTCACTAGCCGATGATGATACTCCTTGGTTGTTTATATGAAACTGAGCATACTCACCTGTACAAGCAATGGCCATTCTATAGGTTCTTAAATTTCCATCGTTAGCGTTTTTTCTTTGAGAAGTAAATTTGTCTTTCTTTTGTACTGTGTCTTCTACCGTACATGAAAATTCATCTTTAGTAGGAGGTAAACTGCTCTTTTTATAAACAATGTATTCTTTATAGTCTTTGGTGTATGGGTTTATATAGGAAGTGCCTTCGTTTGCTGAAAAAATGATTGCGTGAACTCCATCATTACCAATACTTATCTTAGCAGAAGACGAAGGATTGTCTATTCCTTGAGCCGAAAAAGATTTAATCATAGGGAATTTTTCAGCTAAAGCAGGAGCTAGATAAGAAGTTTCTTCTATAGAAAACCTTTCTAGTTGCCCATTAGCATTTGGAAGTTGTATTATTTTCGAATTTGAAGTGCTTTTAGATTGTAGATTAGGCAATGTATTTTTAAAACCGTCTAAATTCAAACTCATCAAAACGTATTGTTTTGGTAAAGAATTGGTGTTGAAAACCTCTTTTTTTTGTTGAGTAATGGCCTCTTTATGAACTTTGGTCCATAGTTGCTGTGAAAACAAGTTGGCTATAGACAAATAAAAAGCAAATAAAAAAGGAAGGGTACTTTTTTTAAACATAATTTCTGGAATTGATATAGGTTTAGTTTATAAACAGTAAAACTTTAAATTTCCCTACCTTTGTAAGGCAGTTTAGCGGTACAATTTATGAATAAAAAAATAAGAATTAGTGATCTAGGAAGAAAAGATTACAAAGAAACATGGGATTATCAAACAAGCCTTTTAGATGAAATAGTATCATTAAAAAGAGAAAGAAGGAAGGGAGAAAGTGAAATTGAAACCCCCAATTATTTTTTATTTGTTGAGCATCCACATGTATATACCCTAGGAAAATCGGGAGATATTAATAATTTATTATTGAACGAAGAGAAGCTTAAAGAAAAAGAAGCTACTTTTTATAAAATTAATAGAGGAGGAGATATAACTTATCATGGACCGGGGCAAATTGTTGGTTATCCAATTTTAGATTTAGAAAACTTTTTTACTGACATCCATAAATATTTACGTTTGTTAGAGGAATCAATTATTTTAACAATTGCAGAATACGGATTGGAAGGTGAAAGGAGTGAAGGAGAAACAGGGGTGTGGCTAGGTGTAGGTACACCATTTGCAAGAAAAATTTGTGCCATGGGTATTCGAGCAAGCAGGTGGGTTACCATGCATGGTTTTGCCTTGAATGTAAACGCTAACTTAGGGTATTTCGATAATATCATTCCTTGTGGAATTCGTGGGAAAGCGGTTACTTCAATGGAGGTTGAGTTAGGAAGAAAAATATCAGAAGAAGAAGTAAAAGAGAAAATTATAAAGCACTTTAAAGAGCTATTTGAAGTAGAAGAATTTATAAAAGCATAAAAAAGGGGCGACAATTGTCGCCCCTTTTTTATGCTTAAAAACTAAAATTATTTTTTAGCTTTAATCTCAAAAGAAATTTCCATTAAATCATTGATAAACTTGTCTTTTAAAGCAGCATCAATTTTCTTAGATTTATAAGTAACACCAAAGTCAGTTCTGTCAATACTAAAAACATCACTTTTAAAAGTTAACATATCATCAGCTTCTGTAACAGTAGCAGGAATAGTAATGCTCTTTGTAACATCTTTAAGAGTTAAGTTACCAGTAACGTGAGCTTTTCCGTCTTTTAACTCAGAACTAGCTACTTCAAACTTAGCAGTTGGGAATTTTTCAACATCAAAGAAATCCCCTGCTTTTAAGTGATCTTCCAATTTTTCTTTACCGTTTCCAGCTTCTAAATCTTGACAAACAATAGTAGTCATGTCGATAATGAACTCTCCAGATTTTACGTTTCCGTTTTCAACTTCTAAAGTTCCTTTTTCTAAACTAACGACACCGTTGTGAGAACCTGTTGGCTTGCTCCCTTTCCAAGTTACAGTAGATTCTGCAACATTAGCTTTATAAGTATTGATAATGTTTTCTGTTTTTGCAACTTCTTTAACTTCGTCGCTAACAGCAGCTTTGTTTTTTTCTGTCTTACAAGAAACTGCTCCGATTGCAATAAAAGCAATAGCTAAAATTGTTTTTTTCATTTTTGTGTTTTTAATAATGATTATTAATCAAGTACAAATATAACTAAAAATAATTCCCATGGAAATTATTTTTTATCTTTAGAATCGATAATAATGGTTACAGGGCCATCATTTAATAACTCTACTTTCATGTCGGCACCAAATTGACCAGTTTGAACTTTCTTTCCCAAGTCAAGTTCAACTTGTTGGATAAATTTTTCATACAAAGGAATCGCTATCTCTGGTTTGGCAGCTTTAATATAGCTAGGACGATTCCCTTTTTTGGTAAAAGCATGTAGGGTAAACTGACTTACGGTAATGATATCTCCATTGATATCTTTAATCGATTTATTCATAATGCCTTCATCGTCATTAAAAATACGAAGGTTTGTTATTTTGTTAGACAGCCACTGAATATCTTCTTGAGTATCTTCATTAACAATTCCAAGTAAAATTAAAAGTCCCTTTTGTATGTTAGCGACTCTTTCACCTTCAATAGTAACGCTAGCTTTTGAAACGCGTTGAATGACAATTTTCATTTTATATAAATTGTTGAATTTTTAAATATTTGGATGTTCTGAACCTTGGTGGAGATTAGACTAAAAATTTTGTTACTCCCAAATGTCGGTTCTGTAGTGTTCGTCTTCGCCTTCTAAAATTTGTAAATAACTTTTATAACGAGACCAAGCTATTTCTTCATTTTCCAAGGCTTCTTTAACTGCACATTGGGGTTCGTTAATATGAATACAATTGTTGAATTTACAGTCTTGTTTTAAAGCAAAAAACTCAGGAAAATAGTCGCCTAATTCATCTTTGTCCATGTCAACTACACCAAAACCTTTAATTCCAGGAGTGTCAATAATACGAGCATTAAAACTTAAATCGAACATTTCAGCAAACGTAGTAGTGTGTTGCCCTTGTTTGTGTTGTTCAGAAATTTCTTTTGTTTTTAGGTCTAAAGAAGGTTCAATAGCGTTAACTAAGGTGGTTTTTCCAACCCCCGAATGCCCCGCAAACATACTTACTTTGCCAGTCATTAACGCTTTAATTTTATCGATATTAATGTTTTGGATAGCAGAAACTTCAATACATTCATAACCGATGGCTTCATAAATGTCTTTTAGATACAAAATTTCAGCACGTTGCTCAATTTCATACGAATCAATTTTATTAAAAACCAATATGGTTTTGATTGAATAGGCTTCAGCAGTGACTAAAAAACGATCGATAAATGTTGTAAAAGTAGGAGGGTTGTCTATCGTAATCAATAAAAATACCTGGTCAATATTAGAAGCAATGACATGAGTTTGCTTTGATAGATTTACCGATTTACGAACAATGTAGTTTTTACGTTCGTGAATATTGGTAATTAACCCCGTTTCTTCATCATTTTTTGTTTCCAATGAAAAATCAACAATATCACCTACAGAGATAGGGTTGGTGCTTTTAATTCCTTTGATGCGAAATTTTCCTTTAATGCGACACTTATATAGTTCGCCTTCAGACTTTACCCAATACCAACTTCCTGTAGATTTATAAACCGTTCCTGTCATAGAACAAAGATGAGAATAAAAATTGAATGTTATAGTATTGTTTAATCTGTTAAATCGTTAATTTTCTGAGCTACTGTTCCTCTTTCTGAAACTCTAATAATCATAAAAATTAATTTTGGGATAAAACCTGGAGAAATAACCAAGTCTGCTTTTTCGGTTATTTCAATGTTTCTTTTATGTATAGTATTGTTAAAATCAATAGCTGGTGTATTGGCTAATTCTACAGCAAAATCCCAAGCACCGTTTCTTGCTAATTCCATGCTGAAGTCAACTAAAAAATCATCAACATCTTTAGTCCAGATAAGAATTTTCTTTAAAAAAGGATATACTTTGGCTAAGTCATCTTGAACATCATTAACTAAAGAGGATAAAATTTTATTAATCTTATTAAAGTCACCATGTAAGTTTTGGATATTTTGCTCTTTAGAAACTTCTGCGGCCGCTATTCCTAAATCTAAATTAATATGTGCATTCATGCCAACTAGTAAATGTTGTAAAACTATATACCAATATTTATTAGCTATGCCAAAAGCTTTTTCCCAAGAGGAAGTGATAGGTATATTGTTTTGGTAATTGTAATAAGCTTCTATATATCTTTTAGCAAAAATTATATCGAGTTTTTCTATTCGTTGGTTATCATCAAAATAATTGCTTTTTATGCCTTCTTTTACCTTGATTGTTACTTTTTGGTATAAAGCTGCAAAATATCCTAACGGACTTTTGTTGTTGATAGATTCGTTAATTATATCTTGTAGTATATCTATAACCTCATCAATTGTATGAATAGGTTTCATTTAGTTAAAGTTTGGTAGGATGAAAATACAATAAATAGAATAAAAAAGACCGCTATTTTGTAGCGGTCTTTTAGATATTTAACTGTTAATAATTTTCTCTTGATGATTGATACTTTCTTGGTGTATTGCTTTGAACATTTTAAGTACAAATTCTTCGCTTAAACCACGTTCATCACCTTCTAAAATCATTTTACCTAGTATCTCATTCCATCGTTTGGTTTGTAAAATGGCAACATTTTTCTCTTTTTTCAATTGACCAATTGAATCTGCTATTTTCATACGTTTACCTAACATTTCAATTAATTGATGATCCACTACGTCAATTTGAGTACGTAGGGTGTTCAATGCGTTTCTATATTCAGTTTCTGTATCTGTAGCTTTTCTAACTTTTAAATCAATCATCATTTGAATTAATGATTTAGGAGTAATTTGTTGTGCAGCATCACTCCATGCATTATCTGGATCATAATGAGTTTCAACCATTAAGCCATCAAAGTTTAAATCTAAGGCAGTTTGACAAACATCAAAAATAATATCACGACGACCAGCGATGTGTGACGGATCACAAATTAATGGTAAATCGGGGAAACGGTTTTGCAATTCAATAGGGATTTGCCATTCAGGATTGTTGCGGTACCTTGTTTTTTCGTAAGTAGAGAAACCTCTATGGATAACTCCTAGTTTTTTAATGTTTTTAGCATATAAACGTTCTATGGCGCCTAGCCACAATGGTAAATCAGGGTTTACAGGGTTTTTGACTAAAACAATCTTATCTGTGCCTTCTAAAGCATCGGCAATTTCTTGAACAATAAAAGGACTTACAGTAGTGCGGGCACCAATCCATAAGATATCTACGTCATGTTCAATTGCAAGTTTTACGTGATCTTTGTTAGCTACTTCAGTAGCAGTTAACATTCCTGTTTCTTGTTTTGCTTTTTGGAGCCATTTTAAGCCCAAAGCCCCCACGCCTTCAAAATTACCTGGCCTGGTACGAGGTTTCCAAATTCCAGCTCTTAAAACTGTAGCATCCGTGTCTTTTAATTCGTGTGCAATTTGTAATACTTGTTCTTCTGTTTCGGCACTACAAGGCCCTGCGATTACTAATGGATGCCCTAATCCGAAAGCATCTAACCATGTTTTTAATTCTTTTGTATTCTCCATGTTGATATTTTTTATTGTTGAGGTGCTCCCTCTAAAATTCCATTTAATATTTGTTTTATATGATTGGTGTTTTCCATTTCTGCATATATTTCTGGAAAATCGTTGTTCTCTAATAAGGTCTTGAATTGTTGTAAGTTATGAATATATTCATTTAAAGATTCAATTACATTTTCTTTATTTTGCTCAAAAATAGGAGTCCACATTGCGGGTGAACTTTTAGCCAAACGTACGGTAGATGCAAACCCACTACCGGCCATATCAAAAATATCACGCTCGTTTTTCTCTTTTTCAATAACGGTTTTACCCAACATAAAAGAGCTGATGTGTGATAAATGCGATACATAAGCAATGTGTTTGTCATGTGATTTTGGGTCCATATATCGTATGCGCATTCCTAATTTTGAAAATAAGTCTAATGCTTTTTCCTGTAATTTGAATGCTGTTTTTTCTACTTCACAAATAATATTGGTTTTACTTCTAAATAAATTTGTCAACGCAGCATTGGGTCCTGAAAACTCGGTTCCTGCAATAGGGTGTGTTGCTAAAAAGTTTCTTCTTTTAGGATGGTTTTTAACAGCGTCGCAAATCAGTTCTTTAGTCGAACCTACATCGAAAACCAAACAAGTATCTGAAATAGTGTCTAAGGTTTTTAAAATTACTGTTTGTGAAATGTCTACGGGAATGGCAATAATTACCATATCTGCATTTTTCAACGCTGGAAATGTTGCTTTTTGATGAATAATACCTCTTTCTATGGCAAGATTTCCATGCTCTTCGTTAGAGTCAATTCCATAGATGGTAGCGTTTTTAAATGCTTGTTGAATATCTAAAGCAAGGCTGCCGCCGATTAATCCTAGTCCTATGATAAATATGTTCATTATATGCTGTTGATTGCTTCGTTAATTTTTTCTTCTGGAACGCATAATGAAAAACGAATGTATCCTTCACCTTGACTGCCAAAAATGGTTCCAGGAGCAGCAAAGATGTGTTTGTTGTATAACAAATCATCAATCATTTTTTCTGATGTTTTTCCTTTTGGAAGTTTGCACCAAACAAACATCCCTGAGGTGTTTTTATCGTATGTACAATCTAGCTTATCAGCTAGTTTAAAAACTAATTTTTGTCTTTTTTTATAGTTGTCGTTTAGTTGGGTAAACCAATCTTTGTTCAATTCTAATGCTTTGGTTGCTCCTTTTTGAATTCCGTAAAACATACCAGAATCCATTTGCGTTTTTACTTTTAAAACTTCGGTTAAGAATTCAGGTTTGCCTAATAACATCCCAACACGCCATCCGGCCATGTTGAAAGATTTGCTTACCGAGTTTAACTCGAGAGCAATATCTTTAGCGCCTTTAATTTGTAAAATGCTCTGAGGGTGTTCGTTCAATATAAAACTATACGGATTGTCATTTACTATAACGATATCGTGTTTTTTACCAAAGTCAATCAACTTCTGAAAGGTTTCTATAGTTGCATTTGCTCCTGTTGGCATATGCGGGTAGTTTACCCACATCAACTTTATTTTTGAGGTGTCTAGTTTTTCCAAAGCTTCAAAATCAGGTTGCCAGTTAGTAGCTTCATCTAAATTGTAAAAAATAGGGTTTCCTCCTAGTAAATTAGTAACAGAACTGTAGGTTGGGTACCCTGGATTAGGAATTAATACCTGATCTCCTTCGTTTAAAAAAGCTAAAGAAATATGCATTATTCCCTCTTTACTTCCCATTAAAGGGAGTACTTCATTGGTGGGGTTAACTGCAACTTTATAATGGTTTTGATAAAAATTTGAAACAGCTTGTCTAAATTCAGGTAAGCCTTGATAGCTCTGATAGCTATGTGCTCCAGTATCTTGTAAACTATCTTGAATAGCTTTCAGTACAGATGTTGGAGGTTGTAAATCGGGGCTGCCAATTCCAATGTTGATAATAGGATTGCCTTCTGAAATTAACTGACGTACTTCTTGTAATTTTTTTGAGAAGTAGTACTCTTGTACGGTTTGTAGTCTGTTAGCAAACTGTATCATAATCTTCCGTTTTTATATTCACCTAATATTTTAAATTCTTCTGCCATAATTTGAATTATAGCCTTTGCTTTTTCATAATCTTCATATTTGTCAAAGGTTACATCAACAAAAAAAGCATACTTCCAAGGGGTTTCAATTTTGGGTAACGATTGTATTTTGGTAAGGTTTAACTTGCAATCACTCATTACGTTTAACATCGTTGCTAAACTGCCTCTTTTATGATCTAATTCAAATTTTAAAGAAGCTTTGTTAATTTCATTTTTACCGTTTTTAGGAAGGCTTGTTTGAAGAAAGACAAAACGAGTTGCATTATTTTTAATCGTTTGAATTTCATCTTCAATAATTGATAAACCAAAAATATCAGCTGCCATTTTGGGAGCAATTGCCGCAACTCCTTTTAGTTGTTGTTCTGTAATTCTTTTAGCTACCGCAGAAGTGTCTACATCTTCAATGAGTTTTATGTGTTTATGTTGTTTAAAAAACTCTTTACACTGTAATAAAGCCATCGGATGTGAGCAAACCTCAGTAATATCTTCAATTTTCTGGTTTGCTAAGGCCATCAAGTGATGATGTATGGGTAGATAATACTCGCCAGAAATATGTAAATTATACTTGTCAATTAGGGCGTAATTAGGAATAATTGACCCTGCGATAGTGTTTTCTAGCGCCATGACTGCTTGCTCAGTTTTTGAGCTTAACAGGCTATCAACTAATACATCAAAAGATAAACATTCGTGTAGGTTGATGTTTTCTCCGTAGTAGTTGTTTGCAACAATATGATGGTTGCTTCCTTGAATTCCTTGAATGGCTATTTTTTTCATTTAAAGTCAAAAAAAAAGCCTCGATAAATTCGAGACTTTGATTGGATATATTATTTTTTGTTAGTTTAACAATACGGTACAAAGTCTCGTCTCTTACTAAAAAAGTAAAAGTAAAAATAAAAACCTTGCCATACGTTTTGTAACATCATTGTATTTGTGTTTTTTGTACGGGACAAATCTTAGAAATAAATTTAACTAAACCAAACTTTTTTTTAAAAAAAACAGAAAATAAAAAAAGCTCCTCAAAAAATGAGAAGCTTTTTGCGGTCTGGACGGGACTCGAACCCGCGACCCCATGCGTGACAGGCATGTATTCTAACCAGCTGAACTACCAGACCGTTGCTTGAAGCAATATATTGTATGTTTTAGAGAAACTTTAGCGGTCTGGACGGGACTCGAACCCGCGACCCCATGCGTGACAGGCATGTATTCTAACCAGCTGAACTACCAGACCGTTGCTCTAAGCGGATGCAAATATATAACCTTTTTTTAAATAAAAAAGAGTTATTTTATAAAAAATTCTGTCTACTGATAAGATAAGAGCTAAGGACTTTATCATAGTCCTCATTTATAGCTACAGGAACATAATCAATCTTGTATTGTAAGCATTTGTTTTTTAGGTTATTGAAGTAGGAGCTGCTTAGTTCTTGGTATTTTTGTTGTACGTTTTTTGCGTATAAATTTATTTCTTCGCCAGTTTCAACATCCACAAATTTTTTGGGAGTATTGTCGAAATCAAACAAAAATTCTGTTTTCTTATCGTAGGTATGGAATAAGATTACTTCATGTTTGTTAAATTTTAAATGTCGTAAAGCGTTCAAAAGCTCTTCTTCATTTTTACGAGTCTGAAACATATCTGTAAATAAGAAAATCAAAGATCTTCTATGAATTTTTTCAGCTATTTCATGTAAGTATTGATAGGTTTCTGTTGTGGTATTTGATTTAGAAGATAATAACAGCTCTAATTGATTTAAAAGCATTTTGCGGTGACGTTCACTTCCTTTCTCAGGAGCATAGTATTCATAGGTATCTGAATAGATACTTAATCCAACAGCATCTCGTTGTCGTTTTAAAATATCCATTAATGAAGCCGCAGCTACAACAGAAAAACCAATTTTATTTAAATCATCTATTGATTGATTCTTACTTATAGGATAATGCATAGAAGCAGAATTGTCGACAATTAAATGACATCTAAGATTTGTTTCTTCTTCGTATTTCTTGGTATACAACTTTTCTGTTTTAGCAAACAACTTCCAATCTATATGGCGAGTGCTTTCACCTTTATTGTATAGCTTGTGTTCAGAAAATTCAACTGAAAATCCGTGAAACGGACTTTTATGCATACCTGTGATAAAACCTTCTACCACTTGTTTAGCAAGTAGCTCTAGGTTGTTTATTCTTGAAGTAGTACTGTTTAAATCAATCATACAGTATCGAAAATAACAAAAGGTTTAGCAATAGCCAAACCTTTTGTATAATAAAAAAAGAAATTGGTTTATCGTTTAATTGTATGTTGGACTCTGTCCATATCATCTACTACAATTAATAATTTTTTCAATAAAATAGGATTGTAGTTTTTATGATTGTTTAAAAATTCTTGCACAATTGCGTTAGCTTCTTTGGAAGTGTAGTTTCCAAGAGAGCTCGTTAACCAGTTTTTAGGAAAAAAAATGTCCCCTGTAAGTTGTACTTCTTCTAATAAACTTAAGCAGAGTTTAAGGTGCTTGATTGAAGATTGTTGACGCAAAGGGTGATGTATAGCAGTTAAGGCAGCTTCTACCCAAGATTCTTTTTCACGATTTTTGGCTTCTTTTAATGAAAGCATAAAATCATCTCTTAACTTTTCATTATTAGATAACGCTGGAAGCAACCATAAAAAGCGTTCTTTTTTGTCTTTATTTGTAATGTTTTCAAGTTGCTGCTTATTTATTTCTTCTGATTTAACATGTTTGTAGATAGAAAGCTTCGTTACCAGCTTAGTTAAATCAGTTTCATTTAAAGTTAAGTTGTCTATTACAAGAGTTTTATTCCATAATTGAAATAGATTCTCTTTTCCATTTTCATTATAGGCAAGATTACTGTATAGGTTAAACAGTGTTTTTTTAATATTCTTGGGAAGCTCTGTTTGAAGCAATTCAAAAACGGCACTTTCAGTAGTGTTTAAAAGCTCATTGTGTTGATCTTTTGATAAAAACTTCCAAAAAATGGCAGTAATACCTCCAGATAAATAGTTAACAATTAATTCGTTTTTTTCAGATTGAATTCCTTTTAAAAATAAGTTAAAAGTATTCAAAGGGGTAATATTACCGTGAAGCATGTTTTCGTAAAGGTTTATATAAGAATGCCCTCTTGCAACATCGTCTTTAATTAAATGAATGTCGATTGTGTTTAAAGGAAAAATTCCGTAGCCCAAACCAGTATAGTTATAAATAATATCTTTAGGTTTGGGGAAACCAATTGCTTCGTTGATAGTATTTTCTTGCTTGTTTAGGTTAACATGAATTGTTTTTATTTCATCTTCATAAACTAAACCAATAGAAAAAGATTGTTCCCATATATTGTTGGACTTGTCTTCTGCCTTTTGATAGATGTTAAAAGCGTTTATTTTTCCGTCATTATAACTAATAGCATCAGAAATTATTGGACGACTAGGAGAGTTTACCCAAACCTGACTCCATTGTGTAATGTCTTTAGGAGACAAATCGTTAAAAATAGCGACCAAATCGTTCCAGTCTGCATTGTCATTAGCGTAGGTAGCAATGTAGTGTTGCGTTCCTTTCTGAAAGTTTTCTTTACCCAGTAAAAGTTCGAGTTGACGCATCATTATAGGGGCTTTGTTATAAATGATGCGCCCGTATAAAGCCCCTGCATTTTTCAAGTTGTCTAAGGGTTGTCTAATAGGGTTTGAACCTTTGGTCCGGTCTTCAGAATAGGCGCTCGGATAGTGAGACATCATAAAACCTAAATTGTGGTTTATATCTGGAAACACAGGGTTCATAATTTTGTCAGCCATAAAGTTGGCAAAGACTTCTTTCATCCAAACATCATTAAACCAACGCATGGTTACCAAATTACCAAACCACATATGAGAAGTTTCATGAGCAATTAATTTAGCCCGATTTAACTTGCGAGTTTGTGTTGCATTTTCGTCCAAAAAAAGAGAGCTTTCTCTATATTGTATTGCTCCTGTGTGTTCCATTCCACCGTATTGAAAAGGAGGTAGCGTAGCAAAGTCCATTTTTTGAAACGGAAATTTATACAGAGTATAGTCTTCTAAAAAGGCTAAAGAATTTTGATGTGTGTTAAAAATTGTAGCTAAACTTTCTTTAATTTTTATACTATCTGATTCTCTATATAACAAGCGCATGTTAAAAGCACCAGGATTGGTATTGTTTTCCTTAAATTTACCAGCGACAAAAGAAAATAGGTACGTACTCATTTTATCTGTCTGTTTAAATTGATGTTCAATAAAATCACCTTTTTCTAGTTGCTGTTTTTCAAAAGCACCACATAAAACTTTCCAGTCTTTGGGGGCAGTTATAGTAAGATTGTAAAGAGCTTTAATATTAGGTTGATCGAAACAAGGGAATAAAGTGCTAGCCCTATCAGGAACTAATAGCGTATATAAATATTCTTTGTTTCTGTTTAATGAAAGTTCTCCAGCATCAAAATTTATGTCAATAATGTTTTTCCCCGATTTTAATAAGTTTTTATCAATAATAATATGCTCTTTAGTATGTATTATAGGGGTATTTATGGCATTGACTTGTATTTTTTTTAAATGATTTGTTTTCTCATTAAAATCTAAAATTAAATCGTTTTCAGCATTGGTAAGGTCGAAACTAATTTCAAGTACTGAAGGAATAGCATTTTCCTTTTGTGAAGGAATTGAAAAATGAAGTTTGTATACTACGTTAGATATTTGTTGCTTTCTAAACTGAGCAAGTTCTAAAGAAATGCCAGGAGTAATTTTTGGAAGTTGATTTTGCTCTTTTTTACAAGCGATACTTAAAAGTAAACAAAAAAATAGGAGGTATTTATACATGGAGTTTAGTTGTTTGTTCATTAGCTCAAAATAATAAAAAAGGTTTGGCAATTGCCAAACCTTTTTTATTATTTCAAATTAAAAGACTATTTGTATGTTATAAAGCAGCATCAATTTTATCAGTATATGCTTTTTTAGGAGCAGCACCTACTTGCTTGTCAACAACTTCACCATTCTTAAAAATTAATACGGTAGGAATGTTTCTTACCCCGTATTTAGCAGCAAATTCTTGATTTGCATCTACATCTACTTTACCAACTACAGCTTTTCCTTCATACTCGCTACTGATTTCATCAACGATAGGAGATACCATTCTACAAGGTCCACACCAAGCTGCCCAAAAATCTACTAATACTGGTTTGTCAGATTTTAATACTACTTCTTCAAAAGAAGCATCTGTAATTTCTAATGCCATTTTATTTATGTTTTTATCTAAAGTTATTTTCTTGTTTATTCACTTACAAATGTAAACAAATATTTTACCAATACAATTGTACAGAAATTACTTTTTATTATCATAATATCAATACTTTCTATTTACTTGTAAGTTTGTTTTTAAGTGTGTAAAATAATTGATAACTTTGTCGAATATTTTTTGAGGAAAAATTTGACTGATTGCAACCTCATTGAACCAAGGTTCAGAATAAAAATGCTAAAGCAGTAATTTTCTACTCCTTTTAGCGACTCAGCAATCCAAGTTTTCCTTTTAGTTAAATTTTAAAAAGAAGTATTTATGTCATATTTTTTTACTTCAGAAAGTGTTTCTGAAGGACATCCAGATAAGGTAGCAGATCAAATATCTGATGCTTTGATAGATAATTTTTTAGCTTTTGATTCAGATTCTAAAGTAGCATGTGAAACATTGGTAACCACTGGTCAGGTTGTATTAGCAGGAGAAGTAAAGTCTTCTACTTACTTAGATGTTCAAAAAATTGCTCGTGAGGTAATTAATAAAATTGGATACACGAAAGGTGAGTATATGTTTGACGGGAACTCTTGTGGAGTATTGTCTGCAATTCACGAGCAGTCAGATGATATTAACCGTGGGGTAGATAGAGCGTCTAAAGAAGAGCAAGGAGCAGGAGACCAAGGAATGATGTTTGGGTATGCAACGAACGAAACAGAGCATTACATGCCATTAGCGTTAGACTTGTCGCACATAATTTTAAAAGAATTAGCAGCAATTCGAAGAGAGAATAAAGAGATAACTTATCTACGTCCAGATGCTAAAAGTCAGGTAACTATTGAGTATTCTGATGATAATGTACCACAACGTATTGAAGCAATTGTTGTTTCTACACAGCACGATGATTTTGCTGATGACGAAACAATGTTAGCAAAAATTAGAAAAGATATTGTTGAGGTTTTAATTCCTAGAGTTAAAGCACAGTTAACTCCAGAAATTCAAGCATTGTTTAATGATGATATCAAGTACCATATCAACCCAACAGGAAAGTTTGTAATTGGAGGACCACACGGAGATACTGGATTAACAGGTCGTAAGATTATTGTAGATACCTATGGAGGAAAAGGAGCACACGGTGGTGGAGCATTCTCTGGAAAAGATCCGAGTAAGGTAGATCGTTCTGCTGCTTACGCAACACGACATATAGCAAAGAATTTAGTAGCTGCTGGAGTTGCCGATGAGGTGCTAGTACAAGTATCGTATGCGATCGGGGTAGTAGAGCCAATGGGAATTTTTGTGGATACTTACGGAACATCAAAAGTTGGTTTAACTGATGGTGAAATAGCTCAAAAAGTTTCTGAAATTTTTGATATGCGTCCACATGCTATTGAAGATCGTTTAAAGTTACGTAATCCAATGTATAGCGAAACTGCAGCTTATGGACATATGGGAAGAAAAAATGAAGTAGTTTCTAAAACATTTACACAACCTAATGGAGAAAGTAAAACAATAGAAGTTGAATTGTTTACTTGGGAGAAATTAGATTATGTGTCTAAAGTAAAAGAGAGTTTCGGTTTGTAATAAACGAAACAAAAACATAGTGAAAAATACCTGTAATTTTTATTGCAGGTATTTTTTTATACAGCTATTTTTGTGTGAAATTTAAAAACAATATGAACCGAACTTGTTTTTATATTTTTCAAATTGCTAAAAATTGCTGTTTTTTCTTTTACTCATTTTTTATTGTCTTAAAAACTTTATGTAAGAGGAATGCTTAGTTTTTACTTAAAAAATAAAAATAAGTTCATTAAAAATCACAAAAAATGAAAAAATTAAAGTATGTTTTTGCTATTGGATTAGGAGTGGCATTATTAACCTCATGTAATAGCTCTGCTTCAGACGATTTTGATGAAGTTAACGGAGAAGCTAAAAAGAAAAGATTAAAAACTGTTGCAGCGACAAACCAAGAAAATGAAACAATTACTACTCAGTTTATGTATAATGCTGAAAAAGAATTGGTAAGTATTTCTGGAACAAATGGAACAGACGCTACTTTAATAAACTATAACAATGATGGGAGTACTATCAAAGTAACTGCAGATAGCGATCCTTCAGAAAGTCTTTCAATAGAGGAGTTGTATCAATCACCATATAATATTTATGAAACAGGAATAACATTAGAATATGATTCTAACAAAAATCCTAGTAAAGTTTTATTTCAAGTAGAGGTTTATGACTGGGAAACTGAAATGAATGTTATTGAAAGTTATACCGCTGAAATGTTTTATGACAATAAGCCAAATATGTATTTTTCTACTTTAGAAGCCGCAGGAGTTATAGAAATTTTAGATGGTGTTGATGTTAGTTTCGGTGTAAACCCTCAAGCTTCAGAAATAATAAAAGCTAGGAAATTATTAGCATTAAATAACGTAACGAAGGTTATTTATAAAGATGCGGATGATAACGTTGTAGGTACCTTAACTGTAGAGTATACTTATGATTCAGATGGGTATCCTTTAACGGGGAAAGGGTTAGCTGTTGGTAGTAAGGAATCAATTGCTATAAATGCTACTTATAGCTATGAATAAACTAAACTATAAAATCAAAAAAAAACCTCGACATTGTCGAGGTTTTTTTTTGATTTTATTTCACTTGAAATACAAAAGGTATTCTAGCTTGAATTCCTTTTAGGTTTTTCATTTTGTGAATATTATGGTATAATTGGTAGTTTTCATCACCTAAAGTTTCTTTAAGTATTTCTTCTTTTGAAGCTTTCATAAATGGAGAGAATTTTAGAGCCTCTTTTAAGTCAGTTTTGTAATTAGGGTAATTACGAACTCTAAAATTTTGAACTTCTGCTAATTCAGCGGCAGCTTTAATGGCATCATTTAATCCACCTAGTTGGTCAACTAACCCATTTTCAATAGCTTCTTTACCAGTCCAAACCCTACCTTGTGCAATTTCGTTTACTTGCTCAAAAGTCATGTTACGCCCTGCAGAAACACGGTTAACAAAAGTAGTGTAGATTTGTTCAACGCCTTCTTTAGTTACATCGTAAAATTTCTGGTTCATCGGCTCAAAAACACTATAAGAAGCACTGTTGTTAGTAGATACTTGCTCTGCATTAATACCAATATTATCGGTAAATTGACTAAAGTTAGGAATGGCACCAAAAACTCCAATCGATCCTGTAATTGTTGTAGGCTCTGCAACAATTTTATCGGCATTACAAGCAATATAATAACCACCAGAAGCAGCTAAATTACCCATAGAAACTACTAAAGGTTTTTCTTTTTTAGTCAATTCCAATTCGCGCCAAATTAATTCAGAGGCTAAAGCACTACCTCCAGGTGAATTTACGCGAAGTACAATAGCTTTTACATTATCATCTTTTCTAGCTTTTTTAATCGCTTTATTAATAATTCCTTGTCCGATATAGTCTTCGCTTCCTTCTCCGTAGATAATATCTCCCTGTGCGTATATTACAGCAATTTTATCTTTAGAAGTTGAAGAAATTCTTCCTTTTCCTGAGTTTATGTAGTCTTTAATAGAAATGGTGTTTGTTTTTTCATCAGAACTCCCTGCTAGTTTTTCTTGATATTCATCCTCATAAATAGAAGCATCAATAAGGTTATTTTTTAAAGCTATTTCAGCATTTCTTCCGTTAGAATTATCAGCAATAAGATTTAGTTTTTCAATAGAAATGTTTCTACTTTTACTAATATCTTCAGTGATTTCTGACCAAATAGATTTTAAAAATGAAGTAGTTTGCTCACGATTTGCATCACTCATTTTATTTTCTAAAAATGGCTCAACAGCACTTTTGTATTTTCCATGGCGTACTACTTCCATTTTAATACCATATTTGTCTTCAAAGTCTTTAAAATATAAAATTTCGGTAGATAATCCTCTAAAGTCAATAGCGCCTACTGGGTTTAAGAATAAACTATCGGCAACAGAACTTAAGTAGTAATTTTTTTGAGTATAAATATCATTGTAAGCGTACACAAATTTACCACTCTCTTTGAACTCTTCAATTTTGTTTCTAATAGCTTGTGTTTGCGCAATACCAGCATTTATAAAGGCTGTTTTAATACTTATTCCTTTTATTTTATTGTCAGTTTTAGCATTCTCAATAGCATTGATAATTTTATTTAAAGCTAACTTTTCATCTGTTAACTCCAGAGCTTCTGCAATAGGATTGTTTTCTTTCGGGGCATAATCTTTAATAGGAGTTGATAAATCTAATTCTAAAACCGAGTTTGATTTGACAACAATTTTCTCTTCAGCTCCAATAAAAGAAGCAATTACAAAAAAGAAAACAAACAGTAAAAATAGGGCAGTGAAAAAGCCTAGAATCGAGGCGAGCAAATTTCTTAAAAAATTCATGTTGTATGGTTAATTTTTTGAGCAAATATACAGTTTTTCGAAAGACGCTTTTTATGATGAGATTGCTAGTTCCAACGATTTATACCAATCCCTAAGTTTATGCGGTATTTTCGTTGAGCAAACTCAAAATAATTAAACAATTTATAGTTTACTTCGTAACCATAATCAATATGCGAACCGTAGTCGATTACGTTTTCATAAATGGTTGAATTAAATTGTAGAGGGTTTCTAGCTCGATAATTCCATGTGTTTACATACAACCGGTTTTTATTTTCTAGGTATTGTTGTGAGTAAAAGCCTTCTGGTTTAGCAATGCTGTTTAAATAGGCAGTAAAACCAGGGTCAATAATTATAATTTCATACTCTAAACTGTCATTAGCAATTACAACAGGTTCCTCTTTTTGTTGAGTGTTTGAAGCATTTTTTATAGGAGTAGAACTACAAGACCATAACAAAACTCCGATAATACTAAGAAATATAATGTGTTGTAAGGTTTTCATAATCAGTATGATTTGTAATTATAAAAGTGCAAAAATTATTCCGTTTTTAATTGATTTTTAACTTGTTTAACAGTAATTTTCAGCATTAAATAATAGAAAATGAAGAAAAGGTGTTTTTGGGTTAGTGATGACCCATTATATATTGAGTATCATGATCATGAGTGGGGAGTGCCCGTATATGATGATGATAAATTGTTTGAGTTTTTAATATTAGAAACCTTCCAAGCAGGTTTAAGTTGGATTACAGTTTTAAAGAAAAGAGAAAACTTTAGAAAAGCATTTGATAATTTCGACTATAAAAAAATAGCAAAATACTCTGAAAATAAATATGAAGAATTGCTTTTGGATGCTGGAATTATAAGGAATAAGCTGAAGATAAAAGCTACTATAACTAATGCTCAGGCTTTTATGAAGGTGCAAGAAGAGTTTGGGACGTTTTCAAAATACATTTGGGATTTTACTAACGGAAAGCCGATAGTAAACAAGTTTGAAAAGAGAGAAGAAGTACCAGCAACAACAGAACTTTCAGATGCGATTTCAAAAGATTTAAAAAAACGTGGGTTTAAGTTTGTTGGCTCAACTGTAATTTATGCACATATGCAAGCGACGGGAATGGTAAACGACCATACAACCGACTGTTTTCGATATCATGAAGTTTAAATTTCGTAATTTTAGCATTCAAAAAAATAAATTTAAAACTATATAAATGAAACTAAAACAAATGCTTTGTGCATTTGCAGCAGCAGGAGTATTAACTTCTTGTGGTGTAGATGCAAAAAAAGAGCCTAAAGTAGTAGAAAAAAAGGCAAAAGAGTTTGAATATGTTGTTGAGCAATTTGCTGATATAAAAGTGTTACGTTATCAAATTCCTGGGTTTGATGAGTTAACACTAAAAGAAAAAAAATTAGTGTACTATTTAACACAAGCTGGTTTATCTGGGCGTGATATTATGTGGGATCAAAACTACCGTCACAATCTTGAAATTAGAGCTGCTTTAGAAAACATTCATAATAACTTTAAAGGAGATAAGGAAAGTGAAGATTTTAAAGCATTCACTACTTATTTAAAAAGAGTATGGTTTTCAAACGGAATCCACCACCATTATTCTAACGATAAGTTAAAACCTACCTTTTCTAAAGAGTATTTAGAAACGTTGTTAAAAGAAACTAATACTGAGTTATCTACGGAAGCATTAGACGTTATTTTTAATGATAAAGATGCTAAAAAAGTAAACAAAAAAGCTGGGGTAGATAATGTATTAGCATCAGCAGTAAACTTTTACGGAGCAGATATTACAAGTAAAGATGTAGAAGATTTTTATGCTAAAGCTGATAAAGGCCCAGAAGGACAACCAATTGAGGCTGGATTAAACTCGAAGTTAGTTCGTGAGGAAGGAAAATTAGTGGAGAAAGTTTGGAAGTCTGGTGGAATGTACGGGCAAGCAATCGATAAAATTGTTTATTGGTTAGAAAAAGCTAAAGAAGTAGCAGAAAACGAAAAGCAAGCAAAAACATTAGAGCTGTTAATCGAATACTATAAAACAGGAGATTTACATACTTGGGACGAATATGCAATTGCTTGGGTAGAATCTACCGAAGGAAATATTGATTGGATTAATGGTTTTATTGAAGTATATAATGATCCTAAAGGGTACAGAGGTTCGTACGAAACAATTGTACAGATCAAAGACTTCGATATGTCTAAAAAGATGAAAGTATTATCAGACAACGCTCAATGGTTTGAAGATAATTCTCCATTAGATCCAACTCACAAAAAGAAAGATGTGGTAGGAGTTTCGTATAAAACAGTAAATGTCGCTGGTGAAGCAGGAGATGCATCTCCAAGTACACCAATTGGAGTGAACTTACCGAACAATAACTGGATTCGTCAACAACACGGTTCTAAATCGGTATCGTTAGGAAATATTATAGGTTCTTATAACAATGCTGGAGGAACTGGACGTTTAAAAGAATTTGCGAATGATCAAGAAGAAATCGATTTAGAGATTAAATATGGTAAGCTAGCTGATAAATTACACACAGCATTACACGAGGTAATTGGTCATGCTTCTGGGGTTATTAATGACGGTATAGGGCAACCAAAAGAAACTTTGAAAAACTACGCTTCTACAATGGAAGAGGGTAGAGCAGATTTAGTTGGTTTGTATTACTTAATGGATCCTAAGTTACAAGAATTAGGTTTAGTTGATGATTGGCAAAAAGTAGGCAAAGCTGCTTATGATGGATATATCAGAAACGGATTAATGACGCAGTTAATCAGAATTAACTTAGGAGATGATATTGAAGAAGATCATATGGTAAACCGTCAATGGGTTTCAGCGTGGGCTTTTGAACAAGGAGCGAAAGATAATGTAATTGAAAAAGTTACCAGAGATGGAAAAACGTTTTATAATATCAATGATTACGAAAAGCTTCGTGAGATTTTTGGTCGTTTATTAAAAGAAGCACAAAGAATTAAATCAGAAGGAGATTTTGAAGCGGCAAAAGCATTAGTAGAAGGTTATGGAGTAAAAGTAGATCAAGATATTCATAAAGAAGTTTTAGATCGTAATGCTCAGTTTACATCTGCTCCTTATAGTGGATTTGTAAATCCAGTATTAGAACCAGTGACCGATGCTGACGGAAATATTACAGATATTACAGTTAAACAAGCAGAAACATTTGAAGAGCAAATGAAATTCTATGCTAAAAATTATAACTTCTTACCTGTTAAAAATTAAGAAGCTCCGTTTTAGCAATAGTAAAAAATCAAAACCGATTCTAATTAGAATCGGTTTTGTACTTTTAGAGAGATTAATAAATGATACATGGCAAAAAAAGTAAAAGACCCTGGTTTAGGTTATGGTTCAAGTCGTAATGCACAAAGTGTAATTAACGCAGATGGTACTTCTAACGTAGTGCATGCCAATAGAAAGTTTGGGGCTGATGATTTGTATACTTTTTTTATAGAATTACCGTGGTGGCAATTTTTTGCATTTATCCTCATTGGGTATTCATTATTAAATATTCTTTTTGCATTTGTATATGTGTTTATAGGGATAGAACAAATAACACTTTCAAAAGGAAATTTTTTAGACGATCTTTTAAATGGATTTTTCTTTAGTGCACAAACCCTAACAACGGTAGGGTATGGAGGGATTGCCCCTAAAGGTATTGCAGCAAATGTTATTGCAGCTTTCGAAGCTATGATAGGTTTGTTGAGTTTTTCATTTATTACAGGATTGTTGTATGGGCGTTTTTCAAAAGCAAAAGCAGCTATTCGTTTTAGTGAAAATTTAATTTTAAGAGATTTTAAAGATCATAGAGCTTTAATGTTTCGGTTAATGAATCGCCGAAAAACAGTAATGATAGAACCTGAAATAACAGTAACCTTATCGATTTCAGAGAAAGCATCTAAAGGAGAATACAAACGACAATTTTATGAACTAGCATTGGAAAGGAATAAAATTATGTATTTACCAACTGTTTGGACAGTTGTACATGAAATAGATGAGAAAAGTCCGTTATATAAATATTCAAATAAAGAACTAAGTAAGTTAGATGGAATTCTTTATGTTTTAATGCAATATCATGAAGAATCTTTCGGGCAAAAAGTATATCAAATTACTTCGTACAATTTTTCTTCTCTTGAAGTAGATGTGAAATATACGTCATCGTTTTATTTTGATGAAGCAGGTAATACCGTATTAGATCACTCTAGGTTAAGTGAAATATCAAAAATAAATTAGAATTACTTCGTTAGTAGTTTCGACAAGAATAACAGTGCAATTACTACTGCAATTCCTATAGCTACATAAATAGCTGCATTTTGATAGTATTTCTTGTTGTTTTTAGCATCCTTTTTGTAGCTAAAAAACATCAAAATAATAAAAGCTATAACAAATAAACTCGCAAAAATGATTCTGCCTGTAGTAAACATTTTAGCAGCAATAAGTATAAACATAAAATTGTATTTTTAGCAAAGTTAAAGAATGATTTTAGAATGGAGAAAACTAAAACAGCAATTATTTTTGGAGGTACTTCTGGTATTGGAAAAGGACTTGTAGAAAAACTAATACAAGAAAATTATATTGTAGCGGTAACGGGGAGAAGACTCGAAAAACTAGAAGAGTTAAAGGGGAAATATTCGAACCAAATACTCGCCAAACAAAATGACATTCAGCAAGTTGAAGAGGTAGAGAAAGTGTTTAATGAGTTCGTAAATGAATTAGGAGAAGTTCATTTGGTGATACAATCTTCAGGAGTGGGGTTTGTAAACCCAAAGTTGAATTGGGATAAACAAGAGCAAACTATAAACACGAATGTTTTAGGAGTAACAAAACTTTATGCTTTAGCTTATAAGTTATTTAAAAAACAAGGTTTTGGTCATTTAGTCGGTATTTCTTCTATCGCTTCACTACGTGGAAATAGAGCAGCACCAGATTATTTCTCTTCTAAAGCATATCAAAAAGCGTATTTAGAGAGCCTGTATATCAAAACAAAATCTATTAAAACAAAAAAAGTTTTTATTACAGATATCCGTCCGGGGTTTGTTGATACCGCAATGGCATTAGGTGATGGCGTTTTTTGGATGGTTCCTTTAGAAAAAGCAGTTAATCAAATTTATGCAGCAATAAAACGAAAAAAACGAGTAGCTTATATCTCAAAAAGATGGAGGTTAATAGCTTGGGTATTAAAAATAGTACCAGCAAGAGTTTTAAAAATGGCAACATAATGAAGAAAGAAAACTTAATAGTGTTTGATATTGATGACACACTAACTAAAAGTGAAAATCAACATCAAGAAGCGTATGTAGAGGCAATGAAAAGTTTTGGAATAACTAAAGTAAACCAAGACTGGAAAAGTTATAAAAACATGACGGATAGTTATATTTTAAAAAGAAACTATGAAGTTAATTTTAATACAACTTTTAGTTTTTCTTTTATTCCTGAGTTTGAAGAAAAAATGACGGAACTACTATTGTCTTTAACAAAAACCGAAGAAATACAAGGTGCAGGAGAAGTCGTCGATTTTTTTATGAAAGAAACTGATTATGCCATTTGTTTTGCAACCGGATCACTGTTAAAACCAGCATTAATTAAATTAGAACAAGCAGGTATAAATTTTGTTCCGAATTTAGTAGAAGCATCAAATAATTTATTCACAAGAGAAGAAATTGTAAACTCGGCAATTCAAAAAGCAAAAAGTTATTTTCAAGTAGAAGAATTTAAAAATATTATTTCGGTAGGGGATGGTATTTGGGATTTAAGAACTGCAAAAAACGTAGGAGTTAATTTTTTAGGTATCAGAAATAAAAATTTATCAGATTTTAAAGAAGAAGGAATTAAGAGTCATATTCAAGATTGGACACAATTTAATTTTCAAAAAGTAAAAACAGAATTACAAATCACATAAGTCATATAGAATGAAAAAAAGAATTGAAGCAGTACATGAATTTCATAGTGCATTCGGGTTAGGAATTAAAAATAAACCCACAGCTAACATAGGTGAAGAAAGAAATTTACTTCGTTATAATTTAATGAAAGAAGAGAATGAAGAATATTTAGAGGCTGCTCAAAATAATGATTTGGTTGAGGTAGCAGATGCTTTAGGAGATATGCTGTATATTTTATGTGGAACTATCATAGAACATGGAATGCAACATAAAATAGAAGAAGTATTCAATGAAATTCAACGAAGTAATATGAGCAAGTTAGGAGAAGACGGTAAGCCAATTTATCGTGAAGATGGCAAAGTGTTGAAAGGACCTAATTACTTTAAGCCAAACATTAAAGAAATTTTAGATAAATAAAAAAAGCTCCTTATTGAGGAGCTTTTTTTACATTTTGTTTTTCTATTTATTTACCCATAATTCTTTTTAATTCTGATGTTAATGTTTTAACATTACTAACCATTTTAATAATAACACCATTAGCATCTACAATTAAATGAGTAGGGTATTGTTTTACTTTTAGCTTTTTCGCCATATAATCCTTTTGTTCAGGAATGGTTGGGTATTTAAACTCTTTAGTTTCTAAAAACTCAACAAGTTCATTTTTTTTATCAAAAGCCAAGCTAACAAACTCTATTTTGTCATCCTTATATTTATCAACCAATTCATTTAGTTCAGGAAACTCTTCAACACATACCTTACAGGTAATAAACCAGCATTTTAATACGAGTAATTTTCCTTTTGTATCTGCTTTATTATGAGCTTTTCCTTTTAAATCAACAAAATTGTAATTGGGAAGTTTTTTACCTTCCATTTTAAAATACTGATGGGCTATTGAAGCTTTACTAACAATTGATTTCTTAATTTTTTCATCTGCAGATTCATCAATATTTGTTAGTTGATATTGTAGTTTGCCATCTTTTTCAGACTTGATAGGGATGTATGCACCTGTGCGAAGTAGCGTTAAAAAGATCCCTTTCTCCATAGCTGTTCCTTCATTGTCTAAAGGCGTAAAAGTAGCCATCAAATCAATGTTTTCTTTTGTGTAAGCCTCCCAATTATCAAAGCTTTTTTGAATATCTTCAACCTCTATAGAGGTGGCTCCAGTTGAAGGTTCTTCAGCAGTCATAGCTTCCTTAGGCATGTCATTTTCACTAACAGGTTTAGGAAGTACTTCTTCTTTCGAAGAGGTTTCTACAGTTTCTATAGGAGCAGTAACCTCATTGCTTTGGGCTATGATTTTGTTTTCATTTTTTAATGAATCAGAATAAAAATCTAATCCAAAAAATGAAATAGCAAAACCAACTCCTATTGATAATAAAGTAGGTATAATATCTCTCATTTCTTTAGAATTTTTTGTTAAAATAACTTAATTCTGTTCACTAATATAGCTTTTTTTAATGAAACGATTAAATTTTAACTCTCCAGTTGTGCTTGTCTTCTAACTTGTTATACTGAATGTTAAGTAGTTTGTCTTTAAAGAAATAGGCATAAGAATCACTTATCTCAGGCAGTTCAAAAGTATCATTTTGATGTTTAAAACCTTTTATAGGGTTTATAACAGCTGCTGTACCAGAACCGAAGATTTCTTTTAGTTCACCTTGTCTTGCGGCCTCTTTAATTTCAGCAACAGAAACTCTTCTTACCTCAATAGCTATTTTGTAATCTTTAGCAAGTTGAATAATCGATTTACGAGTAACCCCATCTAAAATACGATCATTGGTTGGAGCGGTTACAAGTTTGTCTCCTATTCTAAAAAAGATATTCATTGTTCCTGCTTCCTCAAGGTATTCATGAGTGTTGGCATCAGTCCAAACAATTTGTTGATAGCCTTCCTTATGCGCTAAACTAGTAGGGTAAAATTGAGCTGCATAGTTACCAGCGGCTTTAGCAAAACCAACACCACCATCAGCAGAACGACTGTACTCTTCAGCAAAAATAACTCTTACTTCACCAGCGTAATATGACTGAGCAGGTGAACAAATAATTATAAATTTATACTCTTCAGCAGGAGACGCAGCAATGGCACCTTCAGAAGCAATAATAAACGGACGGATGTATAATGAATTTCCAATTCCTTTCTTAATCCATGCATCATCTATTTCAAGCAGCTTTTTTAACCCTTCAAAAAATACATTTTCAGGAACTGGAGGCATTGCTAAACGAGCGCCAGATGTATTAATTCTATGAAAATTCTCATCTAGACGAAATAAAAACACCTCATCATTATCATCCTTGTAAGCTTTCATTCCCTCAAAAACAGCTTGCCCGTAATGAAAAACTCTGGCCGAAGGCTCAAACAATAAAGGTCCATAAGGCATAATTTTAGGTGTTTTCCATTCTCCGTTGGCAAAGTCACAAACTAACATGTGGTCAGTAAAAGTGCGACCAAAAGTTAAATTATTAAAATCTACGGTGTCTATTTTTGACTCTTGTATAAGCTCAATATCAATATTCATTGTGTTGTTGTTTTTAGAAGTGCTACGAAGATACAAAATCTAGTGGTATATTTTGAGTCTAGCTCCTTGCTTAGGGAAATATAAGTATATTTGTTGAATGTTAATTTTAAATTTTTGAAAATGAAAAGACTATTGGTTTTTGCTACGGTTTTAAGTATAGGGTTTGTAGCTTGTAAAGTTGAAAAGAAAGATGAGACATCTACTATAAGCACTACTAAAGAACAAAAAATAGCGTATGCATCGTTTGGAAATGAGATTACAGATATCGATGCTATTTCTGCTGAAGAAATGCGAGCTAAATTCAAAAGTTTAAAAAAGGGAGATACCTTGAATATAAAATTTGCTTCAACAATAAATGAAGTATGTAAGAAAAAAGGATGTTGGATGAAGTTAGATTTAGGAAAAGAAGAAGAATCAATGGTACGTTTTAAAGATTACGGTTTCTTCATGCCTTTAAATGCAGATCATAAAGAAGTGGTAGTAAATGGTAAAGCTTTTGTTACTGAGATTTCTGTAGATGAATTACAACATTATGCTAAGGATGCAGGAAAATCTGAAGAAGAAATAGCAAACATTACAGAACCAAAATACACCTATGCTTTTGAAGCAGATGGAGTATTAATGAAGAAATAATGAAACAATTAATTGTTGTTTTATTGATGTCTTTGGTGTTTTTTTCTTGTAAAGAGGAAAAAAAAGAACCAAAAGAGGAACTTATTATGTATCAATCTTCCGAAATGGCAGCTTTAATGAATGCTATGTACGAAGGAAATATGACCATTAAGAATAAGATTTTAGAAGGAGCATCTATAGGTGATTTTCCAGAAACTTATCTGAATATTCATACTGCTGTTTTAACGGATCCAGCAGATAGGAATGTAAGTTTTGAAGCTTTTTCAAAACAGTATATTCAAAATTTACAGCGAGTATATTCGGGATCAAAAGATTCTTTAAAACAAAATTTTAACCAAGCAGTAAACAGTTGCATTGCTTGTCATAAAACAACTTGCACAGGGCCAATACCAAGAATTAAAAAGTTACTGATTAAATAGTTTAGTTATCAAACGAGAAATTATCATAACGTCCGATGGTTCCACCACCATTCATTTACCCGAATGGAATGAACAATATCATTCTAAACACGGAGCAATACAAGAAGCCTATCATGTATTTATTAGAAATGGACTAAAATATGTAGATACCAAAAGTGTTTCTATTTTAGAAATAGGTTTTGGTACAGGACTCAATTGTTTTATTACGCTTTTAGAAGCAGATATAAATATTGATTACGTTGGTGTTGAAGCTTATCCAGTAGCCAAGGAAGAAGTAGTAAAATTGAATTATGTTACGGAGTTAGAGGCAGGTGATAAACAAGACCTTTTTGATAAAATTCACGAAGTTTCTTGGGAAGAAAAGCACAAGATTACTCCTAATTTTTCATTGACTAAACGCAAGCAATTTTTTGCCGAAATTACCGATGAGAATTACTTCGATTTAATTTATTTTGATGCTTTTGGAGCAAGAGTACAACCCGATTTATGGACGGAAGATATTTTTAAAATTATGTTTGCTGCGTTAAAACCAGAAGGGGTTTTAGTAACCTATTCAGCAAAGGGAAGTGTACGACGAGCAATGCAAGCAGTAGGTTTTGAGGTGGAACGTTTACCTGGGCCTCCAGGGAAAAGAGAAATGTTACGAGCTACGAAAGTAGGCGAGTAATATTCAGCGTAGCTAAATGTTACGAGAACAAAAGTTAGGAAATAATATTTTACGTAATTAATATAGAAATTAGAAAACAAACAAATGGAGTTTAAAAGACGTTTCGGTAATCGAAAAAAAGGAAATCCTAAAAGAGGGGTATTCTTAGTGATTTTATTAATTGTTGTATTGTATTTATTTTTCAATGCAGAAAAAATTCTTGGGAGATTTTTATAAATGAAACCATTTCAATTTAAAGAGTTTGCGGTACATCAAGATAAAACTGCAATGAAAGTTGGTACCGATGCAGTATTGTTAGGTGCATGGTGTAATTTAGGAGATTATCCAGATACAATGCTAGATGTTGGTTCTGGTACAGGTGTTATTTCATTAATGTTAGCACAACGAAGTGATGCCATGACGATTGATGCAGTAGAGGTGGATGGAGATGCTTATGAACAAACTGTAGAGAATTTTGAGCAATCAGATTGGGGGGATAGACTCTTTTGTTACAATGCTTCTTTTGTGGAATTTGCAGCAGAAATGTCTGAGGAAGAAGAAGAGTATGATATAATTGTATCCAACCCACCATTTTATACCGATAATTACGAAACAGAAGATGTTGCGAGAAATAAAGCACGATTTACGAGTTCATTGTCTTTTAAAGAGTTGTTAAAAGGAGTGGGTGAAATTTTATCTGAAAATGGAAGATTTTCAACCATTATCCCATTTAAAGAAGAAGAAAGTTTTATCGAACTAGCTAAGAAGTATAATTTATACTTAAACAGAGTTTGCCGAGTAAAAGGAACTCCTACTACTGAAACCAAGCGTAGTTTATTAGAGCTGTCGTTTACTGAAAGTTCTATACAAGAAGAAGAATTAATTATAGAAACACAAAGGCACCAGTATACTGATGCCTATATTAATTTGACGAAAGATTTTTATTTAAAGATGTAACCTGTTATGAGGTTATATTATCAAAATTTCTGTTTAGTTTTAAGATATTCTTGTTGTGAGTAATGTAGCTCTTCAGCGCTATTTTTTATTACTGCAATAGGATTTTTGTTTTCATCAATTGCTACAAAGGTAAACTCCCCTTCAATGGCTTTTTCTCTGTGATGCGAATACATGTGTTCAGTGAAAATTTTAACAGTAACTTGTAAACTTTTATTACCTATATAACTCACTCGTCCAATTAATTCAATAATAGTTCCAGCTGGAATGGGTTTTTTAAAATCAATTTTATCACTACTTACAGTAACTACTTTTTGTCTGCAAAATCGTGTTGCAGTAATAAAAGCAACTTCATCCATTAATTGCATGGCAGTTCCTCCGAACAGTGTATCATAATGATTGGTTGTATTTGGAAATACGGCTTTGAAAATTCGTGTTTCAGATTGAGTTATTTTTTCTTCTGTGGTCATTTTTTATTTCTTTAGTATGATTAGTGCCTGAACATGATAGTATTCAGGCACTTTTTAAACCATTATTAGTTTACAGTTTCTAAGGTGTTAGTACTGTAGCTTAATGAAGCTTCTTTTGCAGCGGAAACCATAGCGAGTAATGCTTTTTCTGTTTCGTCCCAATGTCTGGTTTTCAAACCGCAATCCGGATTTACCCAAAGTTGAGAAGCTGGAATAACTTTTTGTGCTTTTTGTAGTAACTCAACCATTTCTTCTTTTGAAGGAACTCTTGGTGAATGGATATCGTAAACTCCAGGACCAATTTCGTTCGGGTATTTGAAATCGGCAAAGGCATTCAATAGCTCCATTTGAGAGCGTGAACATTCAATAGTAATCACATCGGCATCCATATCAGCAATGTTTTGAATAATGTCATTAAACTCTGAATAACACATATGTGTATGTATTTGAGTAGCGTCATCTACACCACATGATGAAATTTTAAAAGCTTCTACAGCCCATTTTAGATAATCATTCCAACCTGATTTTCGAAGAGGAAGTCCTTCTCTTATAGCAGGTTCGTCAATTTGAATAACTCGAATACCAGCATTTTCTAGATCTTTAACTTCATCACGTATAGCCAGTGCAATTTGTTTACAAGTAATGCTACGAGGTTGATCGTCACGCACAAAAGACCATTGTAAAATGGTAACAGGGCCTGTAAGCATTCCTTTAACCCATTTGTCAGTTAAAGATTGCGCGTATTGCGACCAGTAAACAGTCATTGGATGAGGTCGGTAAACATCGCCATAAATGATAGGAGGTTTTACACAACGACTACCATAACTTTGAACCCAACCTTTTTTAGTGAAAGTAACCCCAGCAAGTTGCTCACCAAAATACTCTACCATGTCGTTTCGTTCATATTCACCATGAACTAATACGTCAAGACCTATTTTTTCTTGCCATTGAATGGTCTTTTGAGTTTCCTTTTTAAGTAAGTATTTATATTCTTTACTACTTAAATTTCCTTTTTTATACTGAACCCTCCAGCTTCTTACTTCTTTGGTTTGAGGGAAGGAGCCAATGGTAGTGGTAGGGAATAGTGGTAAATTCAATACTTTATTTTGTGCTTCTTGACGAACTGAAAAGTCATTTTTTCTTTGAGAATCTAATTTAGTAACGGCATCAACACGCAGTTTTACATCGTTATGATGAATTAATGTTGAAGATTTTCTGTTTTCAATAGCTTTTTTGTTTTCTTCAAAAGCATTTAAAACACTTTTATCACTAGTGCTTTTAGATAACTTTTTTAATAAGCTTACTTCGGTAAGTTTTTGTTTAGCGAAGGCAAGCCATTGTTTAATTTGGCCGTCTAAAGATGTCTCTAAGTCTAAATCACATGGGGAATGTAATAAGGAACAAGAAGGAGCTATAAAAACTCTGTCAGAGCCCAATTTATCAGTAGCTTTTTGAATAAGTTGCAAGGACTTTTCAAAATCATTCTTCCAAATATTTCTACCATCTACAATACCTAATGATAAAATTTTGTTTTCAGTAAATGTGTTCAATACATCATCTAATTGTTCTTCGCAGCGAACTAAGTCGATATGTAGTGCATCTATAGGGAGAATATTGGCCAACGAAAGGTTATCTTTTAGTCCTTCAAAATAGGTAGTCACTATAAATTGTAGTTTAGGGAACTTTTTTCTAATCTCATTATAGATAAATTGATAGGTTTCTTTAGTTTTTTCACTCAAGTCTAATGCTAAGAAAGGTTCGTCAAACTGAATCCACTCAGCGCCATGTGTTTGAAGCTCTTGTAGAATTTCAAGATACACAGGAAGTAGTTTTGAGGCCAAATCTAATTTGTCAAAACCTTCTTCTTTTTCTTTTCCTAAAAGAAGGTAGCTAACCAAACCAATAATTACAGGTTTGGCATTAATTCCCGCTTGTTTTGCCCCGACAAACTCATTAACAATTTTGTTGGAAAACAGTTTAAACTCTTGATCTCTATAAAATTCAGGAACGATATAATGGTAATTGGTGTCAAACCATTTGGTCATTTCCATAGCAGTAATATCAAGGTTATCTTTTTGATATCCTCTTGCCATAGCAAAGTAAAGATCCAGTTCAGAGTTTGAAGTTTTTAAAGCTACTTCATTGTAACGTTTAGGAACTGCACCAACAGTAAGTGTCATATCTAACACCTGATCGTAATAAGAAAAATCATTACAAGGAATGAGGTCTATGCCTGCTTTTTGCTGTGTTTCCCAGTTTTGTTGACAGATGTTTCTTCCTGTTTCAAGAAGTTCCTGTAAACTAGTTTTGCCCGACCAATATTGCTCGCAGGCTTTTTTGAGTTCTCTGTTGCTACCAATACGCGGATAGCCAAGAATGTGCGTTTGCATTTTCTTTTAAACTTTTATAATTAAACAATAATTTAAAAGCTCTTTTAGATGCTTCGCAATGCTAAAAACGATAAGATGTTTGAGGAAAAATAATGGTATACCAAAACAAGCACGGCATTCTATAAAAGAAAGTGTGCGTTAAAATATAACATCGGTATGACCCAAAAGCTTCAAATCGCGAAAGCATTGTCAATATCCGAATAGGCAGGTCTCCTGACTTATAACAGCTTTTATCATCCTTCCCGCTTTTGGCAGTGGATATGCTAGGATAAAAACTTTTGGTGTGTTACTTACAGTTGCGCGACAGTTCGTGATTTGCACACGATTCCCTATTAATCTACAGCTAAGTAAAACCTTTTCGGTTGATGAAGTATGTAAAGAACTTATCGGGGTAAATGTAGGTATTATTTTTTGAGAAAAGAGCATAAAAAAAGCATCAATTAATTGATGCTTATGTTTGAAAAAGAGCAATGATAGTGAATGTTTACTGTTCCCATTTTTTAAGTTGATCTAGGTATAAGTAACTTTCAATAAATTTTCTGTGTTCTGTATTTGTCATAATTTCAAGAAGCTCCAATGCTGAAATATAACTAGCTAAATTTCCGTTTGAAGATAAAAACTTACCGTCCTTAACAAAAGTCACCAAGCTGTCGTTTTGCACTTTTAAATTTGGATAGTCTTTTTGTAGTTGTTCACCACCACCAATCCATGTTACAATTTTATGACCATCTGCTATACCTGATTTACCAATTAAATTTGCCCCAGCACAATTACTAACAGTGTATTGGGTTTCTTGATTTTTTGTTTTTATAAAATTTACCACTTTATTATTATGTACTTGAGCATACATATCGTAAGCGCTTGGTACAAATAAAGCTGTTAGCTTAGGACAGTTGTCAAAAGTATAATCAGGAACAAAATGCATTCCTTCTTCGGTAGTAATGGGTTTAGGAGTCTCAGCTATTGCTACTACATTAAAAAGTTGTTTACCATCTTTGTCTACTTTACCAAAAACATCTGACGTTGCTATAACTTCTCCTTGTAAAACTCCGTTAAACATTAAAAGTCCAATTGTTGGTAGATCGGGATTAAAAGGTTTTAGGTGTTTAGTTAGGGTGTCAGTTGGAGATATAACTTGTTCAACTTCTTCAGTTTTGTTATCTGTTTTCGATTTTTCTGAATTACAACTAACAGTAATAATTGTAAAAATTAGTAGTGTTACAATGCTTAAATTTTTCATGCGTATTTTATTTAGTATCTCTTTGAGTAGGTTTAATAATCATTCTAAAATATTGGTCTTTGTATATGTAGTAGCCTAACCAGTTGTATAGAGTTCTTACTTTGTTTTTAAAGTTTACAAGTCCCATGATATGTACAAAAATCCAAATTAACCATGCAACAAAACCTTTTAAGGATTGTTTTTGACCAGGAAAGTCAAGTACAGCCTTATTTCGTCCAATAATAGCTAAAGAGCCTTTGTCGTTGTACTGAAAAGTCTTCCAGTTATCGTTTTTCCTATTAAGATTTTTAGCTAAGTTCTTTGCCTGTTGTAATGCTGGTTGGGCTAATTGCGGGTGCCCATTAGGATAGTTCTCATCGCCTAAAACTAAGGCGCAGTCTCCTAAAGCATAAATGTTATCATATGAATGTACTATATTAAATGAATTTGTTTTTAATCTTCTACCGGGACCAAAGCTTTCTGTTGAAAAACCATCAAATGTTTTTGCACATACACCAGCTGCCCAAATAAGGTTTTTGGTTTCTATTTTTTCTCCGTTTGATAAGTACACAGTTTCACCATCAAAGTCATTAACCATAGTATTCATCGTTAATCTAACTCCGAGCTCACTTAACTTTTTAGAAGTGTATTTTTGTGCTTTTTTAGACATAGGAGCTAACACAGAGCTTTGACCATCGATAAGGTGAATTTCTCCAAAGTCGTTTTCATCTAACTCAGGATAATCTTTTATGATAATTGACGTTTTAATTTCAGATAAAATTCCTGAAAGCTCAACTCCAGTAGGACCTGCGCCAGCGATTACAAAAGTTAAACATTTTTTTCTTTCCTCTGGATTGTGAATTCTAGTAGCTCGGTCAAATCTAGTTAAGATAACATTTCTAAGAGATAAGGCATCACTAATCGTTTTCATAGGTAAACTGTACTTTTCAATGTTTTTGTTTCCAAAAAAGTTAGTTTCTGTTCCAGTAGCCATTACTAAGATGTCGTATTCTATTTCTCCATTACTTACCACTATTTTGTTTTCTTCGGGAACAACTTTTTCAAGAGTACCGAGTCGAAAACGAGCGTTTTTAAACTTTCTTAATATTTTTCTGAATGGATAACTAATTGCAGATGGTTCCATAAAACCTGTAGATACTTGATAGATTAAAGGAGGAAAGAAGTTGTAGTTATTACTATCTACTAAAATAATCTGATAATTTTCTGAATTTCCTAATCCTTTTATAAGTTCTAATCCAGCAAACCCGCCGCCAACAACGACAAGTTTTTTCATATTTTTCATAATGCTATTATGCCCTTAAATTAATATAAGTACAAAGGTAGTTAAGAAGATTTCAGTAAAAAATAAACTAGCTTAAGAAATGTTATTTTCTTTTAATTTCACTTAAATATTCAGGAGTTAAGCCTAAAAAGCTAGCTAATAAATATTGAGGTACTCGTTGCACAAACTCAGGAAAGTCTTCTCTAAACCTAAAAAACAGTTCTTCCTTAGAGTAGCTGTTTATGTATTTTAAACGCATTAAAGCAGCTCCGTAAGCTGTTTCGTATATGTTTCTGAAATATTTTTCTAGTAATGGGAATTTGCTTAATAATTCATTGTATTTCGAAAAGGAGATTGATAAAACTATAGAGTTTTCAACTGCCTCTATCGTAAAGTTAGCGTGTTTTTGGTGTTGAAACGCTAAAAAGTCTGTCAACCACCAATTCTCCAAAGCAAACTGTGTAGTTTTTTTATAGCCTAAATCATCAATAAAATATAATTGTAAACAACCTTTGGCAACAAAAAATAGTTTATCACATCGTTGGTTAGTAAATAATAAAGTTTCTTTTTTCTTGTAAGGTTGATGATCGAAAAATGTTGCTATTTCTGATAACTCTTCTTCAGAAAAAGAAGTGTATCCTTTAATATGCTCTGTTAAAATACGTTCGACCATTTGTTAGTGTAGTATTGAAATGTAAAAATACGAACTTTATAAATGAGTTCTTTTTAGCTAAAAAAAAGGCACCCTTGTTTAGATGCCTTTTTATTCGTTATTTGAAATTTTTACCCCTTTACACTCTCAGGGTTATAACCTAAATAAGGAACTTCTTTTTCAATAAAGTTAATTCCGTAGTCTTCTAATTCTTTTAAAATTGGTTCGTACACTTCTTTGTTGATTGGTAATTGTACGCCAGGAGTTGTAATATCACCATTTAAAATACGTACCGTAGCCATGGCTACAGGTAAACCAACCGTTTTTGCCATGGCAGTGTAGGTTTGATCATCACCTTTAATTACCATGCTGCTTTCAATTTGATACTTGTCTTCTTTGTATTGGTATCCAAAAATATGATGCATTACAATCATATCTTTATCTTCAGCTTCAAGAGTCCAAGAATCCATCAATATTTTTTGTAAAATTTCAGCAGGAGTAGCGTTTTTCAATCCTACTTTTTTATTCGGATTGAAGATGTCTAACTCTACAAATTTATCCCACATTAAATCATCTTGATCAATCTTTGTATACGAACGAAACTTTAACTCAACAGAATCTGAAGGAGAGTAGGCTAAGAAAAGGTTTGTGAAATCACGATAACTCATATTTTCTGAATCTTCAATCGTGTATGTATCGTCAGTCATTCCTAATTGAACAAATACGTTCCAAGCACGAGAAAATCCCACCTTACGAATTGTTCCGCGATACATAGTTTTAATATCTTCTAAACCATAAATACTTCTGTATTTTAAAGAATCACGGTTAGCGTATGCTTCAAATCTTCCACTACCATTAATAGTTAAAAATTCAGTTCTTCTAAATAATTTTTGATATGGAATGTACTTGTAGGTTCCTTCCTGTATAAACATTGAAGCTCCACCCTGACCTGCTAATACCACATTTCTAGGATTCCAAGTAAATTTATAGTTCCATAAATTAGTATCACTTTCAGGAGCTACTAATCCGCCACAAAAAGATTCAAATAATAGCATTTTACCTCCCTGTTCTTTTATGCGGTCAATAACTTGCATCGCACTCATATGGTCAATTCCTGGATCCAGACCAATTTCGTTCATAAATACTAATCCTTTTGCTTTAGCTTCTTCATCTAACGCTTTCATTTCATCAGAAATATATGAGGCGGTAACCATGTGTTTTCCGTAAGTAATACAATCTTTAGCTACTTCAATATGAAAACGAGCGGGTAACATTGAAATAACGATATCTGCTTTTTGAATTGCACTTGAGCGTTCTTCTGTATTAAAAACATCTAACTGTATTGCTGTAGCATTAGAATGATTGTTAACTTTAGATTGAGCACTTTCTAATGAAACATCACCAATAGTTATGTGTAGGCTTTCCTCTGAAGATTTATCTACTAAATATTTTATAAGTGAAGAGCTTGATCTACCAGCACCAATTATCAATATATTTCTCATTATAATGTATTTTTGTTATCACTAAATTTTGAGGCGACAATATCGCTAAAAAAGTTTAAATTTAAACAAAAACTAAAATAATGTATAAAAATTTAACAATAGCAGCGATTTTAGGAGGAATTGCTGTTGTTTTAGGAGCCTTTGGAGCTCATGCCTTAAAAACAAGACTAGCACCGGAAGCTTTAGAAAGTTTTGAAACTGCTGTACGTTATCAGGTTTTTCATGCGCTATTATTACTTTTAGTAAACATGTTTGCTGAGTTTACAAACAAAGAAAAGAACAGGATTAGTTATTTTTTAATAGCTGGAATTTTATTGTTTTCAGGATCCATTTATTTAATTTACTTAGCAAACGTTCCTGCAAAAGCCATTTGGTTTGTTACACCTTTAGGAGGAATGCTATTAATTATGGGTTGGAGCCTATTAGCATATCGCTTTTTTAAAAAAGTTATTAAAAGTTAAAGTTGATAAAATCTTTGTATGATTCATCTTTTTAATCAAAAAGAACTATTTTTGTCCAAAATTAAACACAACTAAAATCTTTTAAGATGACAAATCTTGATACGAAAACGATATCGTTAGATAACTTAGGCATAAAAGACGCTACGGTTCGTTATCAATTAACTTCAGACGAGTTACACGACATCACTATTGAAAAAGAACAAGGAGAAGAAACCAGTTTTGGAGCATTAGCTGTTAAAACAGGTGAGTTCACAGGTCGCTCTCCAATGGATCGTTTTATCGTTAAAGACGATATAACTGAAGACCAAGTTTGGTGGGGAGATATCAACATTCCTTTTGATTCAGAAAAATTTGACAAGCTATACGATAAAGTAACTAACTATTTATCAAACAAAGAGGTGTTTGTGCGTGATAGTTATGCATGTGCAGATGAAGACTACAAGTTAAATATTCGTGTTGTAAACGAATATCCTTGGAGTAACATGTTTGCATACAACATGTTTTTACGTCCTACAGCTGAAGAGTTGAAAAACTTTTCTCCAGAGTGGACAGTAGTAAACGCTCCAGGTTTTATGGCAGATCCAGCAATAGATGGAACACGCCAACACAACTTTGCTATCTTAAACTTTACTAGAAAAGTAGCATTAATTGGTGGTACAGGATATACAGGAGAAATTAAAAAGGGTATTTTCTCTGCGTTGAACTTTATTTTACCAGTATTTAAAAATACCTTACCAATGCACTGTTCTGCAAACGTTGGTAAAGATGGAGATACTGCTATTTTCTTCGGGTTATCAGGTACAGGTAAAACGACCTTATCTACGGATCCAAATCGTAGTTTAATTGGTGATGATGAGCATGGTTGGACTGCTGAAAACACAATCTTCAACTTTGAAGGTGGTTGTTATGCAAAAGTAATCGACTTATCTCAAGAGAAAGAACCAGAGATTTACGGAGCAATTAAAAGAGGAGCAATCCTTGAAAATATCGTGATGGACGATAAAGGAAAGGTAGATTTTGCTGATACATCAATTACACAAAATACACGTGTAAGTTACCCTATTTATCACATTGAAAATATTCAAACACCGTCAAAAGGTGCAAACCCAAAGAACATCTTCTTTTTAACAGCAGATGCTTTTGGAGTACTGCCTCCAATTTCTAAGTTAACACCAGGACAAGCAGCTTATCACTTTATTTCTGGATATACTGCTAAAGTAGCAGGTACAGAGGCAGGAATTAACGAGCCATTACCAAGTTTTTCAGCTTGTTTTGGAGCTCCATTTATGCCGTTACACCCAACGCGTTACGCTGAAATGTTAAGCAAGAAAATGCAAGAAGCAGGTGTAAACGTTTGGTTAATTAATACAGGATGGACAGGTGGTGCTTACGGTACTGGTAGCAGAATGAAATTAAAGTACACTCGTGCTATGATTACTGAAGCTTTAGAAGGGAATTTAGAAAATGTTGAATTTGTACAACATCCAATCTTCGGATTATCAATGCCAACTACTTGTGAAAATGTTCCTGATGAAGTGTTAAACCCAAAGCAAACATGGGCAGATAAACAGGCTTACGATGCAAAAGCTATGGAATTAGCAAATTCATTCAGAAAGAACTTTGCTCAGTTTGAAGAAATGGCAAGCGAGGAAATTATTAAAGGTGGGCCAATAGCGTAACCTTTAAAACATAAATACTAAGAAAGCATCCATAACGGATGCTTTTTTTGTGAAAAATACTCAGTATTTTAGCAATAAATAAATTTTAGCATGATTGTACAAGGAAATATAGTCGACATACAAAATAAACGAATCTTTAAAGGAGAAGTTGAGGTTAAAGAAGGAAAGATTACACAAATTATAGCAGTAGAACATACTGTAGAAAACTATATTTTACCTGGATTTATAGATGCGCATATTCATATTGAAAGCTCGATGTTAGTTCCTTCAGAATTTGCTAAAATAGCCGTAACACATGGTACGGTAGCAACCGTATCCGATCCACATGAAATAGCCAATGTGCTAGGGGTGAAAGGAGTTGATTTTATGATTGAAAACGGAAAGAAAGTTCCGTTAAAATTCAATTTTGGAGCACCATCTTGTGTGCCAGCGACTTCTTTTGAAAGTGCTGGAGCTGTGATTGATTCAGAAGATATCAAAAAAATGATGCAGAACCCTGATATCAAGTATTTAGCAGAAATGATGAACTACCCAGGGGTTATTTATCAGGATGAAGAAGTGTTGAAAAAAATAGCTTGGGCAAAACATTATAATAAGCCAGTAGATGGACATGCACCAGGATTAAGAGGAGAAGATTTAGACAAATACATAGCAGCAGGAATTTATACCGATCATGAATGTTTTACCTATGAAGAAGGTTTAGAAAAGCTTCAAAAAGGAATGAAAGTCATCATTAGAGAAGGAAGCGCAGCGAAAAACTTTGAAGCGCTGATTGATTTACTTCCTGAATATTATGAGAACATGATGTTTTGTTCTGATGATAAGCATCCAGATGATTTGTTATTAGGACATATCAACCAGTTATGTGAGCGTGCTGTTGCTAAAGGAATAGATGTATTCAAAGTATTGCAAGCTGCTTGTATAAATCCAGTAGAGCATTACAAACTGGATGTAGGAACTTTAAACGAAGGAGATGACGCTGATTTTATTGTGGTAAAAGACCTACAAAAGTTTGAAGTACTACAAACGTATATTAATGGAGAATTAGTGGCTGAAAATGGAAGGTCATTTGTAGCACATGTAGATTTTGAAGTGTTGAATAATTTTGACACTGATGCAAAAAACGTTTCCGATTTTGAATTCCATTCAGCATCTGAAAAGATTCGAGTTATTGAGGCTTTGGACGGAGAATTAGTGACAAATGAAATAGAAGCAGATTCGTTGATAAAAGATGGAAGTTTAGTTTCTGATGTAGCAAACGATGTGTTAAAAATGACCGTAGTAAACCGTTATCAAAATGCAGAACCTTCTATTGCGTTTATTAAGAACTTCGGATTAAAAGAAGGGGCGATAGCGAGTTCAGTTGGTCATGATTCTCATAATATTATAGCAGTTGGAGTGTCGGATGAATTGATTTGTAAGGCAGTAAACTTACTGATTGAAAATAGAGGAGGCGTTTGCGCTGTAACCTCTTCTGAAGAAAAAGTGGTTCCACTTCCTGTGGCAGGAATCATGTCTGAAAAACCGGCGGTTGAAATAGGAAAAGCCTACGCAGAATTGGATACCATGGCAAAACAACTAGGTAGCAAATTACGAGCTCCGTACATGACCTTATCTTTTATGGCGTTGTTGGTAATTCCATCCTTAAAGCTATCAGACAAAGGCTTGTTTGATGGAAATACATTTAAATTTACTTCTTTAGAAGTTAAATAAACGAGAGTTTGAAGACAGAAAAAATTATATTAGGGATTGACCCAGGAACTTCTATTATGGGGTTTGGAATTATAAAGGTAGTAGGGAAAAAGATGGAATTTGTTCAAATGAACGAACTGCTCTTAAAAAAATATGACAATCATTACTTGAAATTAAAAATCATTTTTGAACGTACTATTGAGTTGATTGATACCTATAATCCAGATGAAATAGCCTTAGAAGCTCCTTTTTATGGAAAGAATGTACAGTCGATGTTAAAATTAGGACGCGCACAAGGAGTGGCGATGGCAGCAGGATTGTCAAGACAAATACCAGTAACCGAGTATGCGCCCAAGAAAATTAAAATGGCCATTACAGGGAAAGGAACCTCTAGTAAAGAACAGGTAGCGCTTATGCTAAAATCGCTATTAAACTTAAAAGAGTTGCCTAAAAATCTAGATGCGACTGATGGTTTGGCAGCCGCGGTATGTCATTACTATAATTCAGGAACAAAAGTAGGAGGTAAGAACTATACAGGTTGGGCAGCGTTTGTAAAGCAGAATGAAAGTAGAATAAAGAAAAGCTAATTAATCGTATAAGAAAAAGAAGAATGAATTTTATTAAGTTTTCTCCGATAAAGAGTAAAAACGAAGATCTTTTCAATTTTAGTCATTATGCTAAAAAAGTTCAAAGAATACTTCAGAATAATTCTAATAATATAGAGCCTATTACGGTAGGTGTTTATGGGAAGTGGGGAGAAGGAAAGACTTCTTTTTTAAATCTTTTAGAAAAGCAAATTGATGTATGGAAGGAAAAGAAGGAAAATCAGAAAGGAATTTTAAAATATCATTTTAACCCTTGGAGATATAGTTCAGAAGATGAAATGTTATTTGATTTTTTTGACGGGCTTTCTAAATTAATGTTTTTAAAAAAGGAAAATACACTTCAGAAAATAGGAAAACAGTTAGTTAAATATAGTAGATATGTAAAAGCAGTTAAGGTTTCTGCCTCAGTAGGTTTAAGTTCTAGTAATAAAATTGGATCCACGTTTGAAATTAGTGAAATAATGAAAGCTATGGGAGAAGATTTTATAGGGAAAGAAACAACCTTAGTAAATCTAATTGAAGACATTAATCAAAAGCTAAATGAATCGGATTATAAAGTAGTTGTTTTTATAGATGATGTTGATAGGTTAGATAAAGATGAAATATATACTATTTTAAAGTTGATAAAATTAAATGCTAGTTTTAACAATTTTGTCTATATAATAGCCATGGATCAAGATTATGTTTCAAAAGCTATAAAAACACGATATGGGGACGAAGAAAAAGATGGAAAATTATTCTTAGAAAAAATTATTAATATCCCTGTACACCTACCTAAAATAGAAAAGGAAGATTATAAACTTTTTTTTAATATAAAGTTAAAGGAAGTTGTAGATAATTTAAACCTATCTAAAAGAGAAGAAGAGATTGGGGAAATAAGACAAGAATTTAAATATTATTATTTTAAGAATGCACGTGAGATTATAAGAGTATTAAATAGTTTTTTTCTAAGTGCTTTTGCGATAGGAGAAGAAGTCAATTTAAGAGATTTGTTTTGGGTGGATTATTTAAAGATAGTAGACGCTGAAGTTTATAATCATATTAAGGAATATATACATTACAATATAAACAAAAGATTAATTGTTAAAGCTAGTTTATTTAGAGGAATAGGGGATTTAAATACTGATTATAAGATGCTCAGAAAAGAATCAAGTGAAATAGTTGGTTTTTTATTTCCTGATAGGTATAATGATGTATTAAAGCAAAAACTAGAGGAGGATGAAGGGTATGTAAAATTAGTACAAAAGGAATCAAGAATAAACTCTAGAGAGCATTTTGAGAAGTATTTTTCGTATCATACAATCAGAAAAATTTCTAATGTAGAAAGGAAAAAAATAATTCAAAATATAAGAGATAAAGATGTAGGAAGGTTAAAGGAAAATTTTGTTTATGTGAGAGATAATAGATATATAGAGGTCCATCATTTCTACGGTTTAGTAGAAGATTTAATTAACGAACAAGAAATTGATTATATTTTCTTCTATGATTTTTTACTTTCAAATTTGGATTTATTACCTGAAACAGAAATTGATGTTTTTGGGTTATCTTATCAATTAAGAATAATTGAATTAATAGCTTCTATATTGGATAAGAAAGAAGATGAGATTAATATTGTTAGTTTAGCTGAAAAGCTAAATGTTTCTGATTTATGTTATTTTACTAGAAAAATAAAGATAAAAAGTAAAGTTAGGGAAGATTTAAATAAATCAATAGGTAAAAAAGCAGAAGGAGAGTTTATAGAAAAAAGTATACCATTTTACTAATAGATTGAAAATCAATCAATCAAAATGGTGATGTTTTATTGGAAAATGCATGAAAATAAGTCTTTCATGAATTATATAGAGCATAATATTGATACAATGGAGGGTGTTAAAAAGTTGATTAGAAACTTCCCAGCTTTTTGGAATAATGAGTATCATGGGAACTTGGAAGAGCAAAACTATCAATACATGAAAGAACTTGTTGATGTTGAAAAACTTTATGATAGAATAAAAAGCCTAGAACCTGATTTACTAAAAATAGACAACCTCATAGATATTTTCGTTGACGAAACTGTATCAGAAGATAAAAATTTACAACAGTTCATTTATTGGTATCAAAAAGAAAACGATTTATTAAATTAATTTGGCAGGAATTTATCTACATATCCCATTTTGTAAGCAAGCATGTTATTATTGCGACTTTCATTTCTCTACTTCTTTAAAAAAGAAAGAACAGTTAGTTGCTTGCTTGTTGAAAGAGCTAGAATTAAGAAAGCAAGAACTGCAAAATGAAGAAATAGAAACTATTTATTTTGGGGGAGGGACCCCGAGTTTATTGTCGATTGAAGAATTACAATTGTTGATTGATACTATTTATCAAAACTATGTTGTAATAGCAAATCCAGAAATTACCTTAGAAGCAAATCCAGATGATTTATCAGAAGAAAAAATAATAGAATTATCTAAAACTTCGGTTAATCGCTTAAGTATAGGGATACAATCTTTTTTTGAAGAAGATTTACAGTTAATGAACCGAGCTCATAATGCACAAGAAGCAAAAAAATGTCTGTCAGCTGCCACTCGCTACTTTGATAATATTACCATTGATTTGATTTACGGAGTCCCGAATATGAGTAATGAACGTTGGAGAGAAAATCTGCAAATAGCTTTTGATTTCGGTATCAATCATATTTCATCATATGCGTTAACGGTAGAACCTAAAACAGCATTAGATTCATTTATCAAGCAAGGAAAATATCCTGATGTTGACGAAACAGTAGCCAAAGAGCATTTTGATATTTTGGTAGCAAAAACCGCTAAAAATGGATTTGTTCATTACGAAATTTCCAACTTTGGAAAACCAAACTATTTCTCAAAGCACAATACCAGTTATTGGTTAGGGAAAAAGTATATAGGCATTGGTCCTTCAGCACATTCGTTTAACAAAACACATCGTAGCTGGAATGTAGCTAACAATGCAAAATATATCAAAGCAATTCAAGAAGGAAATCTCCCTTTGGAGCAAGAGAAACTCACTAAGGAAGATCAGTTTAATGAATATTTAATGACAGGATTAAGAACCATTTGGGGAGTGTCGTTAGAGAAAATTGAGGAGGATTTCGGGGAAGAATTTAGAAAAAGTCTCCTTAAAAATGCTGAGAAGTTTATCCAACAAGGGCTATTAGTCATTACAAATGAAGTTTTGAAGACTACAGAAAAAGGAAAGTTCTTAGCAGATGGATTGGCTTCCGAATTATTTATTATTTAAGTATCTTTGAGTATGATCGCAACAATTGAATACAACTCAAGAAAATACAAGATTGATTTATCAAAACCACTAGACATTTCAATAGCTATTGATACCTCAAAAGAAAATGTAAATGCGTGGTATTTAGACGATCCTAAGATTTTTCCTGTTTCTGATGGCAATTGGATAGGGAGTGTACAAAAAGGCGCTGATGTAAACTTTAATAACATACAGTTTAATCCGCACTCACATATTACACATACCGAATGTGTGGGACATATTACAGAAGAAGTTTATTCAGTAAACAAAGAACTATCAAAATTTTTCTTCTTAGCTGAAGTAGTGACGATTGCTCCAGAACAGTTAAAAAATAAGGACTTTGTAATTTCAAAAGAACAATTACAAAATGTTTTAGGAAACAAAAAGCGCGATGCAATTGTAATTAGAACCTTACCGAACCTATCAGACAAAAAATCGATGCGTTATTCAAATACAAATCCGACCTATTTGTTAGAAGAAGCTGCTGTATATTTAAAAGAGAAAGGAATAGAACATTTACTAATTGATTTACCATCGGTAGACAAAGAAAAAGACGAAGGAAAATTGTTAGCTCATAATGCTTTTTGGAATACACAAGGAGAAATCAGAATGAAAGCAACAATTACTGAATTTATTTATGTGTCTAATAAAATAAAGGACGGAACTTACTTTTTGAACTTGATGGTAGCACCATTTGAAAACGACGCTACACCTAGTAAACCCACACTTTACGAAATTATTTAAAACTTTTTTGTGGGTATATTTCTTTTTTTACTAGTTTTACAGCTCAATCAAGAAACAATAATGACAATTTTTAATACATATAAGCAATGTAAATCGACTGTGGTAAGACACAGAAACGATCGGGCGATGTATGTATTATAATTATGTTTATATAAAATATAACGATAATAAAAAGTCCGACTGCAAAGTCGGACTTTTTATTTTTATATCAACAATCAACACTAAAACCAAACCAAATGAAAAAACTCTATTTTAATTATTTAGACACTTTTAAAGGGCTCTCGAGCGAAGTATGGTGGCTTGCTTTAATAACATTGATAAACAGAGCAGGAACCATGGTAATTCCGTTTATGTCATTGTATTTGAGAGAAAGTTTGCATTTTTCTTTAAATGATGTAGGTTGGATTATGACTTGTTTTGGATTAGGGTCTGTAGGAGGATCTTGGTTGGGAGGAAAGTTAACTGATAAAATAGGGTTTTACAAAGTGATGAAAACAAGTTTGTTTTTGACTGGAATCCTTTTTATAGTCTTACAGTTTGTTAATACTTTTTGGGGGTTTTGTGTTGGTATTTTTTTGGTGATGTTAGTAGCAGATACGTTTAGACCCGCTATGTTTGTAGCCTTGAATACTTACAGTAAACCAGAAAATAAAACACGTTCAGTAACCTTAATTCGTCTGGCAATTAACTTAGGTTTCTCAGCAGGTCCAGCTGTTGGAGGGTTAATAATTACTTCAATGGGGTATAGTGGATTGTTCTGGGTGGATGGAGTTACGTGTATTTTAGCAACTATATTATTGATAAATGTGTTACATCCTAAAAAAGCAAGAGTGTTGGATGAAATAAAAGTAGAAAATCCAGAGTCGGTTTTTTCAGATAAGGCTTTTTGGGTGTTTTTTGTAGGGATGTTTGTGTTCGGATTTATCTTCTTGCAATACTTCTCAACAATGCCTTTGTATTACAAAGATGTTCATCATTTAACAGAGTTAGAAATAGGCTTGTTGATGGGGATGAACGGATTTTTCATTTTCCTGTTAGAAATGCCACTCATTACTTGGTTAGAAAAAAGTAAGTATACTAAAGAATTTTTAATGTTTTTGGGTTTACTATTAACAGGATTAAGTTTTGTAGTAATTAACTTAACTGGTTGGGTAGGAATTTTAATTATAGGAATGTTATTGATGACCATAGGAGAGATGATTGCATTTCCTTTTTCAAATGCCTTTGTAATGGAACGTGCAAAAAAAGGAAATCAAGGAGAGTATATGGCATATTACAGTATTGCATTTTCTATGTCACATATATTTGGACACAATTCAGGAATGCAATTAATAGATAATATTGGATTTGATAATACATGGAATTTTATGATTGTATTATCAGGAATTGGAGTGTTGTTTTTATTAATGTTAATACGAATTGTGAAAAGAGAGAAAGTAATCGCATGGACTTAAATCAAGTAACAATTCCGTCTATAGATGTAAATGCATCTGTACTATTTTATAAAAAACTAGGCTTGCATCTTATTGTAGATGCAAGCCCTAGGTATGTCCGATTTGAAGTGCCTGATGGAGATGCAACCTTCTCAATTCATCAAGTAGAGAAGTTATCTAAAGGAGAAGGGATTACATTGTATTTTGAAGACGAGAATTTAGATGAATTAGTAAGGGAGCTACAAGAAAAAGGAATTCAATTCACCCAATTACCCAAAGAGCAAACATGGTTATGGAGAGAAGCCCATTTGTTAGATCCAGATGGTAATAAATTAATTCTGTTTAAAGCAGGAGAACACAGAAAAAATCCGCTTTGGCGAATCGATTAAGAAATAGAAGTTTTTATCTTTGAATGTTTAATAAGAAAGCAGAAAACATGAATATACAAGACGCACAAAAACAAGTAGATGATTGGATTAAAAATCACGGAGTACGTTACTTTAACGAGTTAACAAATATGGCGCAACTAACAGAAGAAGTTGGAGAAGTAGCTCGAATTATTGCGCGTCGTTATGGAGAGCAAAGTGAAAAAGAAAGTGATAAAAACAAAGATTTAGGAGAAGAGTTAGCAGATGTAATGTTTGTCGTGTTGTGTTTAGCAAACCAAACAGGTGTAAATTTACAAGAAGCCTTTGATAAGAAGTTAGATATTAAAACTAAAAGGGATCACGATCGTCATCACAATAATAAAAAACTACAATAAATGAGTCTCATTAAAAATATACAAAAGGGAAGTTTTTGGATTAATGTTTTAAAAGTAGGAACCCCATTTTTACTAATCGTAGCTGTTTTTTCTTTATTGTTTAAAACGGGAGGGGCTGTTTTTTCAGGAGACTTTGAAACCGTATACAATGTGCACTTTGCAAATAAACAGTGGATTCGTTTTTGGCTGAGCAAGATTGTAATCGCACTTATTTATAGCATATACATTGTAAATAAAAAAACGAAGTAGTTTTTATGGATTTAAGACTAAAAACTGAAGAATTTAATTCAGGTACTCATATAACCATTTCAGGTTCAAAAAGTGAATCAAATAGATTGTTGATTTTACAGCAATTATATCCAGATTTGCAGATAGAAAATTTATCAGACTCTGATGATACACATCATTTACAAGGAGCGTTAACTTCTAATAATACGATTGCAGACATTGGACATGCAGGAACAGCAATGCGTTTTTTAACTGCTTTTTTTGCAACCCAAGAAGGTGTTACAAAAGTATTGCAAGGATCAGACCGCATGCACAATCGACCAATTGAAATCTTGGTTAATGCGCTTCGCGATTTAGGAGCAGCTATAGATTATGTAGAAAAAGAAGGATATCCCCCGCTTAAAATATCGGGAAGAAAACTAACAAAAGAGAAAGTTTTAATTAATGGAAATGTAAGTAGTCAATACATTTCAGCATTAATGCTAATTGCTCCAAGCTTAGAAAAAGGATTGGAAATTGAATTGGTCGGAAAAATTACGTCGGTTCCCTATATCAATATGACTTTAAAATTATTAGCTCAATTAGAAGTTGAAGCTAAATTTGAAGGGCAGCTTATTAAAATAGAGCCAAAAGCAACTGTAAGAAAGCAAACAGTTGTAGTTGAGTCTGATTGGAGCTCTGCATCTTATTTTTATTCGATTATAGCGTTGAGCAAAGTAGGTTCTTCTGTGAAACTATCAGCGTATAAAAAAGATAGTTTGCAAGGAGATAGTTGCTTGGAAAAAATTTATAAAGATTTTGGAGTGACGACCACTTTTAAAGACCACTCAATTCTTCTAACTAAAGAAAGAGAACATAGTTTAGCTGTATTAAAAGAAGATTTAAAAAATGCACCAGATATTGCTCAAACCATAGCAGTTACGTGTTTTGGGCTTGGTATTGCTTGTGATTTAACAGGGTTACACACGTTAAAGATTAAAGAAACCGATCGCTTAGAAGCATTGCGTGAAGAGTTAACAAAATTAGGGGCAGATATTTCTGTAACTAATGAAAGTTTACACTTAAAACCATCTTTAAAAATTAAAGAAAATATTCAAATAGCTACTTATAACGATCATCGAATGGCAATGGCATTTGCTCCGTTAGCTTTAAAAGTTTCCATAGAAATTTTAGAAGCTGAAGTAGTAACCAAATCCTATAGAAATTTTTGGAAAGATATGCTTAATGTAGGAATTCAGAATGTTACCATAAAATAATAGAGCAATCGCTTGACAACCCCTATGTTGAAATTGTATATTTGCCACCGTTAAGAAAATTTTACAAATGAAATTATCAAATTTTAATTTTGAATTGCCAAAAGAATTATTGGCAGAATATCCTTCAGAGCACAGAGATGAAGCACGATTAATGGTATTGCACCGTGACACACAAAAAATCGAGCATAAACTATTTAAAGATTTAATCGATTATTTTGATGAAGGAGATGTAATGATGTTGAACAATACGAAAGTATTTCCAGCCCGTATGTACGGAAACAAAGAAAAAACAGGAGCTCGTATTGAAGTGTTTTTATTACGTGAATTAAATGCTGAAAATCGTTTGTGGGATGTCTTAGTAGATCCAGCAAGAAAAATAAGAATAGGGAATAAATTATTCTTTGGAGATGATGAAAGTTTAGTAGCTGAAGTTATTGATAATACTACTTCACGTGGAAGAACATTACGTTTCTTATTTGATGGCCCTTACGATGAATTTAGAAAAAAATTAATTGAGTTAGGAGAAACTCCATTGCCAAAATACATAAAGCGTGAGGTAGAGCCAGAAGACGAAGATCGTTACCAAACTATTTTCGCTAAGCACGAAGGAGCAGTAGCAGCACCAACAGCAGGATTGCACTTTTCTAAGCATCTAATGAAGCGTTTAGAAATTAAAGGAGTAGACTTTGCTGAAACAACATTGCATGTAGGGTTAGGTACTTTTAATCCAGTTGAAGTAGAAGATTTATCAAAGCACAAAATGGACTCTGAGCAAATTATCATTCCTCAAGTCAGTGCTGATATGGTAAATAATGCTATTGCTAACAAGAAGAGAGTATGTGCTGTAGGTACTACAGTAATGAGAACGATTGAATCATCTGTATCTTCAAGCAAGCAATTGAATGCTTTTGAAGGGTGGACAAACAAATTTATTTTTCCGCCATATGATTTTAGTATAGCGAACTGTATGGTGACAAACTTCCACACGCCAAAATCTACATTATTAATGATGGTTTCTGCATTTGCAGGACACGATTTTGTTATGGAGGCATATCATGAAGCAATTAAAGAAAAATATAAGTTTTATTCGTACGGAGATGCGATGTTAATTTTATAAAATAGTTTTTTAACCATTTACAAAACCTCACAAGCTACTTGTGAGGTTTTGTGTATTTTTGTACCTGATGACAGTAAAAAAGAAAGACATACGTGCATTAACCAAAGAACAACTCCGTGTTTTTTTTGTGGATAATGGAGACAAGGCTTTTCGCGGTAACCAAGTGTATGAGTGGTTGTGGCACAAAGCAGCGCATTCGTTTGAGGATATGACAAGCTTATCCAAAGCAACAAGGAAAATGCTTGATGAGAACTTTGTAATCAATCATATTGAAGTTGACGCTATGCAACGTAGTAATGATGGTACAATTAAAAATGCAATTAAACTTCATGATGGATTAATTGTAGAATCAGTTTTAATTCCCACTGAAAAACGTACTACAGCTTGTGTGTCTAGTCAAGTAGGATGTAGTTTAGATTGTAAATTTTGTGCAACAGCTCGTTTAAAACGTATGCGTAATTTGAATGCAGATGAAATTTATGATCAAGTTGTCGCTATTGACAAACAAAGTAAGTTATACCATAACCATAAATTGTCTAACATTGTTTTTATGGGAATGGGAGAACCTTTAATGAATTACAATAATGTAATTAAAGCTATCGATAAAATAACATCGGAAGAAGGTTTAGGAATGGCAGCTCGTAGAATAACGGTATCAACTTCTGGTGTGCCTAAAATGATTAAGAAAATGGCAGACGATGAAGTGCGCTTCAATTTAGCCGTTTCGTTACATTCGGCTATAGATGAGGTACGAACATCTATTATGCCGTTTAATGCTAACTTTCCGTTAAAAGATTTAAAAGAATCGTTAGAGTATTGGTATGAAAAAACTAAACGAAAAATAACGTATGAGTATGTTGTTTGGAACGGTATTAACGATCGAAAAGAAGATATTGATGCGTTGGTGGAATTCTGTAAGTATGTTCCGTGTAAAGTTAATTTGATAGAATACAACCCTATAGATGACGGAGAATTTCAACAAGCATCTGATAGGGCTTTAAACAATTATATTTCTAATCTTGAAATGAATGATATTGTGGTAAATGTGCGTCGTTCTAGAGGAAAAGATATTGATGCAGCTTGTGGGCAGCTAGCTAATAAGTCGTAACCCTATGTCGTTTTTGTCAAAATCTCTTTTAGGTCAAACATTGCAAACAATAGGAGTATTGATGTTAGTGATGCTTGTAGGCCTGTTTTTAGATAGCGAATTTGTAGCTAAAAGCTATTATGAGCATGCGCAATGGATTAATAATGTACTAGTTGTTATACTCTTTATTTTCTTGTATTTGAAATCACCAAGAAGAACAAGAGAGCAACTTATTTATGCTTTTCTTATAGCCATAGTTGGAGAGTATGTATTTTCTAAATTTTTAGGAATGTATACATATCGATTAGAAAATATTCCACACTATATTCCCCCAGGCCATGCAGTTGTTTTTTTATTAGTCTATAATTTTTGCAAAAAATCAGAAGTAAGAAAGCACAGCCATTCCATAGAAAAAGTACTCACAATTGTTATTGTAATTCTAGCCATATCTTTTTTGGTAGTTAAAAATGATATTTATGGCTTTTTACTAACAGTGTTGGTTTTTTATTTTTTAAGAAAACACCCAAAAGAAAAATTGTTTTATTTAACAATGTACGTTTTTGTAGTATATACAGAAATTATAGGAACCGCTTTTAATTGTTGGGAGTGGCCGCCAATAGCATTTGATAAATTTAGTTTTTTACCAAGCGCAAATCCACCAATAGGAATTAGTTTTTTTTATTTTGGATTGGATAGAGGCACAATGTCAATATATAAACGAAGGCATAAGAAAGAGTGGAATAGATTAAAACAAATTAGAGCAATTAGCTTAAAAGTTTAAATAATGAGAAAAGAATACGATGTAATTGTAGTGGGGGCTGGTCCTGCAGGCGGACAGTGTGCTAGAAATCTTGCAAAGAAAGGCCTTAGTGTGTTGCTTGTAGAAAGGTATCATTCTTTTTATGATAATGATTTTTCTAGTGCAGGGATGTCGCTTGATGGTTTTAATGAATTTAACTTTCCTGAAAGTATTGTGGGAAGGTATTGGAAAAACTTCACAATTCAAACTTCCAATGAACTAGCTCAATGGAAAGGAGATGCTAATAAAGGAGTGGTTTTAGATTTTGCTAAACTTAGAACTTTTTTGGCTGATGAGTGTAAAGATAACGGAGGTGACGTTTTAATGGGGTATTCATATATCTCAAAAGACTATACTAACGATGGTGTCATTGCTCACTTTTATTCAAAAAAGGAAGACAAGAAAATAACTCTTAAAGCCAAGCTTTTAGTAGATGCAACAGGTCCTGCGAGAAAAGTTATTTACGATACGCTAAAAGAACAACCAGAAATGGAAACCAGTGCTGGTGTAGAGTATTTGATAAAGGTAGATGATGTTGTGTATGATAAATTTAAAGACGATTTGTTTTTCTTTTTAGGAGATAAATGGAGCTATAAAGGGTATTCATGGATATTTCCTATGAAAGAAAATACTCTCAAAGTAGGGTCGGCTAAATTACTTTATAAAACTCATGAAAAATCAGCGGAATCTCTCAAAGAAATTACTGAGAGAATTATAACTGATTATATGAATGCTACAGATTATAAAATAATAGATGTTCATGGCGGAGCAGTTAGGACTACCAGAAATTTTTCAGAAGCTTTTTATAAAGAAAGAATAGTAGCTATAGGTGATTCTGTATCAACAATAAACCCTTTAGGAGGTGAAGGGATAAGGTATGCTTTAAGATGCGCTAATGCTGTAACGCCTCATGTTGTAAACTTTGTAAAAAAAGATAAAAATACATTCAGTACCTATAGAAGAAGGTGGCGAAAGAAATATCTTTTTACTTGGAAATTATGCTTGTTTTTATCAGATACTGTTTATTATGATTTTTCTGATGCAATTATTGACGAAAAAATTAGAAAGTACAAGAAACTAGTAGATGTAGATCAATTAGTTGATATTGTTTTTGAATTTAAGTTTACAAACCTATTCAGAAGAGTGTTCTCTTACGTATGGAAAAAAATAAAAACAAAACTTTCTTTTACTGCAGCTTAGTTAAAAGAGCTTTTTGAACAACAGAAATAGGGTATCCATATACAAACGGAATTTCTTTGGTTCCTTTACCTGTTGTAGTCTTGTATGTAGTAGCTGTAAATAAAATTTCAAAATCTAATTGATTTTTAGAAAAAGCTAAACGAGAACTGAGTAAATTTCCTTGTACCTCAAAAAAGCTGTACAAGGTATTATTTGCTAATTTGGCAGGTAAAATAATTCCATTATTTTCATCAATTTCAAAAATACCTTTCTTTTTATCTTTTACTATCAAGGTGTAATTTCTAGGTTGGTTATTATAAACTAATGTATACTCAAACTTGAGTAGAGAGTCCGATTGTTTCATATGAAATTCCATGGGGATTTCTTGTTGCCCTTTAGCAGAATGAATGTATAAAGTACCTTTATAAACCCCTAAAAAGTCGTTGGGAAAAGAGACGCTTTGTTCTTGAGCAATACTAGAGAAAATCAGTAAAAAAAGACTACAAAAAAAGAAAAGGTTTTTCATTAAAAGAATTGTTTTTTTCAAAGATACCAAATCCTAATTATTTCTTACTTTTGATGTTTAGATGAAGCCAGTAGAGCAAATAAAACTTCCGATTGCTAAAGAAATGGAACTCTTTGAAACCAAGTTCAAAGATTCGATGTTGTCTAAAGTTCCATTATTAAACCGAATTACGTATTATATCGTTCGTAGAAAAGGAAAACAAATGCGACCAATGTTTGTGTTTTTGGTGGCGAAAATGGTGTCTAATGGAGGTTTCGATGAACGTACGTATCGAGGAGCATCAGTTGTAGAGTTAATTCATACTGCAACATTGGTACACGATGATGTAGTTGACGACAGTAACCGACGACGTGGATTTTTCTCGATCAATGCGCTTTGGAAAAATAAAATAGCTGTTTTAGTAGGAGATTATTTACTGTCGAAAGGATTGTTGCTTTCGATAGATAATGAAGATTTCGATTTGTTAAAACTCATCTCCATAGCAGTTCGAGAAATGAGTGAAGGAGAGTTGTTACAGATTGAAAAAGCTCGTAAACTTGATATAACAGAAGCAGTGTATTTTGAAATTATTCGTCAAAAAACAGCAACATTAATTGCAGCTTGTTGTGGTATAGGAGCAGCATCAGTTGGTGCCAATAATGAAACAGTACAACAAATGCGTAAGTTTGGTGAATATATAGGTATCGCTTTTCAAATTAAGGATGATTTGTTCGATTATACAGAAGACAAAATAGGAAAACCAACGGGAATTGACATCAAAGAACAGAAAATGACACTTCCATTGATTTATACATTGAACACTTGTTCTCCCAAAGAAAAATCGTGGCTAATCAATTCGGTTAAGAAGCATAACAAAAACAAAAAACGAGTAAAAGAAGTTATTGCTTTTGTAAAAGAAAATGGTGGGTTAGAATATACAACAGCCAAAATGCACGATTATAAAAACAAGGCATTGGCTATTTTAGATAATTTTACTGATTCAGAATATAAAAGCTCCTTACGTCAAATGATTGATTATGTTGTGGAGCGTAAAATTTAAAAATAAATAAAAACCCTCGAGAGAATTTTTATCTCGAAGGTTTTTGGTTAACAAATTAATTACTTAATAAGTACTGTGATATTTTACCATTTGTAATTGATAGTATCCTGATAAGTTTTTTACACCAAAATGTCCATAAGGAGCAGAACTATAATATTTTTCTCCATCTTGTGTATTAATTCTACAGGTATTTTTTCCATAAACAATACAACCATAACCAACAACTTGATCAGCAGAACTCCATATAGAATACACATTATTGGCTTCCTTTGCTGGGTTGTTATTTAATTCAGTTAAAAAGTCAGAAACACCATAAGGACCAGCTCCCCAAAAAAGATATCCAGGATAAAAACCGTTAACATCATTACAAGTTGGTATTCCCGTACCAGAATAATAGCATGAAGTTAAACCTCGGTTCGCACCAGCAATTCCTACAAAAGTATCTACATAGCTTAATGAACTGCCCAAGTTATAAGAGCCATAATTTTGGTCGTAAGCACTACCTCCTTTTATTGCCTTTCTACCTAATGTAACTCCCATTGAGTGGCCTATTACGTCCACTTTTTGAGCTCCTGTATAGCTTTTTACAGCTTGTATAAAAGCTCTAACTCTTTGTAAAAAATCTTTGCTATGATAGTTCGAAGAAGCGTTGTAAGGATTTGCATCTCCCCAGGTAAAAGCATAAAGCTCGTTAGTGTTGTATCCGTTATTTAAAAAATAGTTGATGGAATCTTCCCAACCATCAGCTTTGTCACTATTACCATGTATAAAAATTACAGGTTGATTATTTAACGTGCTAGAATTTGAAGTTTTACCTCCATAACTATACCCTGCACTTCCCTTAAAATTATAAGAGCCATACCCGTTTTGTTGAAGCCAATTATCAAAGTGACTAGTAATTTGGAATGTACCAGCACTTTTACTTAATATTGATTGAGTTTCATAAGAACTATTACCTTCTATTAATTCGTCTTCATTTTCATTAGAACACGCCACTAAAAAAACAGAAAAAATAAAAACAATAAAACCATACTTTTTTAACATAATTAATTCGTTTTTGAGGTTTTTACATGCACAATTTACACAAGAAGCGTATTGTAAATTTTAAAATGTAAGAAATTATAAATCAGACTATTATGTTTTGTGTATTTGTTGTTGTTTTAATTAGGTTTTTCTCTGTTGTATTTTCAGGCTTTTGAAGATATTATTGATAAAGTGAGACTTTTGATAATAAAAAACCTCGAGACTTGTCTCGAGGTTTTTAAATATTTAGGTGTCGAGCTTATCGACTACATCATTCCTGGCATTCCACCACCCATTGGAGGCATTCCACCACCTGGATTATCTTCTTTAATGTCAACTAAAGCACACTCGGTAGTTAAGATCATACCAGCAACCGATGCAGCATTTTCTAAAGCTACACGAGTTACTTTCTTAGGGTCGATAATACCAGCTTCAAGCATGTCTACATATGTTTCAGATTTAGCGTCATAACCAAAGTTCTGATTACCTTCTAATACCTTATTGATAACTACAGAACCTTCTCCACCAGCGTTTTCAACAATCGTACGCAAAGGAGCTTCAATTGCTCTGTTTACAATTTGAATACCTGTAGTTTCATCTAAGTTTTCTGTAGTGATAGTTTCTAACACTTTTTTAGCACGTACTAAGGCAACACCACCACCTGCTACGATACCTTCTTCTACAGCGGCTCTTGTTGCGTGCAAAGCATCATCTACGCGATCTTTCTTTTCTTTCATTTCTACTTCAGAAGCGGCACCAACGTATAGTACAGCAACTCCACCCGCTAACTTAGCTAAACGCTCTTGTAATTTCTCACGATCGTAGTCAGAAGTAGTCGTCTCAATCTGTGCTTTGATTTGATTTACACGTGCCTTGATTTGTGCTTCGTCACCAGAACCATTAACGATGGTAGTATTGTCTTTGTCGATAGTAACTGTTTCAGCAGTTCCTAATAAGTCTAAAGTGGCATTTTCTAAAGAGAAACCTCTTTCTTCTGAAATTACAGTACCACCAGTTAAAATAGCAATGTCTTCTAGCATTGCTTTTCTACGATCACCAAATCCAGGAGCTTTTACAGCAGCGATTTTTAACCCACCACGTAATTTGTTTACTACCAAAGTAGCTAAAGCTTGTCCGTCTACATCTTCAGCAATAATTAATAAAGGTCTCCCAGATTGAGCTACTGGTTCTAAAATAGGTAAGATTTCTTGTAGGTTAGAGATCTTTTTATCGAATAGTAAAATGTATGGGTTTTCTAAATCAGCAATCATTTTATCGGCATCTGTAACAAAGTATGGAGATAGGTATCCACGATCGAATTGCATTCCTTCAACAACATCAACATAGGTATCTGTTCCTTTTGCTTCTTCAACGGTAATAACACCTTCTTTGCCAACTTTACCAAATGCTTCAGCAATTAAGTTACCAATTACGGCATCATTATTAGAAGAGATGGAAGCAACTTGCTGAATTTTTTCAGAAGAATCGCCAACTTCTTTAGCTTGTTTCTTCAAATCTTCAGTAATAGCAGTAACAGCTTTATCTATACCGCGTTTTAAATCCATTGGGTTTGCACCCGCAGCTACGTTTTTTAATCCTTCTTTTACGATAGCTTGCGCTAATACTGTTGCAGTTGTGGTACCATCACCCGCTAAATCGTTAGTTTTAGAAGCTACTTCTTTTACCATTTGAGCTCCCATATTTTCTAGCTCATCTTCTAATTCTACTTCTTTAGCTACAGAAACTCCATCTTTGGTTACATGAGGAGCTCCGAAAGATTTAGAAATAATTACGTTACGTCCTTTAGGTCCTAAAGTTACTTTTACTGCATTTGCTAATGCATCTACCCCGCGCTTTAATCCGTCGCGAGCGTCTACATCAAATTTTATATCTTTTGCCATGTTTGTTTTCGTTTTTTAGCCGTTAGCTTATTGCTGTTGGCTTGGTTTTTTAGTTTTTATTTAGTGGGCTAATAGCAAAAAGCTAAAAGCAAAGAAGTTTTAGATAATAGCGAAGATGTCGCTTTCTCTCATAATTAAATAATCATTTCCTTCTAGTTTAAGCTCAGTACCAGCGTACTTTCCGTATAAAACAGTATCACCAACTTTTACAGTTAAAGGCTCATCTTTTGTTCCGTTACCTACAGCAACGACAGTACCTTTTTGTGGTTTTTCCTTTGCGTTGTCAGGGATGATGATTCCTGATGCTGTAGTCGTTTCTGCTGCAGCTGGTTCAACAAGAACTCTGTCTGCTAAAGGTTTAATGTTTAATCCCATTTTATATATTTTGATTGATTAAATTAATATTTACTGGTTAAGTTTTGTCAGAAATTATGCCATTAGATTTTTGCTGACAATTTTTCTAATAGATTAGGATAGTAAATAAAAAAAATGCCAACGTGTCATTAACGTTGGCATTTTATATTCTATTTTTTAAAAACTACTGTGCGCTGTCTTTTGCAGTATCTGTCGCTGCTGGAGTAGCAGGAGTTGTTGTCGTAGTTTCAATATTGTTTAATGTTTCATTTAATTGAGGAGCATCTGCGGCATTACCTCTTGGAATAGCGAAATTTGCTAATAAAATTAAAGCAAACATAGTAATAGCTAATGTCCAAGTAGTTCTGTCTAAAAAGCTATTTGTATTTTGTACACCTCCAATATTTTGAGCTCCACCGCCTCCAAATGATGAAGATAATCCTCCACCTTTAGGATTTTGAACCATTACAATTAAGATTAATGCTATTGCAACAATCAATATTAAAACTAAAAGTAAAGTATACGTTGTCATCTATTTATTGTTTTGTAAAATTTGTATTCTTTTAATTTGGTCTGCAAAGAAACTACTTTTTTCTGGATATTTCAAACTTAATATTTTATATGCTTGAATTGCACTGTCATATTTCTTTTGTTCTAAATATACCTTAGCCAAGGTTTCGGTAGCTAATTGATTATTTTGTTGGTTTTCGGATATTTTTATATCCAAAGTATTTGCTTTGCTAGGACGAGAAATTTTAGGAGCCGTTTCAATAAAACGATTAATAATAGCTTCGTGTTCAGATTTAACTGGGGTTTTCTTTGTTTGTTCTTCTGAAATTTCACTATCCAAAGTTCTAACAATGGCTTTTTTTGACGATAGCTGTAACCATTGATTGAAAGAAAAAGTTTCGTTTTGTGTGAAAGAAAATGGCTTTCCAATAGCTAACTCTTCCTCTACTGTTGAAGCTTTAGGCTGTTTTCTTTTGGAAAGAATTTTGTTTTTTAAGCTAGTTTTTTCTTCTTTTTTAGGCGCTTTTTTAAATGCTTTAGAAGTAATAAAGTCAAATAAAACAGTTCTGTCACTCGTGTGAGCTGCTGTTGTTTTTAACTCGTTGTTGTATTTGTAGCTTTCTTGGTTTTTTAAAATTTTTAAACGAAGTGCCCTAGCAGATTGAAAATAGGGGTACTCTTGAATAATAGCAGCAATGTCTGAAAGATGTTCTTGCGAAATCAATTCAGGTTTTTCTAATAATTGTATGTAAGAATTCGTATTCAAAAAATTACCATTTTGCCACTGAGGCATTAAAAATATCTTGCGTAATCTGACCTAGAATTTTATTTAAAGCTACTTCTAAAACTTCTCCTGTTAATTGTTGATTGGCTCCATAATCGGCGTAAAAAGAAAAACGTTTTTCAAAATTATCTTTCTCTTTAAGAGTGTTTATGAAGTTTACATTTATAACAATTGTTAATCGGTTTTGAGCAGCAGTTTGTTGTGCTGTTGCACTCATTGGAGTAATACGGTAGTCAACTATTTCACCATAAAAATGTAAATCACCGCCAGAATTCACCAAGGTTAAATTAGTTTGACGTGTGAATAAATCTTGTAAGTCTTGTGTAAATCTTTGACTGAGTATTGGTTCAACCAAAGGTGCTTGGTTAGAGAAAAAATCAACTTGAATTGTTTTAGCATCTCCTGTGTTTCCCCCGGTAAAAGAATATACCCCACAGCCTAACATTACGAGCGTGGAAGTAATAAAAATAACAATGTAAATTAGTTTTTTCATAAAGTCAAATGTAATCAATTCAAGGTTTAATAGTGTGTTAAGGGTGCTATAAGTCGTATTGTTTTATTTTTCGATATAAAGTTCTTTCAGATATTCCTAACTCTTTAGCGGCTAATTTGCGCTTGCCGTTATTTTTTTCAAGAGACTTTTTTATCATTTCAATTTCTTTTTCTTGTAATGATAAACTTTCATCCTCTTCAATGGTCTCAGCATAATCATAAGCACTTTGGAGAGAAGGTGATTTCGGAATTTGTACAACTTCAATATTTGACGCTTCCGATAAATCTTGGTCTTGATAGATGCGCTCAATCAAGCGATGGTTATCTTCTTGAACTTGTTCAGAATCGCCGTTTTGCATTAAATCTAACGTTAGTTTTTTCAAGTCGTTAATATCGTTACGCATATCAAACAAGATTTTATACATAATGTCGCGTTCGTTAGCAAAATCGGATTGAGCAGTAGTTTTACCTCCAACAATTGCGGGTAAATTACTGCGGTTTTCAGGTAAATATTGAACTAGTTTTTCAGGAGTAATCACCCTGTCTTCTTCAACTATTGATACTTGTTCGGCAATATTTTTTAATTGACGAATATTGCCGGGAAAATGATAATTTAATAAGACTTTTACAGCATTTTCATCTAATCTGATAGTTGGCATTCTGTATTTTTGTGCAAAATCAGCAGCAAACTTTCTAAATAGTAAATGTATGTCTTCTCCACGTTCTCTTAAAGGAGGTAGCGGAATTTCGATAGTACTTAAACGATAATATAAATCTTCACGGAATTTCTCTTTAGCAATAGCTTCATGCATATTTACATTGGTTGCAGCTACAATACGAACATTTGTTTTTTGCACTTGAGACGAACCAACTTTTATAAATTCTCCATTTTCGAGTACACGTAGTAAACGTACTTGAGTTGTTAGGGGTAATTCACCAACTTCGTCTAAAAAAATAGTACCTCCATCTGCTACTTCAAAATATCCTTTACGGGTTTGCGTGGCTCCTGTAAAAGCTCCTTTTTCATGCCCGAATAACTCACTGTCAATAGTTCCTTCAGGAATCGCCCCACAGTTTACTGCAATATATTTTGCGTGTTTTCTATGGGATAATTGATGAATTATTTTAGGGATATTTTCTTTTCCAACACCACTTTCACCAGTAACGAGTACTGAAATATCGGTAGGAGCAACACGAATCGCTTTTTCAATGGCGCGATTTAGTTGCACATCGTTACCAATAATGCCAAAGCGTTGTTTTATAGCTTGTAAATTTTCCATTTCTTTTTTAGAATAGCGAAAAAAGAATAGAGAGAAAAGACACAGTCTTTTCTCTTGACTCTCTTCTCTATAAATTAATTATTGTCAGAATATCCAACAGCCGTACCTTTTAAGGTAGTAGAAGTACAATCTTCAATTTTTACATTTACAAAATCACCCATTTGATAGTGTTCCTTAGGGAAAACAACAACGGTGTTTTGTGTGTTACGACCTTTCCATTCGTTTTCGTTTCTCTTTGAAGTTCCTTCAATTAAAACTTCTTGAATTTTACCTACATGTTCTTTAGCTCTATATAAGCTATGTTCTTGTTGTAGGTTAATGATTTCTTGTAAACGACGTTTCTTCGTTTCTAAAGGAACATCATCTTCCATCTTTTTAGCGGCTAAGGTTCCTGGTCTTTCCGAGTAGGCAAACATAAATCCGAAGCTATATTTTACATAGTTCATCATATCTAAAGTATCAAGATGGTCTTCTTCAGTTTCTCCACAGAAACCAGCAATCATATCTTGACTTAAAGCCATTTCAGGAACAATCTTGTAAATATTGTCTATTAAAGCCATGTACTCTTCGCGTGTATGTTGACGATTCATAGCTTTTAACATATTGTTACTTCCACTTTGAACAGGTAGGTGAATGTATTTACAAATGTTTTGGTGTTTTGCCATCACGTGAATCACATCCAAAGTCATATCCTGCGGATTCGAGGTAGAAAAGCGAAAACGCATTTTTGGGAATTCAGTAGCACACATATCTAATAATTGTGCAAAATTTACAGCGGTTGCTTGTGCCAATTCTGAAGCCTTTTTAAAATCTTTTTTCAATCCGCCACCATACCATAAGTAAGAATCTACATTCTGACCTAGTAAAGTAATTTCTTTGAAGTTCTTTTCTTGCATACTGCGAATTTCTTCGATAATACTCTTAGGGTCACGGCTACGCTCACGACCACGAGTAAAAGGAACCACACAGAATGTACACATGTTATCGCAGCCACGAGTAATTGAAACAAAAGCAGAAACTCCGTTAGAGTTTAAACGAACAGGAGAAACATCAGCATACGTTTCTTCCTTTGATAAAATTACATTTACAGCATCTCGACCCGCATCAACTTCTTCAATTAAATTAGGTAAATCACGATAAGCATCAGGACCTACAACTAAATCAACGATTTTTTCTTCTTCTAAAAATTTCTCTTTCAATCGTTCAGCCATACAACCCAATACTCCAACTTTCATCGTTGGATTTGTTTTTTTTACGGCGTTGTATTTTTGAAGTCTGTTACGAACCGTAGTTTCTGCTTTTTCACGAATGGAGCAGGTATTTACCAATACTAAATCAGCTTCTTCCAGACTTTGTGTAGTATTAAAACCTTGTTCAGCTAAAATTGACGCCACAATTTCGCTATCGTTCATATTCATTTGACAACCATAACTTTCTATAAAAAGTTTTTTGTTGTTTCCTTCTTTGTGTTCTGTAACAAGGGCTTTTCCTTGTTTGTTCTCATCAATTACTTTCTCTACGTGTTCCATAAATCCTTAAATCGTACTAAAATAGGCTGCAAAGATACAACCAAAAAGTGTAATTTGTGACAAATTGACATGGATAGTTTTTTTAAGAAAAAGTAAAATTTTGTTAAAAACGACCCATTAAAAAAAAACTATATACTTTTGCAAACTGAATTATACCTATATTATTAAGGTGTAAAATGAGATAAGAGATATAAGACGTATGGCAAAAAATTTAGTAATAGTTGAGTCACCTGCTAAGGCGAAAACAATAGAAAAGTTTTTAGGAAAAGACTTTCAGGTTGAATCGAGTTTTGGACACATTGCAGATTTACCATCTAAAGAGTTAGGGGTAAATGTAGAAGGAGATTTTAAACCGAAATACATAGTTTCTACCGATAAAAAAGCGGTGGTAAAAAAGCTGAAAGACTTAGCAAAGAAAGCAGAGACTGTTTGGTTAGCATCCGATGAAGACCGCGAGGGAGAGGCTATCGCATGGCACTTAGCGGAGCAGTTGAAGTTAAAAGAAGAAAATACCAAACGTATTGTTTTTAACTCTATTACTAAAAAAGCAATTTTAAAAGCAATAGAAAATCCACGTACCATTAATTATAATCTTGTTGATGCGCAGCAAGCAAGACGAGTGTTAGATAGAATTGTTGGATATGAATTATCTCCTGTCTTATGGAGAAAAGTAAAACCTGGATTGTCAGCAGGTAGAGTGCAATCGGTGGCTGTACGTTTAATCGTTGAACGTGAAAGAGAAATAGAAGGGTTTACAGCAGTGGCTTCTTACCGAGTTGATGCAGAGTTTGTAAATGCAGAAGGGAAAAAGTTTAAAGCAAAGCTAGCAAAGAATTTTTCAACCAAAAAAGAGGCAGAAGATTTTCTGAACTCTTGTTTAGGAGCGGTATTTTCTGTGGCTGATTTACAAAAAAAACCAGCAAAAAAATCTCCAGCGCCTCCCTTTACAACCTCTACTTTGCAGCAAGAAGCATCAAGAAAATTAGGGTTTCCTGTTGCCAAAACCATGATGGTTGCACAACGTTTGTATGAAGCAGGGTTGATAACCTATATGAGAACAGATAGCGTAAATTTATCTGATGACGCAAAAAATGCTGCACAAGCAGAAATTATAGCTTCTTATGGAGAAGAGTATAGCAAGCCACGTAATTATGCGACTAAATCAAAAGGAGCACAAGAGGCACACGAGGCGATTCGTCCGACGAATATGGAGCATCATGAGATTACAGGAGAGTATGACCAAACAAGATTATATAGCTTAATTTGGAAACGTACATTAGCCTCACAAATGAGTGAAGCTCAGCTAGAACGTACCGTTGTAAAAATTGATAACGATAAAAACAAAAAGCAGTTTACTGCAAATGGAGAGGTAATTACTTTTGAAGGTTTTCTAAAAGTATACTTAGAAGGTACTGATAATGAGGAGGAAGAGCAAGCAGGAATGTTGCCTAAAATGGAGGTGAAAGAGCACTTGACAAACGAATTAATTACAGCAACTGAACGCTATACGCGTCCACCAGCAAGGTATTCAGAAGCATCGTTAGTAAAACAATTAGAAGAGCTAGGAATTGGTCGTCCTTCTACGTATGCGCCAACAATTTCAACAATACAAAGAAGAGAGTATGTTGAAAAGGGAACTGTTGAAGGGAAAGAAAGAAATTATACACAGTTAAGTTTGGCAAATCAAGAAGTATCAGAGCAAGTTTTGACTGAAAGAGTAGGCTCAGATAAAGGAAAATTAGTGCCAACTGATATAGGAAATATAGTAAACGATTTCTTAGTAGCTAATTTCGATACTATTCTAGATTATGGATTTACAGCCAAAGTAGAGAATGAATTTGATGATATTGCAGAAGGTAAAGAAGACTGGATAGCGATGATTAAAGATTTTTATAACAATTTTCATGTTGTTGTAGAAGATGTAGCAGCCAATGCAGAAAGAGCAAAAGGAGAACGTTTGTTAGGAGTTGATCCAGAAAGCGGAAAGAATGTGTATGTGCGTTTAGGACGTTACGGAGCGATGGTTCAGATTGGAGAGGCAACTGATGAAGAGAAGCCTCGTTTTGCAAGCTTACAAGGAGACCAAACAATGAACTCAATTACCTATGAAGAAGCAATGGACTTATTTAAGTTGCCAAAAACCTTAGGAGATTATGAAGATAAAGAAGTGGTTGTAGCCAATGGAAGATTTGGTCCTTATATTAAGTTCGATGGTAAATATGTTTCGTTAGATACAGGAGAAAATCCAATGTCGGTAGATATGGATAGAGCTATTGAGTTGATAGAAGCAAAAAGAAAAGCAGATGCTCCTATTGGAGAATACGAAGGTATGCCAATTCAAAAAGGAGTAGGACGTTTTGGTCCGTTTATTAAATGGAATGCTATTTTTATTAACGTAAATAAAAAGTACGATTTTGATAATTTAAGTCAAGCAGATTTAGAAGAATTAATAGAAGATAAAAAACGAAAAGAACGTGAAAAGTTACTTCACAACTTTGAAGAAGTAGGGATTCGTGTAGAAAAAGCACGTTGGGGACGTTTTAATGTAATAAAAGGAAAAATAAAAGTTGAGCTTCCTAAAACAACAGAAATAGAAAAACTAACACAAGAAGAGGCTGTTAAAATGATAGAGGCAAAAACACCTAAGAAGAAAGCAGCTAAAAAGAAAGCAACCAAAAAAAAATAAAGAAGCTTTCAGAAAAAAAATAGTTTAGTATATTGCGACTCTTAAATTCCCCCTTATAATGAATATAGACTTCTTTACACCTATTGAAGATGTTGTAGCTGCTCATGTGGTTTTACAGCCTTCTTCTGTATTGGGAAGAACTATTCAGCTTCATACTGTTCAAGATGGTTTTCCAGAGTTAACAGAAGTGACTATCGCAATTCTAGGGGTTAAAGATGATAGAGGTGCAGTAGGTAATTTTGGTAGTGGTATAGAGTTGCACGAAATTCGTAAGCACTTGTACCAATTATTCCCTGGGAATTGGCATACCCATATTGCAGATCTAGGAAACATAGAAAAAGGAAATACATTAGAAGATACCTATTTTGCTGTTAAATCATCAGTAGCATTTTTACTGAAAAAAAATATACTTCCAGTAATAATTGGAGGAGGACAAGATTTAACTTATGCAAACTACAGAGCTTATGATGAATTAGAACAAACAGTTAACTTAGTAGCTGTGGATAGCCGTTTTGATTTGGGAACACTAGAAGATGAGCTGAGCTCTAGATCCTATATGAGTAGAATTGTTATGGAGCAACCTAACAACCTTTTCAATTTTAGTAATATAGGCTATCAAACGTATTTTAATTCTCAAGAAGAGATAAGCTTATTAGATAAACTATATTTTGATGCTTACCGGTTAGGACAGGTGAAAGATGTAACTTTAGTAGAGCCTATAATGCGTGATGCAGATGTAGTAAGTATAGATATTGGTTGTATTCGACAAAGTGAAGCACCGGCAAATAGAAATGCCTCGCCAAATGGCTTTTACGGAGAAGAAATATGTGCAATAGCCCGTTACGCTGGAATTAGTGATAAAGTAACATCCTTTGGGATATATGAATATAACAGTAAGTTAGACTCTAATAGTCAAACGGCCAATTTAATTGCTCAAGTAATTTGGTACTTCATAGAAGGAGTAAATTCTAGAGCCAAAGATTACCCATTTGTTACAAAAGAAAGCTACCAAAAGTTTACGGTGCTTTTGAATGATGATGACCCAATTAACTTTTACAAGAGCGATAAAAGTGGGCGTTGGTGGATGGAAATAAATTTAATATCGAATAATAAACACAAAAGACATGCGTTAATACCATGTAACTATAGAGATTATGAACAGGCGTTGCAGCAAAAAACACCAGAGAGGTGGTACAAAGCATTACAAAAGCTTGTTTAAAAGAAAGTTGTGTGTTCTGTAAAAAATAATAACTCGTAATTGTTTTTTAATAAAAAAAATAATAGGTTTACGCCTCTTTTATAAGAAAGATATAATATGAAAAAAATAACAGTACTTGCATTGTTAGCATCTATCATCTACTCTTGTGGTTCAAGTGGAGATAGAGGAGAATTGGTAGGAGTTAAGTCAAAAAGAAAATGGTTTGCTGAAAAACCATATGGTATGGCTAAAATCCCAGGAGGATCTTTCACAATGGGTAAACAAGATGAAGACCCTATGGGAGCTATGAATGCTCCAACAAAAACTGTTACAGTACAACCATTTTATATGGATGAGACAGAGATAACAAATAGTGAGTACAAAGCATTTGTTTATTGGGTAAGAGATTCTATTACAAGAACTAAATTAGCTTACCAAGCTGAATTTGCCTCTTTAGGTGGAGATGATGCAGTAAATGTAGGCAAAAATGCACAAGGAATTCAATTATATGCTTTTGCGTCAAAAGATACTGTAAATGAGACGCCGTATGAAAAATACATGCGTGAAAATTACTACGAGTTAGGAGAAGGGCTAGACTCTTTAAAACCTTTGAATTGGAGAGAAGAAATTATTTGGGATTCTCAAGAGTATCCAGATGCTGATTATGTGGAAGTAATGGACTCTTTATATTTAAGAAAAGAAGAGGCTTTAAACGGAATAAGAACATTTAATACGAAATTATTAAACTATAGGTATTATTGGTTTGATAATGAGGCTGCAGCAAGAATAGGAAAGAATAGAAAGGATTTCTTAAAAGACGAGGTAATCAATGTATATCCAGATACTACTGTATGGATTAAGGATTTTAATTATTCGTACAATGATCCAATGCACCAAGAGTACTTTGCGCACAAAGCTTACGAAAATTACCCAGTTGTAGGTGTAACGTGGAATCAAGCAAAAGCTTTTTGTCACTGGAGAACTCAAACAAAAAATAATTATCAAAGATCAAGAAAGAAGTTAGGATTGGTTCCCGCTTTTAGATTGCCAACAGAAGCGGAATGGGAATATGCAGCTCGAGGAGGTTTAGATTATGGAAAGTATCCTTGGGGTGGTCCTAGTACTACGAGTGATAGAGGATGTTTTTTAGCAAACTTTAAACCAGTTCGTGGAGACTATGCAGCAGATGGAGCTTTATACACTGTAGAGGCGATGTCTTACAATCCTAATGAGTACGGATTGTTTAATATGGCAGGAAATGTTTCTGAATGGACCAATACAGCTTACAACCAAATGTCTTATTACATGGGGTCTACAATGAACCCTAACGTTGAGATTAAAGAAAATAGAAGAAAAATTATCCGTGGAGGGTCTTGGAAAGACGTAGCATATTTCTTAGAAGTAAGTTCTCGTGATTGGGAATATGCAGACACAGCAAGAAGTTATATCGGATTTAGAACTGTACAAGACTACTTAGGTACTAATAAAAGTAATTAAATAAGAAAACAAGAATAAATATTAATCCCCAAAATTTAAAAATCAAGAATTATGGCACAATCAAAATCAACTAAGAAAATGTTCAATATGGCTTACGGTTTAGGAGCCGCAGTAGTTATCATTGGAGCATTATTTAAAATTTTACACTGGCCTTTTGGAAATGAAGTATTAATGGTAGGTATGATTGTTGAAGCAGCAGTTTTCGCATTGTCAGCGTTTGAAGCAGTTGAAGACGATTTAGATTGGACAAAAGTATACCCAGAGTTAGCAGATGGTCAATCATTAGGTAATAAAAAAGGTAAAGAAGCATCTCCAGAAGAAGCACAAAGCATGTTGTCTCAAAAGTTAGATAACATTTTAAGTGAGGCTAAATTAGATGCTCAATTAGTATCTCGTTTAGGGGATAGTATTAAAAACTTCCAAGGAGCAGTAGAGCCTTTAGCTTCAGCATCTCAGTCAATTTCAGCTACCAATAGCTACAATGAGCAAATGTCTAGAGCAGCGGCTCAAATGGAGTCTTTAAATAGTTTATATCAAACACAAGTAGAAAATGCTAGTAAACAAGCTGATTTAAATTCTGCTATGGTAGAAAATTCTCAACGTTTACAAGAGCAAATGCAGTCGTTAGCAACAAACTTATCTTCATTAAATGGAGTATATGGAGGGATGTTAACTGCAATGTCTAACAAATAATTAATTAGTTTATCTAATTTATTAACTAAACAAACTAATTAATATGGCAGGAGGACAACTATCACCAAGGCAGAAGATGATTAACCTTATGTACTTAGTGTTTATTGCAATGTTAGCAATGAACATGAGTAAAGAGGTGTTATCAGCCTTTGGATTAATGAATGAAAAGTTAACAGTAGCAAACGAAAAGGCAACTGAAAAAAATAAAATAGCTTACGAAACGTTAGCTCAAAAAGCAGCAGAACAAGCTAAACAATATGGTGAGGCTAAGGAGAAAACAGACAAGTTAAAAGTAGCTGCGGATGAATTATATGCATATGTTGGAGAATTAAAGAGCCAAATGACAGGTGATTTAGAAGACAAGCAAGCATATGAAACAATGGATAAGTCTAAGTTTTTAGATGAGTTATTCTTTAAAGGAGGTAAAATATCAAAAAAAGGACAAGAGTTTGTTGCTAAAATTGATGCCTTTAGAAATGATGCTGTAGCCGCTTTAGAAGGTACAGAGGTTGCAGGTGTAATCGCTGCTCGCTTTAGTACAGATAAAGAAGAGAACAAAGATGGTAAGAAAATTGACTGGTTAAAATATCACTTTGAAGGATTTCCTTTAATCGCATCTTTAACTAAGTTAACACAAATTCAAGCAGATATTAAAGCTACTGAATCTGATGCTTTAACCGCTTTATTACAAGGAGAGTTACAAAGTGCTGTGTCTATGACCAAGTATGAAGCTATGGTTGTATTTGATAAAAGTGCTTACTATCCAGGAGAAAACTTATCTGGTAGAATTGTATTAGGTAAAAAAGATCCTAATTTAACTGCAGAGAAAGTTATTATTAACGATAAAGAAGTTGAACAAGAGAAAATTCAAGCAGGTCAGGTTATTTTAGACGGTCCAGCTGGAAATGTAGGAGATAAGGAGTTAAAAGGTGAGTTCCAATTTAAAGAAGGAGATTCTATTGTAAAGATAGATATCAAAGGAGCTTATGCCGTTATTCCTAGACCTAATGAGGCATTAGTAGCTGCAGATAAAATGAATGTTGTATACCGTGGTTTATCTAACCCAATGACAATCTCTATTCCAGGAGTACCAGGAAACAAAGTTACTGCAAAAGCACCAGGATTAAGAAGAGTTAAAGGAGACAAATATGTAATGAGTCCAGGTAAAGGAAGCGAAGTAAATATCGTCGTTACAGGAACTCCAACAGGTGCATCAAAAGGGGTACGTTCTGTAAAGAAATTTAGAATTAAAGACATACCACCAGCGGTAGGTATGGTAAGAGGTCAATATGGTACCGTAAAAATGCCAAAAGCAAGTTTAGGAAGAATAAGTGTTGCTGCCGGACTACCTGATTTCTTATTTGATTTAAAATTAAATGTATCTAGTTTTAAAATTAAAGTACCAGGTCAAGTTGCAATTCCTGTGAACGGAAGAACCTTAAATGCAAGAGCAAAAGCAGCTATTACTAAAGCAAGGAGAAACGATGTAGTGACTATTTTTGACATCAAAGCATCCGTATCTGGCTCTAATTATAGCATAAAAAAGGTACTGCCTGTTGCTATAGAAATTACAAATTAATAAGTAAAAACAAGAAAGTATGAATTGGAAGCGTTTTTATATGGTTTTATTCGCGTTTGCAGCAACAAGCTATGCAAATGCACAGGCTAACCTTTTAAATGCTAAAAAGGTAGATGAAATTGGAGTTAAATCTGAAGCTCAAATTGCTTCAGAAGATGACAAACCACTTCCTTATGGCTATATTAGTGATAGAGATGTGTTGTGGTCTAAAGTGGTGTGGGAGTATGTAGATTTAAACCAAAAAATTAATCTGCCTTACTATTTCCCAATTGATACTACCAATGCTGGGTTAACAAGACGTTCTTTATTTGATACGTTACTAAAAGGTATTAAAAATGGAGAAATAAAAGAAGTGTATAACGACTCTTATTTTACCACAAAAATAGGAATGGACGAAGTTAAGCTGATGACCTATAACGAGCGTCAAAACGGTGACTACGTAGATCCTTATTATGTACAATCTCAAGATATTAGAGGTTATATGTTAAAAGGACTGTGGTATTTTGACAAACGCCAAGGCGAATTAAAGTATCGTTTATTAGCATTAGCTCCTATGGGACCAGATGTACAGGTTATGGGAGTTGAGGAGATTGATGACAAAGAAAATGTATATGAGCTCTTTTGGGTATTTTTTCCCGATGCAAGAGAAACTTTACACAACTCTAAAGTATTCAATCCTGAAAATTCAGCGCAACCACTTTCTTATGACAACTTGTTAAACGCTCGACGCTTCAATTCTACAATATTAAGAGAAGAAAATATTTACGGAGACAGAGCAATATCTGACTATATCAGAGGAAACTCTTTATTTCAGTTGTTAGAAGCAAATAGAATTAAAGAAGGTATTCGCAATAGAGAAATGGATATGTGGAATTATTAATATTCCCTTTCAAATACAATAAAAAAGAGCTTGCATTGCAAGCTCTTTTTTATTGTAATAAATAGTATTTTTGAAGCATGAATACAGAGGTAGATTACATCATTGTCGGTTTAGGCTTATCGGGAATAGCTTTTGCAGAACAGCTAATTAAAAATAATAAAAGCTTTATCGTTTTTGAAGATGATTCACAAGTATCTTCAGTTGTGGCTGGTGGAGTATACAACCCTGTCATTTTAAAACGATTTACACCGGTTTGGAATGGGCATGAACAACTAGAAAAAGCCATCCCTTTTTATCAAGAACTAGAGAAGAAGTTACAACTTACCTTAGATTATAAATTTACCACTAAAAAAGTATTTACCAGTGTAGGAGACGAAAATAATTGGTTTATAGCCTCAGATAAACCGATGTTGTCTTACTATATGAATCCAAAGATAACAAAAGAAAAAATCAAAGGAATTATAGGGGATTATGGATTTGGAGAGCTTAAGGGTACAGGAAGGATTGATACGCCTTTGTTAGTGAAATCCTATAAAGAATATATCAAGTCATTAAAAAGTCTCGTAGAACAAGCTTTTGACCATTCGAAAGTAGAGATTTTAGAAGATAAAGTTATATACAAAGAGATCAATGCAAAAAGAATAGTGTTTAGTGAAGGGTTTGGTTTAAAGAAAAATCCATTTTTTAACTACTTACCGTTAAATGGCACCAAAGGAGAAACGATAACAATTCACGCCCCTCAATTACAAATCGATTTTTTATTAAAAGGAAGTGTTTTTGTAATGCCTTTAGGGAACGATACATACAAAGTAGGAGCTACTTTTAATTGGACAGACAAAACATCGATTCCAACAGAACAAGGTAAAAAAGAACTAGAAGAAAAGCTACAAAAAATAATAGCAGTTCCCTATACCGTGATTGAACAATCAGCAGGAATACGTCCTACTGTAAAAGACAGGAGACCTTTGGTAGGAGTACATCCAGAACATTCCAGATTAGCTATTTTAAATGGTTTAGGAACACGAGGTGTAATGATTGCACCAACCGTTGCTGAAAACTTGTTCAATCACCTTGAAAATAATGAAGAATTAGATAAAGAAATAAATATAAAAAGGTTCGTTGAATAACGAACCTTTTTATATAGTTGTACTTTTAAGAAAGTATAGTTCGATTTCTTAAAAAGCTTACTTTTCCGATTGTAACACTTTAGCATCCTTTTTGTAACTTACAAAAAGGTTAATCCATATAATCCTTGAAAGGCGTAATGTGATAGGTGTTAAAATTAGAGAAACGACCACAATTGCTATAAAACTATGTAAAATAGAGAGGCCAATAAATACCTTAGCAATAATAAAAATAGCAACGAAAAGAGCCACAGCAAGAGCATAATTTACATACATGGCACCAAAGAAAAAAGAAGGTTCCATCATGTATTTTAAATTACATTTAGGGCAGTTTTCGTGCAAAGTAGTTACCTTTTTAGGATTGAAGTTAAGTTTGTATTTAAAAAACTCACCTTCATGGCAACGAGGGCATTTACTGTTAAAAATACTATATAATTTACTTCCTTTTCCAAACATTTCTTCTGGGTATTAAGTTCGATTAACTATTTGCTTTTTGTAAGTTTGCACAAATTTCAACAAAAATAAAACTCTCGTTTGTAACTCTAGTTACAAAACCATAGTAATTTGCTAAAAATATGTTAAACGTACACGATGTATCAGTTTCATTTATGGGAACAGATTTGTTCTCAGGAATCACCTTTAAATTAACAAAAGGAGACCGAATAGGATTGATTGGAAAAAATGGAGCTGGAAAATCAACTTTATTAAAAGTACTTTCTAAAGATGTTGAAAGTAGTGGAGGAACCTTAGCGTTTGATAAAGACGTACGCATTGGTTTTTTACGTCAGGATATCGATTTTGTGCAAGGAAGAACTATTCTAGAAGAAGCCTACCAAGCATTTACTGAAATAAAAGAAATTGAGTTAGAGTTAGACGAAATAAACCAACAGTTAGCAGAAAGAACCGATTATGAAAGTGAAGCTTACAATCAGTTAATTATCGATTTAAATGAAAAAACTGAACGTTACGAATTATTAGGAGGGTATAATTATCAGGGAGAAACCGAAAAAATCTTACAAGGATTAGGGTTTCAACGAGAAGATTTTGATAAACTGACAGATACGTTTTCTGGAGGTTGGCGTATGCGTATCGAATTAGCAAAACTACTGTTACAGAATAATGATATATTATTGCTCGACGAGCCTACCAACCACTTAGATATCGAATCGATTATTTGGTTAGAAAACTTCTTAAAAAATTATGCAGGCGCCATCGTGCTAGTATCGCACGATAAGATGTTTTTAGATAACGTAACGAACCGTACGATAGAAATTTCGTTAGGACAAATTTACGATTATAAAAAGCCATATACAGAGTTTTTAAAGTTGCGAACCGAAATCAAAGAAAAGCAACTACAAGCACAAAAAAATCAGCAAAAAGAAATAGAACACACAGAGAAGCTGATTGAAAAGTTTAGAGCGAAAGCCAACAAAGCTTCGATGGCACAATCATTAATTAAAAAGCTTGATAAGGTTGAGCGCATTGAAGTTGATCAAGATGATAACGCGGTAATGAATGTTCGTTTTGCTATTTCGAAAGAGCCAGGTAAAATTATTGTAGAAGCTGAAAATCTATCTAAGAGTTATGGCGAAAAAGAAGTGTTAAAGGGGGTTGATTTATTGATTGAGCGTAATAGTAGAATTGCCTTTGTCGGACAAAATGGGCAAGGAAAATCTACTTTAGCGAAAATGATGGTAGGGGAAATTCCGTTTGAAGGAAACCTAAAATTAGGACATAATGTTGAGATAGGATATTTTGCTCAGAACCAGTCTGAAGAATTGCCACCAGAGAAGACCGTATTGGAAATCATGGAAGATGCGGCTAACGATGCCAACCGAGTAAAAGTGAGAGATATGTTAGGAGCCTTCTTGTTTGGCGGAGAAGCGGTAGATAAAAAAGCAAAAGTACTATCAGGAGGGGAACGAAACCGTTTGGCATTGTGCAAGTTATTGTTATCACCGTTCAATGTGTTGATAATGGATGAGCCTACCAACCACTTAGACATAGCTTCTAAAAATGTACTAAAAAGAGCCTTGCAAAATTTTGACGGAACCTTAATCGTAGTATCTCACGACCGTGATTTCTTACAAGGATTAACCACTACGGTTTACGGATTTAAAGACCAAGAAATAAAAGAATATTTAGGGGATATCGATTATTTCTTAGAGCAACACAAAATGGAAAATTTACGTGATGCTGAAAAAAGAACCGTAGTAACTAAAGAAAAAGATACGTCTAAAAAAGAAGCCTATCAATTATCGAGAGAGCAAGAAAAAGAGCTGAAAAAGTTAAAAAACCGACTCAATAAAATAGAAAATAAAATAGCGGATTTAGAAGCTGAAATTGAAAAAATAGATTTAGAACTAGCTCAGAATTACGAAGAGGTTTCTGCACGCCCTAACTTTTTTGAAAACTACAAAGCCAAAAAAGCAAAAGTTGATGAGTTAATGGAAGAGTGGGAGCAAGTAGAAGAACAGGTGTCTGGTTTTTAATGTTTTTGTATGAACTTAGTCAGCTTAAAATAAGTAAAAGACAATACAATAATAAACATAAAGAGGTTTGTGCAAAACCCATATTATCTTTATATGTGTTAACTATTATGTTTCTTATTTTTATTAATATATTCTGTAAACCATCTTTTTGAACGGAGGCCAGATTTAGGTTTCCACTCATTCAATCGTTCTTGAAGCTCTAGCGTAATAAGCTCATCTTTTTCTTCTAAATCAAAATAGCATTCCTGAATTAATTTCATATTACATATTTCAGATAGATAATCATTCATCATGGCTATCATTTGTTTAGCATCTAATTCCTTAATTTTTGCTGGGGTACTAATTCTGCTTTTTACATTGATTTTTGACTTGTTCTTCTCAAGCCCTACATATGTGGCATGTTGTTTTTTTGCCTCTAGTTTCTTATCTCGAACGAATTTCACAAATTTCGGAGAGTAATCTAATTCCATTCGCCATCCAAAAAAGGCTTTTTGTTTTCGGGGGTGAAAGTAAAGTAACTTTAACCATTCCTGTTCGAATTTTTCATCAGGGAATCCATCATTAGTTATAGAGGTCCAAAAATAGTGTTCTACCCAATTAGATTTCGAAAACTCCTCCATCGCGAGAACAGAGAGTTGAAATGCAGAAGGATACGATTTGTTATTGAATAATAATATAGAATCAAAATGTAATCTTAAACCATTTTTAAAGGCCTCGGTAGATAACTTTCTGAACTTATATTTTGATAATTTTTCGGACATTTTATTAAGTTGTGGCTAACACGTTATACAAGAAATAAAATTACTGTTATTTTCTTTAAGGTCAGGTCAAACTAAAGTTTCAGCAATTTTATCCTATTTCAATTTTTTAGTTTAAATATAAAAAAATAATGCCATTTCGAACGAAGGGAGAAATCTTAAAATCGTGAGTTACTGATTTTAATAAGATTCCTCCTTCTGGTCGGAAAAACAGAGTGAAAAATGTCAAAAAAGTGTAAAAGAAATGTCAACTATTGCTTAAAGCGATTGAAAAGTAGGATATTTGTAAACAGTATGAGTAAGAATTCTAATTTAATAACTAACAAAATAAGTGTCTCCTTATTTGTTGTAATAACACTGTTTACTTCGTGTACTGTTAACAAAAATTTTTCAGAACGTGTAAAAGTTTCACTTCGAAATGTAGGACACCAGTTATTGCTAAGCAATGAAGATACTACCTCATTAGTTTTACCTGTGCAACAGTTGAGTAAATCAACCTTTAAGCTAAGTTTTCAGAACAATTTGGAGATTGAACCAGGTGGTTTGGTAACTTTAGTGAATAGGAGTTTTAAAAAGTCAAGTTTTCCAACAAATTACATTTTAGAGGTTAAAAATTGTGATGATGAGGAAGTAGTGTATAGCTACGAAATGCAAAAAAAAGAAGAAAAAGCAATCATCCCTTGCAAAGGAAGAACGTTGCCTACTAACTGTTATTTTATAGAAGTTCAATTTCTTAAAACAAGCACGTCAAATAATAATCAGTTTATTTTTTATGGATTACTGTTTTTAATAATTGTACTTGTAGGTGTTGTATATCAAAAAAAGAGGAAAAATAAAACAGCGACAACTAATAACCTAACGAATGTAGTAAGTTTAGGGATTTTTGAGTTTTACCCAGAGCAACACAAGTTAGTAAAACAAGCTGTAGAAATCAGTTTATCTAAAAAAGAATGCGAGTTGTTAGAAATTTTTATCAGCAGACCTAACGAGATTATAAAACGAGAAGAATTAACCAAAAGAGTTTGGGAAGATAACGGAGTGGTTGTTGGAAGAAGCTTAGATACCTATATCTCTAAACTTCGTAAAAAGTTACAAGACGATACTTCTATAAAAATAACTAATATTCACGGAGTAGGGTATAAGCTAGAAATAGATTAAAGACTTATTTTTGCGTTGATAATTTTTTAAAAATGCTGTTTCAACTAGAAATTCCTATTCCTGAGAATCAACAAATTGATTTGCCTATTTTAAAAACAAAAAGAATTGAGCTTTTTGTAAAAAGGGAAGACACCATCCATCCATTTGTTTCAGGGAATAAGTTCAGAAAACTGAAATACAATATTGAAGAAGCAAAACGACAGGGGAAAGAAACCTTGCTGACTTTTGGAGGCGCTTTTTCAAATCATATTGCAGCTACTGCTGCTGCAGGGAAAATAGCGGGATTTAAAACTATTGGAGTTATCAGAGGTGATGAACTGGGAAAAGATGTAGCAAAGACGCTTTCCAAAAATGAAACTTTGAGAAATGCATTTGAGAATGGTATGCAGTTTAAGTTTATTACAAGAGAAAGCTACCGAAACAAAACTTCTGAAGAATTCATCAATCAGTTAAAAAAAGAGTTTGGTGATTTTTATCTAGTTCCAGAAGGAGGAACGAATGCATTAGCGGTAAAAGGTTGTGAAGAGATTTTAACAAATGAAGATGAAAAATTCGATTATATTTGTTGTGCAGTAGGTACTGGAGGAACCATTTCTGGATTGATAAATACCGCAAAAAAACATCAAAAAGTAATTGGTTTTCCTGCGTTAAAAGGCGATTTTTTAGTAAATGAAATCAAACCTTTTATAAATCAAAATGAGCATTGGAGTATACAAAATGAGTATCATTTTGGAGGCTACGGAAAATATAATGAGGAGCTAATCCGTTTTATAAATAAATTTAATGAACAAACAAGTATTTTGCTAGATCCTATTTACACAGGAAAAATGTTGTTTGGAATTTTGGATTTAGTAGCAAAAGGTACATTTCCTATAAGTAGTAAATTATTAGCAATACATACAGGGGGTTTACAAGGTATTGCAGGAGTAAATCAGAAATTAAAAAATAAAAAACAAGAGTTAATAAAGGTTTAATGAGAATAAAGGTAGTTTTTTTAGCAGTGTGTGCTGTAATATTGACAAGTTGTGGATCAGGTAAAAATGTAGTAAAAAATACACCGAATGAGGTGGTTTTAGAGCCCAGAGAAGAAAAAGTGCCTGAGTTACCTCAGTTAGAACAAATACAGAAACCATTAAAAACTACAACGAATCATACCGAGGCATATATTCAAAAGTTTGCTCCAATTGCAGTTAAGAAAATGCACGAACACGGTATACCAGCTAGTATAACTTTGGCGCAAGGAGTGTTAGAATCAGGTAGTGGAAGAAGTCCATTAGCCCTTAGATCTAATAATCATTTCGGAATTAAATGCCATAGAGGTTGGCAAGGATATAGTGTAACTCATGATGATGATGAAAAAGGAGAGTGTTTTAGAAAATACAAATATCCGGAAACTTCGTATGAAGACCACTCGCAGTTTTTATTAACCCGTAAACGATATGCAAGCCTGTTTAGATTAAGACATACAGACTATAAAGGTTGGGCCTATGGATTAAAAAGAGCAGGATATGCAACGGACAAAAAATATCCTCAAAAATTAATTTCTATTATAAGAAAGTATAATCTAGATAAATACGATAGAGTAAGACGAGACGGTTCTCTAGCAGCGAAAACACCAACTTATAAAACAAGTTCTCATAAAGTTCAAAAAGGTGATACGTTGTATTCTATATCGAGACGATACAATATTTCGGTACAACGATTAAAAGAAGTAAATGGACTAAGTGATAATAACATTAGTATTGGTCAAGATTTGCTAGTAAAATAAACGAAATGTCATTTCGAACTGTAGTGTAACGAAAGTGAGAAATTTGAAAGGCTTTGATGCTATTTATTAAAAATATTTACTGTTTCTTTGAAGGAGATTCCTCTCGTTGGTCGGAATGATGACATAAAAAAAGCGGAGTTTTACTCCGCTTCAACTAACCAAACCCCAATCAAAACTACCAAGAGTAATTTTTCTTTTTTGCTTGTTTTTTGATGGCTTTAATCATAACACTTTCTAACTCATTTTTTTTAGAACTTTCCTGTTGTTTTTTAGCTACATAAGCCTTTCTTTTTTTATTTAACTCTTGAATTTTTTGCTGAATTTCAGCACGTTCTTTACGTTTCTTTTCAACATACACTTTAATTTCTTTGGTAGATTTGTTTTGTAACTGTTTAGGAAGTTGTTTCTTTTTTAATGCGCTGTAATCAATTTCTTTTTCTTCTGAAGCATCCACCAAATCCCATTCAGCATTTTTATATAGTTTAGAACTTTTAGTTACGGCACGTTTTACTACTACAGCTTCATCTAAACTTTCAGCATTCATATCTTGTTTTGCTTGGTTACTGTATTTAGAATATCCGTAAGAACCATAATGAATGTAAGTGTCATTTAAACGTTTGTTTAAAATAATAATATCGTTATCATAAGGTGTTACAATATGTACAATGTGTTTGTTTTGATTAATAGTCATATAATCACCACCTCCGTAAATAGCTCCATCTTGCCATCTTCCAGTAATCCCTTGGTTATAATCACCACAAAAAATAGTATTTATAGTAATATCTTTTTCTTTGGCATTGGTAATAGCATCTCTATAATTAATTTTTCCTTGTGTAAAAGGTTCGTTTCCCGCAATAAAAATCATTTTTAAATCACGTTTATTAGCTCCCCAATCTAATTCGTTTAAAGAAGTTTGTATTACTTGCCCGCAATATTCACTTCCACCATTAGTATTTAAAGAAAAAAGATGTTCAGAAATTTCATCTAAATCGCTAGTAAATTGTAAAACTTGTCGGATATACCCCTCTTTAGAAGATAAGTTAGAGTTTCCGTATTCGTACAAAGCAATTTCTAAGTTAGGAGTAATACCGCTGCATTTAGCAAACGATAATTCATTTACAATCTCCCATAATTGTGCTTTTGCCTGATTGATAAGTCCGTCCATACTATTACTTGTATCCAGTAATAAAGCAACTTTTACAGTTTGCTTTTTAGCTTTTTTTGCAGGTTGATTTTCATTAGCAAACGTAGTTGTCGTTAGTAGTACTAAGCAAAAGAAAAATACTTTTAATGTGTGCGTTTTCATGATTTTTGTTTTTAGTTATTAATTGGGTAAAAGTTTGATTGGTGTTAATTTCTACTCAAAACTACTTCCAACTTTCTTCTTAAAAAATCGAAAATGAGTGAACGGGTTATTTCATTTAGGAAAAAGGTTAACTAAATGAGTAAGCTCCATTTTTTGACTACTTTTTATAATGTTCTGGTGTGATAGTCGTTTTTTTGTGTGGTTTTTAGTAAGTATGTTTACAGAAATAAAAGTTAATAAGTATGAAAAAAGAAACGATTTTGGGATTCCTTTTTTTGGGGGTCTTACTTGTTAGTTGTAAGCAGAATGCTAAAAATGAAATTAAAGAAGTAACCGTTTTAGATAAAAACAGAAAAGAGATTAAAATTGATACAACTCTAATAAGAGTGGCCGATTTACCATTTCATATTGATAGCACATTGTATCTTATTCATCCAATAGGATATGTAAAAAGTAATATGGATAAAAGTTATTTCTTAAAGTCTTCAAGTAGTGAAGGAGTTTATCATTTGACTAATTCCTATGAAAATCAGCTTAATGGAATGATGACAAATCTAAAGTTTCAAAAAATAGATTCAGATGTATTAACCTCTTTAACTAGAGAGAATATTAAAATTTCTTCTGTAGAGTTTTTAAGAACTATTTTTGATAAAACAAAACAGCAAATTCTTTTATATAAAGTTATTGATGCTGATACAAATGATGATAAGAAGTTAGGTTTAGAGGATGATACTAGTTTGTATATTAGTAAAATTAATGGTTCTGGATTTAAGAAGATCTCACGACCAAATCAAAAGCTGTTAAACACACAGTTAGTAGAGGTAAATAATAGGTTGTATTTTAAAACACTACATAATGTAAAGTCAGAAAAAAATGAAGAGAAAATACACTATTTTTATATTGATTTGACAGATGAAAGATTTAAAGCCATTGAATATTATCCTGTAAATGATTAAAAAAATATACATATTATTTCTTTTTCTGTCTTTGGGAGTCTTCTCTCAAGTAGATAAAGAATTGCCGAAAGAATTTTCAGTAAAAGTTCAAGTGGTGAGTAGAGAAACGCGCCAGCCTATTAAAGATGCAATAGTAGAAGTAAACGGACGAACTTTTCAGTTTTCTGAAATAACAGGAAATTATACTGTAAAAGCTACAGCAGGAAGCCAATTAGAAGTGTCGCACCCTAATTTTAATCGTGTTTTTTATACAATTAAAGATGATGAAGATATAAAGGTGGAAGTAGAAGGCTTTACAGCTAAAAGAAAATCAAAACGAAGTTCTTATAGTGCAAGAAAACAAACAGGCTTATATTTACAATATTTAGATTCTGTTCAGTTTTATAAAAAGAAAGATATTGATAAAAGCTTGTCTTTTGTTGAAAAGACTTTGTTAACGAATCCAAGTAAAAGTCAAAGAGCTAATGTATTCAAAGAATTAGCAGATGTATATCTTTATTGGAAGCAATACGATTTGGCAATAGAGAATTATCAAATTTCTTTGCAAGAAGTAAATTCACCTAGGGTTCGTTTGAAACTGGCAAAAGCAGCGTTTTTATCAGAAGATTATAACAAAAGTGAACAAAATTATTTACAAAGCTTACAAAGCGGAGTGCTTAATAATTATTTGCGTTTAACTGCTTATCAAGGATTGGGAGATGTACACTTAGCACAGCAGAATTACAATCAAGCAAAGTCCAATTACGAAAAAGCACTAGAAATTGCAAAAAAGAATTTAATTACTCCAAAAATAACAGATCTAAACTCTAAGTTAGCAGAAGTTTTTGCGGCAGAAGGAAACACTCAAAAAGCAGATGGTTATTTTAAAAACTCGTTAAAATTAGCATCCGAAGAAAACAAAAAACGATCGTTAAAAGAGCAACAAAAAGTGGCTGATTTTTATAATAGATATCAACGATATGATGAAGAAATTCAGTTGCGAAAAGAAAGTTTAAAAGAAGCAGATGACATAGTTATAGAAGCGGAAAATAACGAATCTTTGGTCGATTCAATTACCTCGCAAAAGATTAACTATAAAATAGGGAGTGCATACTTACAAAAATCTGAATATGAAGAAGCAATTCCATATTTGAAAAAAAGTATTGAGGATGCTGATAAAAATAAGGATTTAATTATAGGAAAAGATGCTACTCGTAGGCTTTCTGAAGCATATGAAAAGGTAGGTAATTATATAGAAGCGCTTGAAGCTTATCAAAGCTATGTACAATTAGTAGATACTTTATATTCACGAAAAGAACAAGAAATCCAACAAGTAAAACGTTTTAGTAAACGTATTTTAGATAATCAAAATAGAATAGTAAGTCTAGAGAAGGATAAAAAATTAGCTGACAGTAAAATTAATTTAGCCTATAAAGATCAGCAATTAGTAGCGGAAAGTAACAGGCGTCAAAAATGGATTATTTATTCATTAATCGGGAGTTTTTTATTAATGATTTTGTTAGTGTATTTTATGTTTAGAACGAATAAACAACAAAAGTTAGCTAATAATTTACTGGCATTGAAGTCGATGCGTTCACAAATGAATCCGCACTTTATTTTTAATGCACTGAACTCTGTGAATAGCTTTATCGCAGTAAATGATGAGCGAAGCGCTAATCGATATTTGTCAGAATTTTCAGCATTGATGCGTTCGGTGTTAGAAAATTCAGATGAAGATTTTATCTCATTAACGAAAGAAATAGAGTTATTAGAATTGTATGTAAGGTTAGAGTACAACCGGTTTAAAGACAAGTTCGATTATAACATCCATATTGAAGAAAGTATACCGCTAGAACAATACTCAATTCCACCAATGTTATTGCAACCGTATATAGAAAATGCCATTTGGCATGGGCTTCGATACAAAAAAGAAAAAGGAAAACTTCAAATTTCAATGCTTCCCAAAAACAATGATTCTATTACTATTTTAATTAAAGATGATGGGATTGGTAGAGAGAAGTCAATAGAAATGAAGACGAAGAACCAACTCAAACAGAAATCAAAAGGAATGAGTACCATTAAAAATAGAATTGCTATTTTAAATGATATGTATCAAGATAAAATATCAGTGGTGGTTTCAGATGCTTTTGAAGACGGAAGCGGAACTAAGGTTGAATTGACACTAAAAAAAGACGAAAAGTAGCGATGAACATAAAAGCAATTATAGTTGAAGATGAGCAAATAAGTAGAGATATACTACGAAATTATGTAGCTAAATATTGTCCCAATGTTGAGTTGTTAGGGGAAGCAAGTAATATTGAAGAAGCGCAAAAACTAATTGAAAAATACGAATTAGATTTGGTGTTCTTAGATGTAGAAATGCCTTTTGGAAATGCTTTTGATTTGTTAGAAAAAGTAACACACCAAACTTTTGAAACGGTTTTTGTAACTGCTTATGATCATTACGCTATTGAGGCGTTAAACAATCAGGCAACTTATTATTTGTTAAAGCCAATTTCAATAGACGAATTGATTAAAGCAGTAGGCATTGTAACTGAAATAAAAGAGAGAGAAAATGAGTTAGAAGCAGCTGTGTTAACTCCAAAAATAACACATCAAGTAAATGGTAAAATTACGATTCCTCAACAAGATGGATTTGAAGTAGTTGCGGTGAATGAAATTTTGTTTTGTAAAGCAGATGATAATTATACCGAAATCTATTTTGAGAATTCTAAAAAATTAGTCAGTAAAACACTAAAATATTTTGAAAAAGCTTTAAAAGATAGTTCTTTTGTTAGAGTACACAAATCGTTTTTAGTCAATGTTAATGAAATAACAAAGTATAAAAAAGGAAAAGGAGGAAGTGTTGTGCTGTCAAACGGAAAAGAAATTATGGTCTCAGCATCTAAAAAAGCAAATTTATTATCATATTTTAAATAAAATTATGCCAATTATAAAAGCAGTAAGAGGGAAACAGCCTCAAATTCCAAAGGATTGTTACATTGCTGAAAATGCAACTATTGTAGGAGATGTAGTAATGGGAAAAGAATGTAGTATATGGTTCAATGCAGTTATTCGCGGAGATGTACATTATATAAAAATGGGCAACAAAGTAAATGTGCAAGATGGCGCAGTTATACATGCAACGTATCAACAATCGCCAACTACTATAGGAAATAATGTATCGATAGGTCATAATGCGTTAGTGCATGGATGTACTATTCACGATAATGTATTGATAGGTATGGGAAGTATTATTATGGATGATTGTATAGTAGAGTCAAATTCTATAATAGCAGCAGGAGCAGTTGTAACTAAAAATACGCATATTGAAAGCGGAAGTATTTATGCAGGAGTACCTGCAAAAAAAGTAAAAGATATTTCTAAAGAGCTTATTTCAGGAGAAATTGACAGGATTGCCAATAATTATGTAAAATACTCAAGCTGGTTTAAAGAGTAATTGAATAGTAAAAAGCCCGGTTCTGTTTCCAAAACCGAGCTTTTTTCAATCAAAAACTAATCTACTAATAAGTTAAATTTATTTTTCTTCCTGATGTGTTTTTGTAGGCTTACCTTTTTTTGATTTTTTGTGAGCTGCTTTCTTTTTATGCCTTTTCATTTTTCTTGCAGTCATTTTTTCATAACGCTCATATTGCTGTTCATTCAAAATGCGCTTCATTTCAGATTTGTATGCAATTTGTTTATCAAGCATTTTAGTTTTCATAGCATAACGTTCGTCTGCTGTAGCTTTTTTACCGCTTTCTTTCATTGCTTTTTTCTTAGCCCACATTTTCTGTCTCTCAGCAACCTGTTTAGCTATTAAAGGAGTAATTTGTTTTTGTTGAGCCTCAGTTAAATCGAGTTGTAAGGTCATTTTTTTTACCGCTAGTTCCGTTTTTTGTGCTACGGTTAATTTTTCATGCTCAGCTTTATTTCTTTTTTGTGCTTGAGTGGTAGCAGTAAAACCAACTGCTAAAATCAAGAGTGTTAGTAATTTCTTCATGTTATTAAATTTTAAGGTTTTAATTATTTTACATCTCTAAGACCACAGGAGCTTAAAAAAGTTTAAATTTGAAAGCATTTTTTAACATTTTTTTAATTTTTTATGAAGTCTATTTTTAGAATTGCATTAAGGTTTTTATTATTAGTTGTTGGGGGATTTGCGGTATTTTTTTTCTGGGCATCGTCTCCAACAATGAATGAAGCAGAATACGCAAAAATCATTACGCACAACTACACAAGTACAGTAGATAATGATTCCATATATAGTATTGTAACATACAATATTGGATATTTGAGCGGGATGACAAATAATCGAGCAATAGCTAAACCTAAAGAACTATTTGAATCAAACTTAAAAAAAGTGCTTACAGAGGTTAAAAAAGTGAATCCAGACATAATAGCGCTTCAAGAAGTTGATTATAATGCGGCGAGATCATATGAGGTGAACCAAGAAGAAAAATTAGCAGAATTAGGTTACAATTATGTGGCTAGAGGTGTAAATTGGGATGAGCATTACGTGCCTTTTCCATATTGGCCACCAAGCATGCATTTTGGTAAAATAGTTTCAGGGCAATCAATTTTAAGTAAGTACGAGCTAAAAGATTATGAACGTATAGTTTTAGAGCGAGTAGCGGATAATCCTTTTTATAGAGATGCGTTGTATTTAGACAGACTGGTACAAGTGGTAAAAATTATGATAGAAGGAAAAGAGGTAGTAGTAATAAATTTGCATTTAGAAGCATTTGATAAAACAACCAGAGCAAGGCAGTTTGAGTACGTATTGAATCTTTTTAACAAGTATAGAAAGACATCTGCTACAATTTTATTAGGAGATTTTAATTCAAAAGCAAGAGATAGTGAAGCTGTTATTCAAAAAATGTTTGCAATGGATGGAGTAGGCAATGCTGCTTTCTTAAGTGAAAATCCTGAAAATACATTTGACACAAAAAAACCAGTAGAGCGTATTGATTATATTTTTTACACGGAAGATTCTATAGAATATGTAGGGGGTGCTGTGTTAAAAGAGTTCGGGAAAGCATCAGACCATTTGCCTGTTGAAATGAAATTTAAGTTAAAATAAATAATGAAACTCGGTAATTTACCGAGTTTCATTATCGTACTATTTTTCTCTAAAATAGTAATATGTGTCACAATGCTGTATAAAGGTTTGAGTATCGATTTATTAAATTTAAAGCTTTTTTCTTTTCTTTGTTTTAACTTCTCTTTTTACATAACTATCACCTAGAGTAACTTCTTTTAATTTTACTAAGCCTGTTTCTTCAGCCTTATCTATAACAATAGACAAATTCTGACTTTCTAAAATAGCTTTGATATCATGAAATTCATCACACCAAACTTCCTCTTGGTTTTTATCGAGGTTTGGGCTACGTTCGTGACTTCTGTTTTTATCGGCAACAACTCGTGCTTGGATACGACTTAGGTTTTTGGGGCTCATAAACTCTACGCCATATAACGAACTTTTTGCTTTCTTTACTACTAAACTTCCATTTTCAACCCATGCAGTTTCCATTGTGTCATTAACTTCATAACCTGCATTTTGCAATGCCTTTTTAATAGCCTTTCGTCTGGTTTCAATAATGATTTTCTCCGAAATTTCAGCATATAAATATTTAGCTTTTTCTGAGGTGTTTTTTATATCATCTAGATTATTTGAATTAAGTAATACCATCCATTTATCAATAAAATTCAGGTTCAATTCTAAAGATTCCAATTGGTCAACGGCTGTTTTAAGTTTTTCTTTAGCTTCTCGTAATGCTAATTGATTTTTACTGAATTCGGCTACCTGGATAGTTAATGAATTCAATAACAAATCGTAATTAGGGGCTTCTTCATCTAATTCGGTACAACGATCCATAAACTCCTGTATTTTGTTCTGAGAAATTTCAGAAATATACATTTTCTTCAATGCGTTTTCCAACTTTTTTAGTCTGGAAACCACTTTAGGACGATCGGAACGCCATTTTTGCACAGATAGCAAGCTTTCACCAGAAGATAATCGTTCTTGAATAGCTTTTTGTTCATCTGTTAATGTTTGAGAGTCAAAATAAGCTTCTTTTAAAAGGCTGTACAAATAATCTACTTTTTCACGGTATTCTTCTATTTCATTTATATTTGATGGAGTGTCGAAATCTTGAAAATCAATACTTTTCTTTTTAAGTAAGAAACGTAATTCGTTATGTGTACTCTTTAGGTTCTTAAATGATTCCCATTTAGAAGTTCTAATTTTAACTACTTTTTTTACCAAATTCTTCTTTTCCTTATCTAGAAACTCAATTTGTCCAGAAACTTCTCGCTCTATTTTCCTATAATCATCTTCTGAAATATTTTGGTAATATTCCAATGTTTCATTCAAAGCAGTTTGAAGTTCTTCTGTAAACATATTGTGTTTGATGGCATAAGCCTTCACTTGTTCTATTTTGTTTTTTAATCGAGTTAACCACCTTTGCTTTATCAATTTTCGCTCTGCTGGGGTAACGATTCGTATAACTTTTGGTCCGCTCATGGTGTTATGTTTAAAGCATTTTCTATGGCGTGTTTCAGCCTTAATTTTTCATTCTCTGTATCTTGTAACCACTTATAAGAGGTAGTTCTATGTATATGAGGAATCGATTTCTTCAAAATCAATGGACGCCATATTTCACGATGTCTTGCATTTTTAAGTAATGGATTGTGAGGTACATCACATTCAACACCAATTACAAACCTTCCTGTTTTTTTGTCTTCAATGGCTAAATCCAAATAAAAAACATTGTTATCATTATTTTCTACGGTTTCATAGCCCAAACTGTGAATGTAGTTTTTAACAGTATTTTTAAAACCATCATTTTTTAGAGCTTTGCTTTCTTTGGTTTTTCTTAATGAAAGTCTTTTTAATGATTGATTAGCAACTTCTATCTGATTATCAAAATGTGTTTCAGTATATTTCAAATAACCCTGAATATAATCTCTTGGTTTTGATGGAGATCGTCCAGTGGAAAGCATGTCAGAAATATCTTTAATGGGCATTGAAGTGGCAATAACAACTTTATGTCTTGCCCTTGTAATAGCTACATTGAGTCTCCTTTCTCCTCCACGATGACCGAGGGCTCCAAAATTGCGGCGGAAAACTCCTTGTTTATTAAAACCAAATGTAGTGCTAAACAAAATCATATCACGTTCATCTCCTTGAACATTTTCTACGTTCTTAACAAAAAAGCCCATGGCTTCTCCTTCTTGTTGTTTGTTACGTTCACGATTTAAAGCTTCCATAAAGACTTCATCTGAAAGTGCTTTTTCTTCAATTTTATCTTCTATAAGATCTGCCTGCTTTTTATTGAAGGTTACAATACCTGTGCTTAAAATTTCATTTTCGGGCAACTGCCAATGGTTATATAAGTATTCAATTAGTACTTCAGCTTCAGTTTCGTTGGTTTGTTCATTATAAATACCATTTACTCGAATGACTTCTAGTGGTTTTGTTTTTTCAATTACGTTTTTGGGATGATAAGCAGGAATGTGTAATTGACTAGAATAAAAGGCATGATTAGAAAAGTTGATAAGCGCCTTGTATTGAGAACGGTAATGAATTTGAAGTGTTGTGGTGGGAAGAACCGTTTTGGCTAATGTCAATAAATCTGGACAATCTTTGACTTCTTTTTTATTCCAAGCCTCTTCGTATAGTGTTAACTCTTCTTCAGAATTATCCTCACTGAGTTCGATATTTAAACCTACACCTTCGTCATCATCCATTTTATGACCAAAGAAATTTGCCGGAGGCATTTGCTTTTCATCACCACTTATAATTACACGTTTTGCACGATAAAGTGAGGGAATAGAATGATCGATTAACATTTGAGAAGCTTCATCAAAAATTACCACATCAAACAACCCCGCTTGTAATGGTAAGGCTTGCGAAACAACCTCTGGACTCATCAACCAAATTGGACGAATATCCATTAAACCTAAATCGTCACCTAAATGAATAAATTCTCGAAGTTTTTTATAGTTCTGTCCTCGTAGTCGCGTAATGCTGTGCCATCGTGATTTTGAGCCAATTTTTTCAAAATCATAGTTTAGGGTAAGTAATTCTTTGTTTAATGCTTTTATTTCAGCCAAATTATTTTCCAGTAATTGTACATTTTGGTCAATATCACTATCAGCCATTAGTAAGGCTGGTGTTTGCTTTTCAATACGTTGTTTCCAACCCAACAAACCTTCTCGTCGTATTGTTTTTCGGATAATTTTAGACCAACGTTCTGAAGCATATTGAGCAATTTGCTCTTCGTAATTTCTAAGAATAGTTAAAAGGTGTAAAGTGATGTCTTGTTGAGGTTTACCTCCTAGTCTTATCCTGAATTTTTGATATGGAATAAAGTGGTTAATGTCCTGAGACATCATCTGAATAACCGACAAATCTACATCGTTATTTTTTATGTTTGAAAGGAAAGTTTTAAAACTAGAATCTTCTAACCATTGTTTTAGGTCAGTCAGTTTTTCGTATGATTCTTGTCTTTTTTCAAAACGTTTATTGGCATTGTTCAACTCTCTTATAAAGTTTTGAAACTCGACTTTCTTACCAGATTTCAAAACTTTTTTAGCTTCGTCTTTTAGAGGGCATTGTTTTAGTGCTTTTGCTAAAACAATCGTTTCCAATAGTTCGTTAATTTTACCACTAATTTTTACAGCAAGAAACTTGGGTTCGGTATTAGGCTCTACTGTGTTGTTTAACTTTCTTAATACATTATTAAAGTGATTTCGATATGCTCTAAAAGTAATTTCGTATTCCGAATTTGTTTTTAGTCGGTTTATACTTTCTTTATTAGTATGAAGTTTAAATTTTTTGAGAATTTTTTTCAATCGAAACTGATGTTTCCATGTTAAAGGGTTAAGAAACTTAAAAATGGATTTGTTTAGGTGATTATCACAAGCTTGAATTATTTTTTCTAGAGTTTCATCTTCAGATTGTATTAAAAAAATAGAAAAATTGACTTTTTTATAGTTGAAAATCAAATTTTTGAGATCTTCCAATAATTTTTTCAAATCATTAAGAATATCATCGCCAATGGATTTTTCATTGAATTCATCCCAAATCAAATCAAACCAAATTTTAGCATTTTTGGCTTCTTTATCAGTAATATTTAGGAGTTTTTGTTCGTTTTTATACAACCATGTTCTATAGAATTGAGCGTGTTCATTATCATAGACACCTGTGGTTTGTTTTATACAGTCTACTCTTTTTGTTTCAACCTCATTAAATCGTTCTATATTTTGTTTAATTACTTTTTTTGTAGGGTCATCATATTGTGTAATTTTTAAATTAGAGAGTGCATTATCTTCATATTTCGAAGGTAGCCAATCATGTATTAACGTGCTGATTTCTGTTTCAAGAATATTCAATTCATCTGCTGAAATGTTTTCTAAAAAATTCCGTGCTTCAGGAATATCAATATAATCATTGTCTTGAATTTCAATGAGTTCAGATAAAATGTTTCGATAACTTGCGCCTGCTTGCTCATCAAGTACATGAATCTCCTTAGAGATTGTATTTAATTCCGATTCCAGTCTGTCTATTTGTTTGGTTAGATCATTTCGTTTAAATGTAATTTTTTTAAGTATATTTTGTTGTTCGGATTCGTTTAAATCTAAAGAAACCTGTTCGCGAATACTCCGAATAATTTCTTGCCTGTCTTTGGTAATATCAGTGATAGAGAGTGCTCTTTTGTCTAGGCCTACGGCTTCCAAGCGCTTCATAATTACCTGAATTGCTGCTCTTTTTTGAGAGACTACTAATACTTTTTCTTTCCTTCCAATACAATCGGAAATAATATTGACAATTGTCTGACTTTTCCCTGTACCTGGAGGACCTTCAATCACAATACCAGGTTTTAACCGACTATGTATTACTGCGCGTTCTTGTGAAGGGTCTACATTTACTACAGTAAAGCGATTGTTTTCTGATTGTATAGGCTCATATTCGGGTATTTGTGGTGTGTGGATTCTTAAAATTGGTTCCATAGCCGTTCCCGAATGTGGTAGTTTTTGAAGCAAACGCAAATCTTCACTAATTGATTGACCTGTAAAATTAGCATTAAAAATCACTCCAGAGCCATGTAGTTCCAAACCTGTATTTTCCATCATATAAGTGATTTCTGGATGAGTAACAAGCTTTGAAGCCTTAGATTTGACAAATGAACCGAAAGCATCTATAACCTCTGAAATATTTAAAGATTGTCTACTTAAAATCTCTTGATAAATTTGTGTTATTCTTTTGTATTCCTCAGCCTCTAAGGAACTTGAAAGTGCTGGATTCAGTCGGATTTCTTCACGAACCTTGTCAAAACCAATTTCTAATGTAGGATTTGAACGGTTTTTAAAATCCAGTGTAATTGGCCATAGGATAATAGGCAAGATTCGGGGGCGATTGTTTTTTTTGAACTGATTAATTAAAAAAGGAAATCCTAAATACAAAGAATCCAAACCTGTATCGCGCTTAAAGTTTGCTGTTCGTAAAGCTAATCTTCTTGTTCGGTAACTAAGTAATGGGTCTTGACTGAAACTTAGTGGGTCTATTTTTTCCGTACTTGATGAGCGATTAATAATACTATTGAGTAGTTTTTCAGAAGGTTTTAAGGGTGTACCTAATGCTTTTAAATCTAAACGAGGGGAATGTTTAGAAATAATTAACCTTACCAAAGGTCCTCTGGAGGCAGTATGAATAATCTTTCTTTCAAAAAAATTCAATAAGCTAGACGCGTATTCATGCTTAGGTGGGATGACCCATTCTTCTTTGGGAATTGATAAACACAAAATCGATTGCAATATTGGTAGTCGCCTTTCTATTCTGAAACGATCTGCCCAACGATTTAAGTGGTCGTTATTACTCTGCGAAAAGCCCTCTAAATGTTCATGTAGTGATTCGTAAATCTCTAATCTGGGTTTTATTAGAACCTCTCGGAAGAAGCTTTCATTAGACTCAATTTTTATTTTTATCGCCAAATTAGAGGCATCTTTAATCAATTGCTCTAAGGGGATAAATTGATCCTGTTGGGCGCTTAAAACTAGTATTAAATCTTCTTCACTGAGTCGGATGTCTCCCATTAAATCCGATAGACTGATGTTTTTGGCATCAGGATAAATTTGACGTAAAAGATTTAATTCAGATTTTAATCGCACCCTAGAAGTGCTTAGAGAATTGATCTTGAACTTATCACAATCTAATTCAATATCCAAACTCTTTGCTTTATGTAATACATTTTGCTTTCTACTTTTAAGGTTGACCAACCATTTTTCGCGTGAAAGAGTATCCAAATAATCAGGAATGTCTCCTGCTATAAGTTCTGAAGCGAGTGTAGGGTTGCTAAGCAACCAAGCAGGAATAATAATTTGTCCTCGCCAAGTAAGCGGTAAAGCTTCATTGAGGTGCATTAAAGCTAATGAAAATCGCCATTCTAAATCAATATTCTCTTTAGAACGCAAATTTCTGATAGTAGCAGTTATTTTACCTTCGCCAAGGGTTTCTTTTATCCAATTTGAAATTTCACCCGAAGTAAATAAAGCCAAACCTTCTTCCCAATTATTCTCCTCAGCTGCTGCAAGTGCAAAATAGCTTACATTGGTATAGAATGTATCTCCGAGTTGTATAGTTTTTTCGTTTTTATGATCAACCTCAAGAGTAACTTCTATAGGAGGTGCAACGTATTCTTTATTCAACCATTTTTCCACTTGTTCCCAACGCCATCGTTTTAGAGGGTCTCTACACAACAAACCTTTTAGTAATAAAAGTATACGTTCATCAATGCCTTCTGGAATTTGAACACCTCTGGTTACCAAATGGATCATAAATGCTTTGTCGTTGATACCTTGAAAGAATGTTCCTTTGGTAGTTTGCTCTAAAACTATCATTCCTAAACTCCACCAATCCGAAGCAGGACTTACTCCACCAATTATAGCTTCCGGAGCTGTATATCTGGTTAATTGTAAAGGTGTATCGGTATCGAGGTCATAATCTGATAATCTTGCAGAACTGTAATCGATAATCACCAAATCAAAGGTTTCATTGTCACGGATGAGAATGTTTTTAGGACATAGATTACGATGCCTAAAGCCCGCTTCTGAGAAATCTCGAAGTGCTCGACTAATTTCATTTACCAGAGTTTCAATTCTATTTTCTTTGATATATCCTAAATCATTGAGAGATCCTCCTTGGATATGTTCTGAAACTTCAAAAAAGCGATTGTTACAATAGCCTGTTTTAACCAATTGTGCAATATGATCCACATCTGCTCGGTGTAGTACATCATAAATTGCTTTATCAGGTTCAGAATTTTCATGATAATAAGTTAAAAAAAAGCGTTTACCATCAGTATCCTTAACTAAAAAACATTCTTTAGTAGCTCCTGAAATCTCGACAGATTCAATAATGGTATATGAATCTATTTGTTTAATAGTTTCTTCTTCCTGAACTGTTAACTCTTGAATATCAGCACCACATTCCATGCACATAAAATCGTCTTCTCCAACTTCATGCTCGTTTTTACAAAATCGTTTGATTGATTCTTCAGCTTCATGTTGAATTTCGACTCGGCCGCCAACTGGAGTTTGGGGCACATTCATCAATAACCAACTACAAGGTGAATTACCGATTAAATTTTGACAATACATTTCAGTTACTGGTCGTTCACTATTACATGCAGGGCAAAGTCGTACGTATTTCATTTCTTGTTTTGCTTTATTACCGATTGTGTGTTAGTTATTTCAACTTCATTTTTCCGAAAGCTTTCCGTTATTTTATTCATTCCATTAATAGGTATACCCGCCATCCAAAGTGTCTGATCATCAAACTGTATGTCCAATTTCTTATCGGGTTTTTTGCCCAAGTATTTAGTAAAGCTTTGTTCTCCTAAATCAGTAAGAAAATGAATTTGTTGATTATCACTTCCTAATAAGGCTTGGGTTTGAGTTTTTGTATAGTCATAAGGTTCAGAAATCAACACATCAATCAATTCTTCTTGTATAACTTTTTTATTTTTTAACTTCTGAAAAGAATATCCGCTATATACTAGAACGGAAAGCTTATAAGACTTAAGAAATTTTAGTAACTCTTCTAAAGCAGGCTCTTGATCAAAAGGTTCGCCGCCAGAAATAGTAATGCCATCACATTTTGGAAGCCACTTTTTTAGTAGATTTGTCACTTCTTTTATATTTATTGAATTGCTGTTGAACTGCCAGGTATCTGCTGAAATACAGCCTTCACAATGTATAGAACACCCTTGGAACCAGATGCCAATTCTTTGTCCTGGGCCAAGTGTAGTTACTGGAAAATGTAAACGTGAGATTCCTATATCCATTCGATTATTTTTTATTTAGATGAATGGTAGTGCTTCGGTTTTCAAAAGAAATAGAAGTTGCTTCTATCGTTTCTCCTTTAATTGGATTTAATGTGAATAAAGCTCTGGAAAAAGGTGAGATAAAATGATATTCAATTTTATTTCTAATACCCCTACCGCCATTATTCAAATCAGCAACAGATAATTCTTTTAGCGTTTGCATTACTTCGGGATGAATATGTAGTATAATACCCAATTGTTTTTGAATCCCTTTAATATTATTTTTCATCATCATATCAAAAATCATTTCACCAACATCTTTACGTATATAATCAAAAATAATAATGTTGTCTCCAATTCTATTGAGTAGTTCAGGTCGATTGAGTTCAAACTTAAAATAGCTTTCGATTTCATGTCGTACTTTTTTTTCAACTGTTTCAAAACTATCTTCATAAGTTACATTTGGTAATCGTTCACCTGTAGTCGAATTTTTATAAATCCCTAGGTTTGAAGTGAAAATAATCAGTGCTTCAGAAAAATAAACGGTGTCACCTCGTCCACTCGTAAGTACTCCGTCGTCTAGAATTTGAAGAAATTTATCTAATATTCTAGGGTGTGCTTTTTCAATTTCGTCAAATAAGACTACACTAAATGGTTTTTCTCTGATAGCATTGGTGAGTTCACCACCAACATTATAACCAACATATCCTGGAGGAGCACCAATTAACCGTTGATCAGAATGTTCAGCGCTAAACTCAGACATATCAAACCGAATATAAGCACTTTCATCACCAAACAATAAACTGGTCAAGGTCTTAGCCAATTCGGTTTTCCCAACACCAGTAGGTCCTGCTAAGAAAACTACACCTCTTGGGCGGTTATTTCTTTTAGAATTCCCCACTCCAGTGATGGCCCGTTTTACAATATCCATAATATGTTGTACGGAATGGTTTTGCCCCTTTACACGTTCTTTGATATAAGCTTCACTGTTTTCAATTTTGCTACGTTCAATTTTCATCCAAGGGTCTTCAGTTACACCCACTTTGTATCGTCGTACTGCATCTGCAATCATGGAAATTGGTATAGTTTCTGACCTAGCTAACTCTATAATTGCTACTAAGTCTAACAGTAATAAGCCTTCGGTTTCGTCTACAAATTCAGTAACTATAGCATCTACATTGTTTTTGTCTTTACTTAAGCTCTCTATAATTGGATGCACTAATCTTCTACGAGCAATATGATTGGGTTTTCCAATAGGTATATGTCTTATTTTTGGGTTGTTAACTACCATCCAATCGGGCAAATCACCTTCTTTATCTACTATCCAAATTACGATATTATAATAAGGATTTGGAGGGTTGCCGTAAGGTCTGGTTTCTGTAGTTTGAGATAAAATATGAGCCATACTAAATGAATCGTGCTCTGCTTTTACCAGATTTTCAGGGTTCATTAAAAACTGAGAGGCGAAATCGACAATCAAGCCAATGGGTTCATCAGGATAGTGAATAATCCTTTGTAATACGGTATTAAAGGTTTGTAAGTCGTTATAGACACCTTCTTGTTGAAGTGGGATTTGAAGTTTTTGAAAAAGAGCTTTTTTGTCTTCTGGGGTTTCTGTAAAAAAAGGAATATCAAAACCAGTCAATGGATTGTAGTAAATCACATGTGCATAGCCCATGCTTTTTAATTCCGAGTCTATTACATTTTCTAATCGATGCCAACTGTAGGTGCCAAAATCGTTTTTCAGTAACTGAAAATCCTTAATATTACCTGAAAGGAAAAATTGACTTTTTAAGGGGACAAACCTTCTGAAATCTTGTAACCAGCGAGATTTGGTGTTATTCATTCTTGTTTTATTTTAACTCATTTATCACAACTTTTAAAACGCTTAATGCTTAACTCTGATTAACATTAACAGCAAGAGTATAGATTTGATCTGTTAACCAAAGCGTTATAACGTTTACTGCATGTAGCGCAAAAAACTTAATGAGTTGATTAATATTTTCATGTTTTGCAATTTTTTTTCTTTCAACCTTACTCATAAGAGAAGCATCAATACTCAACAATGTTGAGAGATACATAAATAGCGTGTTTCATTGTTATCTTTAAGATATGATAAGGCCTTACAAAAGTGTTAATAGGTCTTGTTTTAACATGACCAATTTAAAAATAAACAAATATATAACTACAAAAATGATTAAAGAAAATTTGATTATATATAAGCTTTTAAAAAAGCAAGTACTTATAAGCTATATTTAATAAAGGTTTTAACAAGAATCCTTTAGTTTTATGTGTACTGAAACTGCTAAAATTGAAATAAAAGTTTACACTCCTTTGATGATAGGAGCAAGAATTGATGTTTAAAATAATTGTAGTGATAAGTGTTGTAGCTATGGATGTTTTACTTTTTTTAACTAAAAAACCCGAACAAATTTGTTCGGGTTTTTATCGTGGTGCCTCCAGGAATCGAACCAGGGACACAAGGATTTTCAGTCCTTTGCTCTACCAACTGAGCTAAGGCACCAGTCATAGCTTAAAAAGTAACATCTTTAAAATAAAACTCGTAACAAGCGCTACGAGTTTTATTGTGGTGCCTCCAGGAATCGAACCAGGGACACAAGGATTTTCAGTCCTTTGCTCTACCAACTGAGCTAAGGCACCAGTTGCTACTTTCGTTAAGCGGATGCAAATATACAATCGTTTTTTAATTATACAAAGTAAAAACTTTAAAAAAATGTGACGTAAATTTACACGTTCAAAAAAAAGAAATATGTACCTAATTATAGACGTAGGCAATACAAGAGTTAAAGTCGCTGTTTTTGAAATAGATACTGTTAAAGAAGTCGTTGTTTTTGAAAAAGAAAATATAATTTCTGCGCTAAAAAAAATAATTTCAAGTTTTCCAATTTCGAAGAGTATTGTGTCATCTGTAGCCAATTTTTCAGAGAAAGAGATGCAAGAAATGGAAAAATTCTTACATCCCTTTTTTTTAGATTCAAATACAAAGGTTCCATTTAAAAACTTATACAAGACCCCAAAAACATTAGGAGTCGATAGAATCGCATTAGCGTCGGCAGCAATAAAAAAATACCCCAACCGAAATGTACTGGTATTAGATGCTGGTACTTGTATAACCTATGACTTTATTAATGAAAAAGGGGAGTATTTAGGAGGAGCAATTTCACCAGGGATTGCTATGAGGTATAAGGCATTACATACTTTTACCTCTAAATTACCGTTACTAGAAGCTAATGAAGTAGAAAATTTTATTGGTGTAGATACTCAAAGTTCAATGCATTCTGGAGTAATCAATGGAATTTGTAATGAAATAGACGGAATTATAGCACAATATCAAAAAAAATATCCAGATTTAACAGTAGTTTTAACAGGTGGAGATACATATTTTTTGTCAAAACAATTAAAAAGTGTCATATTTGCCCATCCAAATTTTGTTTTGGAGGGGTTACATACTATTTTGATACACAATTTAGCGAATGATTAAGAGATTTATATTAGGAGTTTTTGTACTAACTACGTCAGCAATATTAGCACAAAGAAATAGTGCTTCACCGTATTCTTATTTTGGAATAGGTGAAAATTTTGAGGCAGTAACAGTAGAACAAGCTTCTATGGGAGGTATTGGTGTTGCAATGAAAGATTATCACCACCTAAATTTTACAAACCCAGCGTCAAACGCTGACTTAAGAGCGGCAACTTATGTTTTAGGAGGTAGTTTAACCTTTTTAACAATAAAAGAACAAGACGCTTCTCAAACAGCAAACTCAACAAGTTTAAGGTATATTTCATTAGGTTTTCCAATAGGAAAAAAAGCCGGGTTATCTCTAGGGTTACAACCATTCTCTTCTGTAGGGTATTCTTTATTAGATGGAGAAAATACTGATGATATTACTTTGTTCACAGGAGAAGGAGGAGCTAATAAAATCTACGCAAGCTTTGGTATGTATGTATACAAAGGATTGTCGGTAGGTGCAGAAGCGGGCTTTATTTTTGGAAATGTTGACAACAGTATTTTAAATAAAAGATCGGATGTAACGTTGGCAACTAAACACGAAGAATCATTCAATGTTAGAGGCGGACAGTTTAAATTAGGTTTACAGTATAAAACCGAGCTGAAAAATAAATTACAACTATCTACTGGTGCCTCATTTACGATGTCTACCGATTTGTCTGCTAAAGGGTCTGAAAAAATGTACTCATTATCGTTTAATGGCTCTGGACAAGAGGTTCCAAGAGATGAGTTATTTAACAGAACACTTGATGGAAACATAAATGTACCTTTAAAAAGTACTTATGGTTTTGGTTTAGGAAAAGAAAATAAATGGTATGTAGAAGTGAATCAAGAATTCCAAAGTGCACTTGGAAGTAACAGTGTTTTTATAGCTGATGGTTCATCACATAAGTATGATGATTCAAGTAAGTTTGCCATAGGAGGATATTATATTCCTAAAATTAATTCTATTTCAAGTTATTGGGATAGAGTAACCTACAGAGCAGGATTGCGTTTTGAAGATACTGGATTGTTAGTAAAGACAACGGATAATTTTACTGCAGTAAAAGACTTTGGCATAAATGTTGGATTAGGATTGCCATTACCGAGACAATTATCAAACGTAAATGTAGGATTTGAGTACGGACAACGAGGAACGACTAACAATAACTTAATAAAAGAAAACTATTTTAACCTAAGATTAAGTTTATCTTTGAACAGTATTAACTGGTTCGAAAAAAGACGAATAGATTAACAAAAACTGAGAACGATGAAAAAAATTACGTATTTACTAACAGGATTATTTTTGTTTGTAGCCGTAAATGGAGCGAAAGCGCAAGCAAGCCAAGAGTGTCATATCAAGTATAATCTTTTTAAAGGAGATGCTACTACGAAGAAATATGCTCAAGCAAAACCTAATTTAGAATATTTATTAGATAACTGTGCTACATTATCTATTAACATTTATAAGTATGGAGCTAAAGTTGCTGAAAGCTTAAAAGATCCGGTTTTAGCTAAGAAAGTATATGAAACGAGATTAGCTAACTTTCCAGACAATGGTACAGCTAAAGCGCATAGTGATTATGCAGAGTTTTTAATAGACAATAAATTAGCATCAGATGCAGAGGTTTTTGAAATCTTAAAGAAGTCTTACAATATTTCTCCTAAGGATATGGGGGTTAAAAATATCTTTAGATATTTCCAAATGATTGCTGATAAATACCAAGATGCCAATCCTCAAAAAGTATTTGATACATACGATGATGTAATGGAGTCTGTAGGTGAAAAATTAGAAGATTACAGCAAGAAAATAGCACAATTACAAGAAAAAGATTCTGTAGGAACGATTACTTCTAGAGAAAAGAGCCTTTTAAGAGCATACACAATCAACTCTTCTTCATTAGGTCAAGTAGAGGGTGGTTTAGATGCTAAAATTTCTAAGATAGCAACTTGTGAAAGATTAATACCGATTTACTCTAGAGATTTCGAAGAAAATAAAACAAACGGAGTTTGGTTAAAAAGAGCGGTATCAAGAATGTATAATAAAGAGTGTCAAACAGATCCTTTGTTTGAGAAATTAGCAAATGAATACGCTAAAGTAACGCAATCAGCTGATGCTTATAACTTCTTAGCAGGGGTTTTAGCTAAGAATGGAGACAACAGCGGAGCTGCTGAAATGAGAAAAAAAGCATTCGATTTAGAAACGGATCCATTTAAAAAGGCGAAATATAAGTTAAGAGAAGCTCAAAGTGCAGGAGGAAGTAGAGCAAGAGCTTTGGCTTATGAAGCTTTAAAGTATAACCCTAATATGGGGAAAGCTTACTTATTCATTGCAAGTTTATACCAAAGAAGTGCAAACTCTTGTGGTAGCGATGAGTTTGAAAAAAGAATGGTATATGTAGCAGCCTTAAACAAAGCTTTAAAAGCGAATAAAGTAGACCCAGGATGTGGAGCAGGAAGATATATTTCTAGTTATAAAAAGAATGTACCATCTAAAAAGTTAATTTTCCAAAAAGGAATGTCTTCAGGAGCAAGTTATAGAGTAGGGTGTTGGATTGGTGAAACTGTTCGTGTACCTTAATAGAAGTTAATGCTTAAAAGAGCAAAACATATATACAATAGCATTGCTACCATTTGTTTGGTGGCAATGTTTTTTTCTTGTACCAATTCAAAGAAAGAGGTGCGAGATTTTTTGGCAGATAAAAATTTACCAGTAGGTTCGGCAGTAAATATTTATCATGTTCATAAAGATTCTGGAAGAATAAGTTCAAAAACAAAAGCCCCTGTTTTTTATGACTATTCAAACAGAAAAGATCACCCATATAGTGAGTTTCCTAAAGGAATCGAAATTGTAACTATTGATAAAAACGGAATAGACTCTACCACAATCTCAGGTAATTATGCACTAACTTATAATAAGACAAAAATATCTGAAATTAGAGGAAATGTGGTGATTACGAATCATACCAATCAAACAATATTAGAAACCAATCAGTTGTTTTGGGATCAAAATGAACATTATTTTTTTACTGAGGATGGTTTCCGATTTTCAACTCCTGAATCAGAAATCAATGGCTTTGGATTCGAATCGAGTGAAGACTTGTCTAAATGGATAGCTAAAGATATTACAGGAGATATAGAAACCACACAAAAAGATATATAATGAATGCACTTTGGAAATATTTACAATACGGATACTTGATTATAGGAGTAATCTTTTTTGTTGAGGGAATCTTGAAATGGAATTCCGATAGACAAGAAGCATTTATTATGTTTGGATTTGCTATCTTTATCATATTAATTTTCTTCTTCAAACGACACTTTAGAAGAAAAGTAGAAAAAAGAAACAAAGAACGTTAATGCAACCCGAACTCTTAATTATTCTTACTTCTATTTTATTTTCAGCCTTTTTCTCTGGGATGGAAATAGCCTTTATTTCGGCAAATAAACTTCATATAGAGCTTGAGAAAAAAGGGGAAGGAATACTTTCTAAAATACTAACTAGATTAACAGAGAAATCTTCTAAGTTTATTACCACTATGCTTGTAGGTAATAATGTGGCTTTAGTAGTTTATAGTTACTTTATGGGAGAGTTGTTAATGAACTGGTTTCAATCTTTTATACCATCAGATTATACGGTTGTAAACTATGTATTATCAGATGTAAGTTTATTAACGCAAACACTTATTTCGACAGTAATTATTCTGGTAACAGCAGAGTTTTTACCCAAAGCTATCTTTAGAATTTATGCAAACGAAATGTTAAAGTTCTTTGCAATACCTGCTTATATTTTTTACGTTATTTTTTATGGGGTTACATGGGTAATTACTAAAATTTCAGATTTTTTCCTACAGGTATTTTTCAGTACAAAAGAAGATGAAATTCAAACCGAATTTAGTAAAGAAGAATTAGGAAATTATATTTTAGAACAATTAGATGCAGGAAATGATGAAGAAGAAGTTGATTCTGAAATTCAAATATTTCAAAATGCATTAGAGTTTCACAAGGTAAAATCTCGTGAAATTATGGTACCTAGAACAGAAATTGTTGCGGTTGATTTACACGAAACGGTAAGCAACCTCAAAAAGATGTTCATCACAACAGGATTGTCAAAAATCTTGGTTTATAAAAATTCATTGGATGATATTTTAGGCTATGTAAATGCCTTTGAGCTTTTTAAAAAACCACGAACTATTAAGGCAATTTTATTACCTGTAGAGTTTGTGCCTGAATCTATGATTATCAATGATGTGCTTAATAATTTAATTAAAAAACGAAAGAGCATAGCAGTTGTTGTTGATGAATATGGAGGAACTTCAGGGATTATTACAGTTGAAGATATTGTAGAAGAATTGTTCGGAGAAATAGAAGATGAACACGATACGCAGCTATTACTAGAAGAACGAATTAGTGAGTACGAGTTTAATTTCTCAGCGCGTTTAGAGGTAGATTATTTAAATGAAGAATACGGTTTAGGAATCCCCAAAGAAGAGGCTTATGAAACCATAGGAGGCTTTATTTTAAACCACACTGAAACAATACCACTACAAGATGAGGTATTAGATATCGAAAACTTCCAAATTAAAATCTTAAAAGTAAGCGCCACTAAGATTGATGAAATTTATTTTAAAGTAATTGGTAAAGAAGATTAAGTTTCCCTCTTTTGCTTAGAACTCCCTCAAAAACAGCGTAAAAAAACATTGCATTATTTAATGTGAAATTGTATTTTCGCACACTGTTAATAAAATAAATGACGTATGGCAATTTTATCGAAAATTAGAGAACGTTCAATGTTCTTAATTCTTGTAATTGGTTTAGCACTTTTTGCTTTTGTATTAGACCCTTCTACAATATCAGACTTTTTCAGCGCAAGTAAAGTAAACGAAATAGGTGAAGTTAATGGCGAAGCCATTTCTCGTCAAGAGTTTGCTGAAGCGCTAGAAGCTTACAAAGCACAAACAGGAAATAACATGTCTGAGATGCAAGCTGCAAAAGCAGTATGGAATAATTTAATCCGTCAAAAAATATATAAAAAGCAATTAGAAGAAGCTGGAATTACTGTTGGAGATGCAGATATCTTAAACGCTTTATATGAAACTCCAGTAATTCAAAACGATGCTAGATTCCAAACTTCAGGAATTTTCGATAAAAACAAGTTAAAAGAGCATTTGGCTACCATTAAGGAAGAAAAAGGGCAAGAGTGGAGTGCTTGGCAAAACTATATGGCTTCTATAAAAAGCAATATCGAAAAAACAACATACGATAACTTAGTAGCCGCAGGTTTGGGAGCTTCTTTAAAAGAGGGAGAATCTAAATACTTAACTGAAAACACAAAAGTATCTGGGAAGTATGTATATGTACCTTATACAACAATTGCAGATAGCTTAGTAACGTTAAAGAAAAGCGACGTTCAAAATTACATTAACCAACATCAAGATGCTTTTCAGGTTGAAGCTTCAAGAGATATTAACTTTGTAAAGTTTAATATAGAGCCTACTGAAGGAGATGAAGAAGCAATTAAAGCTAACATAGCTAAATTAATTGAAGATTCTGAAGTAAACAATACACCGGTAAAAGGATTGAAAAACACTACAAACTATAGTGAGTTTTTAGAAGAAAACGATTCTGATTTAAGATTAGATAGCAACTATAAGTTTAAGGTGCAAGTTCCTCAAGTAATTGCTGAAGAGGTTTTCAACGGTAAAGAAGGAGATGTTTTCGGTCCATACAAAGATGCTGGATTCTTTAAACTATCTAAAATTACTGAAGTAAAGCAATTACCAGACTCTGCACAAGCAAGTCATATTTTAATTCCTTTTGTTGGTTCTGCTAGTGCTGATGCTACTGTGGTTCAAAATGAAGAGGAAGCTAAGAAAACAGCAGATAGTTTATTAGCAGTTGTAAAAGGAGATAAATCTAAGTTTGCAGATTTAGCAAAAGAAATGTCATCAGATCAAGGTTCTGCTGAAAAAGGAGGATTCTATGATTGGTTTGCTTATAACAGAATGGTACCATCATTCAGAGACTTTGTTTTTGAAGGGAAAGAAGGAGATATGGGAGTTGTAAAATCTCAATTCGGATTCCACGTAATTAAAATTGATGGGCAAAAGAATTTCCAACCGGTAGTTAAACTAGCTACTTTCGGACGTAAGATAGAGGCTTCAGAAGAAACAGAAAATACAGTATTCCAAAATGCTGAAACATTAGCATTAGAATTAGCCAATGGAAAAGCTTTTGAAGAAGCTGTAAAAGAAAAAGATTTAACATCATTGCCAGCAGTAGGATTAAAGTCGTTAGATGAAAATGTACCGGGTATTGGTAACGAAAGACAAATTATTACTTGGGCATTTGAAAAAGAAGTAAACGAAGGAGACTTTAAACGTTTTGATGTAGAAGGTGGTTATGTAGTAGCTGTATTAACTGCAAAAACAGAAAAAGGATTAATGCCAGTTAATAAAGCAACTGCAAGTGTACGTCCTATCTTAACAAACGAGCGCAAAGCAAAAATGATTGAAGATAAAATTAGTGGTTCAACATTAGATGAAATCGCTAAGTCTGTAAGTCAAACAGTAAGAGTTGCTACCGATGTAAACTTACAATCACCAACTATTTCAGGTGTAGGTTTCGAACCAAAAGTAGTAGGAGCAATGATCAATGCAAAAGAGAACGAAGTAGTTAAAAATGTAGTAGGAGATAAAGGGGTGTTTGCTTTTGTTGTAGAAAAGAAAGAATTACCAACAGCATTACCTAATTACGACACGTACAGAAAGCGTATTGCTAACGAAAGACAGAACAAAACGTTCCAGATGTATGAGGCGGTTAAAAAAGCGTCTGATATTGAAGATAACATGAGTTCTTTCTACGGAATTCAATAAGAAATAACGTCATACCAATAAAAAATCCCGAACCATTTAGTTTGGGATTTTTTATTTAGTTGTTGTCTATAAATATTTCTAAGTCCTTAATTATTGGTGGTGGAGGAAGTATTTCTATTCTTCTGTTTACAAATATATTTAACTTAAGAGAGTCAGATGATTCTTGTTGAATTTCGTTAAAAACTTCACATACTTTTATAATTAAGTTTTCTAATTCATCTATTTCACAGGTCAAAGAAATAATAAGTTTCTCTGGAGAGTCTGAATAGTTATAATCTTTTCCGAAATTTGAAAAGTCCTTTTTAAGAACATTTTTTAAATTTTGGATGGGATAGTTTTTTCCTTTTCTTAGGCTATCTCTTGAAATACTTAAGATGTTTTTAAGCTTTATGAATACAGGATAACATTTGCCAAAAGTTGTTGATACTAGAACGTTATATCTTCTTTTATTACTATCAATTTTTAAATAAGCTCTTTTTTCGTCATAGTTGAAGTTTTCAAGGCTATCGACTAATTGGTTAAAGTCATTAAATCCATTCAGTTCTATATATTGATAATTTTTACTTAATGAAAAATCAGAGGAATTGGGATAATAAAATTCTTTTTCGAAATCTTTTCTATCAGTTTTACAAGAAGCTAGATTAAATAAGAGAAATACAGAAAATAAAAGGTTTATTCTTTTTTTCATTTAAGGGTTGTATTTATCGATAACTAAACTAACTTAATTAAAACAAAAAAGCAACCTCAAACGAGATTGCCTTTTAAAATATGTTTTAAAGCTTTTTATTAAGCGTTTAAAGGTTGTCCATCCCAAGCTGCTTTCGCTGCTTCTTTTACAGCTTCAGAATACGTTGGGTGTCCATGACAAATACGAGCTAAATCTTCCGCAGAAGCTCTGTATTCCATTGCTACGGCTGCTTCCATAATTAAGTCAGCTACACGAGCACCTACCATGTGAACTCCTAATACTTCATCAGTATTTTTATCAGCCAATACTTTTACAAATCCATCTAAATCTCCACTTGCACGAGAACGTCCTAATGCACGCATAGAGAATTTTCCAACTTTGTAATCAACTTTAGCTTCTTTTAATTCATCTTCTGTTTTACCTACAGCCGCTACTTCTGGCCATGTATAAACAATTCCAGGAATTAAGTTATAGTCAATATGAGGTTTTTGTCCTGCTAAATATTCAGCAACCACAACACCTTCTTCTTCTGCTTTATGTGCTAACATAGCGCCACGAACTACATCACCAATGGCATAAATGTTAGAAACGTTGGTTTGTAAATGATCATTTACTTCAACCATGCCTCTTTCCGTAACTTTAACACCCGCTTTTTCTAAAGCTAATCCTTCAGTATACGGACGACGACCCACTGAAACTAAACAGTAATCACCAGTAAAAGTAACCTCTTCACCTTTTTTATTAGTAGCTTTTACCACAACTTCGTCACCATTTCTTTCAACAGAAGTCACACCGTGGCTAGCATTAATTTTCATTCCTTGTTTCTTTAAAACTTTAGTCAATTCTTTAGAAACATCTTTATCCATCGTTGGAGTAATTGTTGGAGCATACTCGATAACAGTTACATCAGCACCTAAACGCTTATAAACTGAACCTAACTCTAAACCAATAACACCACCACCAATAACTAATAAGTGCTTAGGAACTTCAGGAAGTTTTAACGCTTCAGTAGAAGTTATTACACGCTCTTTATCAATCGTAATAAAAGGTAAAGAAGATGGTTTAGAACCCGTAGCTATTATAATGTTGGTACCTTCAATTACTTCTTCAGTACCATCATTTTTAGTGATTTTTACGTGAGTAGCATCTTCAAAAGATCCTAAACCTTCGTAAACTTCAATATTATTTTTATCCATTAAATATTTGATACCTCCTGTAGTAGTTTCTACTACATTTGCTTTACGAGCTACCATTTTTCCGAAGTCAAAAGAAGGTTTCTCAACAGAGATACCATGCTCTTCGAAATGATTTACTGCATCATAGTAATGATGAGAAGAATCTAATAAAGCTTTTGAAGGAATACATCCAACATTTAAACAAGTTCCACCTAAAGTTGAGTATTTTTCAATGATAGCAACTTTAGAACCTAATTGAGCGGCTCTGATAGCAGCAATGTACCCTCCTGGACCAGAACCAATAACGATTAAATCGTATTTCATGAGTTGTGTTTTATTTTTTCATAAATAATGAAGCACAAAAATACAATTATTTGTCGATAAAATTAGTTTTCATATCTTTAAAACTTAAATCTATTGTATGAAAATTTTCAAAAAAATTATAGGATTATTACTGATACTATTGGTAATAGCGCAGTTTTTTCAACCAGAAAAAAATCAAGGAGAAATAACTACAGTTGAAGCTTTTATAAAAGAAACCAAGCCAAATGATCAGGTGCACAAAATATTAAAAACAGCATGTTTTGATTGCCATAGTAATTCAACACGTTACCCTTGGTATAGTAGCATTACACCAGTAAATTATTGGTTAGCTGACCATGTAAACCACGGAAAAGAAGAATTGAATTTTTCTGAGTGGGCTACTTATTCTTTAAAAAGAAAAGAACATAAGATGGAAGAAGTTTGGGAGGAAGTAGAAAAAGGGAAAATGCCGTTAGATTCATATACTTGGACCCATGCCGATGCTCGTTTAACTAAAGAAGAAGTAGAGCAAGTAATTAACTGGGCTAAAGGTGTACAAAGTGATTACAAAATGCAGTTAGCGAACTAAATTAATGCAACAACTTTTAATAATTGGGTATGTTTGGATAGAAAAAACTACAGGAGCTGGTAACCGAATGTTACAGTTGGTGAATGTTTTTAAAAATCAAAACTATACCATCACTTTTGCAACTCCTGCTCAAAAAACTGAAAATTCTTTAAACTTAATAGAGTTAGGAGTTCAAGAGCAATCGATTGAATTAAATTCAAGTTCTTTTGATGATTTTATCAAAGAATTGCAACCTGATGTTGTGTTGTTCGATCGTTTTATGATGGAAGAACAATTTGGTTGGCGTGTAGCAGAACATTGCCCGAAAGCTTTACGAGTCTTAGATACAGAAGATTTACATTTTTTACGCAAAACACGTCATCAACAATTAAAGAAAGGAGAGCAATTTTCAACAGAAGTTTTATTGAAGTCGGAGGAAGCAAAGAGAGAAATTGCTGCTATTTTACGTTGTGATATGAGTCTGATTATTTCAGCTTATGAAATCCAGTTGTTGAAAGACGTTTTTAAGATAGATGAAATTTTGTTGTACCATTTACCTTTTTTGTTAGATACAATAACTGCTAAAACTATTCAGAGTTGGAAATCTTTTGAAGAACGAGAACATTTTGTATTTGTAGGGAATTTTTTCCATGCTCCAAATGTCGATGCTGTTTTACAATTAAAAATAATATGGAAGCAGATCAGAAAACAACTACCCAAAGTAGAAGTACATATTTACGGAGCCTATATTACGCAACAAATTCAACAATTGCATAAACCAAAAGAAGGGTTTATCATTAAAGGTTTTGCAGAAGATGCGCTCGAAGTAGTTAAAAATGCTAGGGTCGTGTTGGCTCCCATTCGTTTTGGGGCGGGAATTAAAGGAAAGTTAACTGAAGCAATGGAATGTGGAACACCAAGTGTTACTACTTCAATAGGCGCAGAAGGGATGCATGGGAATTTGCCTTGGAACGGATTTATAGAAGATGATTTTGAGAAGCTGGCCAACAAAGCTATAGAACTGTATACTTATGATATTCTTTGGAAAAAGGCTCAACAAAAAGGTGTAGTGATTATAAATTCACTGTATGATAAAGAAGTGTTAGAGGTATCTTTTATGAAGAGAGTTAGAAAAACCCAAGAAAATCTTGAAACACATCGAACACAAAATTTTTTGGGAAGTTTGTTACAACATCAAACCTTACAGGCTACAAAATTCATGAGTAAGTGGATTGAGGAAAAGAATAAATAAAAAAAGAGCTTTCAAATTTGAAAGCTCTTTTTTTATTTATAATACATAGCCCATTCATCTGCAACATCAATAAATGTTATAGTTGTGTTATTGGTATTAGGGGTAAAGTATAACATAATATTATCATAGTTGTGAAGTCCGCCGTTTCCTGTAGTCTTGTCTACTCCCCAATAAGGATAGTTGTTTTCATAGGGTTCTGGAGTAGTTGAAATGTGTTTTATACCATTCGCATATTGGTAGGCTACTGTAAAATCTATACCATTGTATTTTTCATACGAAGTTATAGAAAAATCTTTACTGATGATTAACTTACTTCTTTCAGTTCTATCATGGCTACCATGATTATAATGACCATCGTACTTCATAAAATTCCATTCACCAACTAAAGCTCTTTGATTGTTTATACCTACTGGTGCATAAAAATCTTTAACATCATTCCCTAAGAATACAATAATGTTAGAAGAGTCAACATTTAAATCACTAGGCTGCCAATTACTGAGCACAAAATCAGGAGTAAAAATATCTATATAATAGCTGTTTGGCTGGATATTTTTCGATATTGAGAATTTTCCTGAACTATCAAAATTACCAACATGTATTGGGTTAGTTTCGTTGAAATAGTCTTCCTTGCTAGCATAAATAGCGATGTTAAAATCAGCAAAACTATATTGATCAGTATATTCCTGCGGTATTGCAGGTAACTGAATGTTGATGTAGTATTCGCTAATAGAGTCACTACTACAGCCAATAATGAACAAACCAATTAAGGTATACATAAATTTTTTCATGTGATTTATTTTTTTTAAAAAAGCTAAAGTAAATAAATTAGATCAATTAGCATGCTTCAATAAAACTACAGTTTTAGGTACTCTATCACTAAAAAAAATGTGGGGTTTTATAGGTTCTCAACAAACCCTTAAAGAGTATAAGAGAAAGCAGTCTATTTGAGTTGCATCAAGATGGAGTTGAGTGCTCTCGACAACTTTTATAGTAAAAGTAGCTTTAGAAAATGAAGGTTACATTTGCTACTCTAAAATAGAAAAGAGTGTACAGTTTGTAATTTTTTTTTGTAAACAATTAAAAGAAATCCAAGAAAACCCTGATGCACATCGTACACAAAATTTTCTTGGAAGTTTGTCACAGCATCAAATTTTACTGTCTACAAAACTTATGAGTAAGTGGATTGAAGAAAAGAATAAAAAATAATGTTTATTCAATTTTAATATCTACCGAGGTTCTATTTTGCCACCCTGTAACGTCAATTACAGAGATCTGACAATGATAATCACCCGAATCAATATTCGTTGGAATTGTAATATTACGCACTATTTCATATGCTTTAGGATTGTTATCAATAGCATAGTTTTCCATAAAAATTAAAGGAGAAATAGGATCTTTTACAGGAGATAATTCACAGCTTGAACCCTGATCATCGTGTGTATGATGGTCAAAATTATGATGGATATCGATAGCATAAGTAGCCAATGCAATGTTGTCAGATACTTTTACGCGTATCGTGTATTCTTTCCCTTTTTCTAATACAGTACACGACTTGGGAAAACCTTCGTTGTAATTTATGGTAATGGTTGGTTTTTCAGTGTCTGGCTCTTCTGACTCACTACTACAACTTGTATTTAATAAGATTAATAGTAAAAAAGCACTTGTAATTTTTAATAATTTCATAATAGTTTGTTGTTACAAAAGACTACTTGATTTTTCAAGTAGTCTTTTGGAGTATGATTACTTTATTTCGATTGGAATAGATAATTTTACCGTTTCACTTTCACCGCTTTCTTTAGCGTAGATGTTTAACCAGTAGCTTCCTACAGGAGCTCCAGGAATTAAATCGTAGTGATAATGTATGTGTGGATTTTTAACTCCTTCATACAATTCTTTTGGTAAAACAGTAATTACTTTGTCCCACTTTCCGACTTCAACACTTTGTCCTTCTCTCCATTCTTCGAACCAAAACTCATATTTAATTTCAGTAACAGTATTATTACCAGAAACGTATTCAAATTCTGTGTGTAACTCATCTTTTCCAAAGGCAATAGCGTTATTATCACCAATTTCTAAGTCTTTAAATTTTTGAATGATATGTAACTTTTTAGTGATGGCACTTTTAGTTCCGTCTTCATGCTCAACTGTAATTTTGAACTTATAAATTCCTTCAGCAGGTGTAAAAGAAGGAGTGTACTTGTTCTCTTCATCAAAATATACATGGTAATGTATGTGAGGATTTAATTGACCTTCATAACGATCAACAGGAACTAAATGCTTATTTAATTCCCAAATTAGCTCACCTGTCTTGACTTTTGGAACATCGAAAGCTTCAACGTCAAAATAAATTTTAGAAACTTTACTAGTTCCTTCATAATCAAATTCAATATGAACATCTACGTTTGATTGGGGTAAAACAAAATCAGAATTGCCTAATTCTATACCTTTAAAGCGTTCTGCATTGATATTTTCATCAAAAGTTTCCGGGATGTTGTCTTCATCACTACAAGAAATGATTAAAAGACTTACAAAGAATAAGATTGCGGATTTAAATGTGTTTTTCATGATTAAAAAAATTAAATGATTAAAATGTTTGTATAATGGTTATTGAAAAGTTTCTTCCAGGTTCAGGAACTTCTATAAGTCTATAAAAGCTCGTATGGTCGAATACTTTGTTGTTTAAAAGGTTATTTATTTTTCCTTGAATTTTTAGCGGTTGTTTTTTAGAGAAAAGAGCTACACTCGTATGCAAGCCAACATTTATTAAAGAATATCCTTGGGTAGTTTTTTCTGGAGGAACAATATTGTTTTGATCTGAAACCAATCGTACACTTGAGAATAGTTTAGTGTCTCCGAAAGTCAACCAAGGATTCAATGTGTATTCAAGTGAGACAACTCCTGTCAATGGAGGGGCAAAAGGAAGGGTGAAGTTTTTCTTTTTCCCGCTCAATTGCCTTGCGTTTACATACTCTAAAGAGCCTGTAATTGATAATTTATCAATAGGTTCATATTGAGCCATTACTTCCCCACCATATCTAAAAACACGGCTCTGACTGTATTGATACTTTTGAAGTGTTTCGTAATACTCTGAAGTTGGACTTAAGTAAATATAATTATCAAAATAATTAACAAAAGGTGTAATTTGAATAGAAGCATTGTTAACGTTGGCTTTAAATTCTCCATCTATTTGATAAGAACTTTCGGGTTCTAAATCAAGGTTTCCTTCTTCATAACGATACATGTGATAGTTTACCCCATCTGAAGCCAATTCGTTTGCTAACGGAATTCTAAAACTCTTACCTATATTTATTTTATACGATGTGTTTTTAAGTCCATAACTCAATCCAGCAGAAGCACTGAAACTTCCAAAAGTCAAGTCCTTTCTTTCCGAACGCTGAAGTTGTTGTTGAGTAATATTTCCGTTTTCGTCGGTAACTGGAGATAAAAACCATTCGTAATAGGGTTGTGTTTTTACGATACCATAATCGTAACGTACACCACCATCTAAATATAAATTGCTATTGAGTTTTATTTGATCGTATACAAATGCTCCAACGGTAAAACGAGTATATTCAGGAATAAGAAATCCCCAACCATCAATCGCATTGTCTTGGTATTCTAAGTTTATACCTGTGGTAACTTTATGCTTTTCAAAATGATGCAATTGATTTTTTAGATTAAGACTATAGGTGTTCTTTTTAAATAAACGTTCCATTGTAGATGGTGGCTTGGGCATGTAGCCATGCGGAACAGGTTCTGAGTGTTCTTCGCGATGATTATTTTGAAGCCCAAGCTCAACATCTAACGTATAATTAGGGAATAGAAAACTGGTATTATTCGTTATTTTAAAATGATTGACTTTATGATGGGGTAAATCAATATCTCTATGGTCAGCATCGTACACTATTTTAGAAGTTCTCACTTCTAATCCGTGAGCATTAGCAAAAAAACCATTTTTAGAATTTACATTGCTAAATGAAGTTGTTGAACTAAAATTGTCCGATACATAGCCAACTGAGATTCCAACATTATGATTGTACCCCGCTGTGTTACGCAAGTAGTTTTTATGCAAGTCAAAAATGTAATTATCGTATGTGATTTTTTTGGTAGGAACTTTATAGTCTCCATACTCTTCATGAGTAATTCTAGCTTTGTAATACCAGTGATTGTAACGTTGTTTAACACCTAAAGAAATTCCATAAAAATCGTTATTACTTCTATTGGTGAGGTTGAGCTCTCCCGAAAAAGAATTCGCATCAGGCAGAAGGTTGTTTTTCAGACTAATTACACCTGAAATTGCATCAGAACCGTAGCGTAGAGAAGCAGCTCCTTTGGTAACCTCTATATTGTCAATATTATATTGATCTATTTCCAAACCATGGTCGGCTCCCCATTGTTGCGCTTCGTGTTTGATACCGTTTTCAACCACTACAACCCTATTAAACCCCAAACCTCTAATGGTAGGTTTGGACTGACCAGAACCAATAGTTATTGTGCTAACTCCGGGAATATCTTTAAGAGTTTGCATTAAACTATTATCTCTGTTTTTTTCCAAGAAGTTACCATCAATCTTTTGTGTATTACTAGAGAACTTTGTTAGTGTTTTTTTAGGGTTTTGCGTAATTATCACCTCATTTAAAACTGAGTTGTCTTGGAGTATAGGGATGACCATTACAGAATTAGTTGGAGAAATACTTGCTTTATAAGTAACATATCCAACATGAGTAATAGTTAAGAGGTACTCTTTGTTTAAAAGTTTGTGAAAAGTACGATTGCCTTTCGTGTTTGTGTACGCGTGCTTTGCACCAATACTTACGTGAGCATTGGGTAACGCATTTTGTGTTGTTCCATCAATTACCTTAATAGTAACAGAATGAGTGTTCTGACTAAAAAGAATGGTATGAAACAATGCACAAAATAAAGCACCTAAGCTTTGTTTTGTCATTGTAAACGGTATTTAAAAAACGAATTGTGATAGCCGATATGAAAAAATCGACCGTTGATTATATAATTTAGAACCCCCAGAATAGTAGGAGTAAATGAATGTAATTACGATGTGAAACCTAATATTAAGTTTGCATAAATACATATCTTACACTCCGACAAAGGGTGAAAATGTTCTGAAATTAATATGTTAGGAATTTGTAGGAGGCCCCCTAAGTTTTCTATTCAGTGAATAGCAAGAAGGTAAGAGAACCGATTTGTAATTATCTACTATTGTCTTACCAGGAAGAATAGTAACAACTTGCGATGAATTTTGTATAGGTACATCGAAAGAAGCAAAAGAAAAATAACAAATGTCACAATGGTCGTTTACCGATTCGTGTAAGTGAGTAGATTTTTCTTTACAGTTATGATGGTGTGCTTCATTTTCATGATGATGCGTAGCTTTGATAAGAATAGGAAGCATAAGGAGAATCACCAAAGAGATAGAGGCGATTTTACTAAATATGCTATGTTTCTTTAAGCTCATTTTTTTGTAACTGTAGGGAAGCAAAAATAAGGGCTTGACAAACTTTTTATGTGTGAAAATGTGTTAATTTTTTCTAAAAAAGAAGGAGGGTATTGGTTGATTAAAAAGTTATTCTTTTCCTGAAATTTTGTAATCCAAAGGCAGCATATTAGCAAAAGCTTCAAAGCCCCAGTAGCCTTCGTTAAACACCGCATTAGGATTTATAAGAATTCCCGATTTATCTATTTGAGCATTTCCTTCTAATAACACAATATTTGAGGTTTGTACACCACTCGCTTTTTTTCGCTTTCCAAACATACCGATTAAATAATTTTCTTCTTCAGGTTCTTTAGTGTAAATAACCATTAAGTAATTTTTAAAATTTAAATAGGGGATATTGTTATTGTACGTAATCATATTGTGATAAGAAAGATTTGTTTTGTAAAGATAATCTTGATATTTAGGAAGTTTTGCTTTTTGAAGAGTCACAATCATACTATCTAAGGTAGTTTTTGGATAGGATATGTTTCTAGATAAATGAATGGGTTTGTTATAAAGCTTAATAAATTCTCTGGCAAAGTTAATTTTCTCTTCGGAGGGTCTATCGGGATTAAGAACTCTTTTAAACTGATTGACCACAAAACCAGTTTCTTCTAGGTTCTTTGAAGTTAGACTTCTTAAAAAATGCATTTGAGAGCCGTTGTATGCTTCAAGCCTGTTTTGTTTCCATCTCCTTGTTACCTTTTTTTTAAGGTTTTTGTAGCGAGCCAATCCACTAAAAAATAACTGTTGTCCTTTTAGGGTAAAATCAACTAAATCATAAGTAATTATATAACCCAAGCCTTGATGTTTAATTCTAAGAGGTTTTTTAGCAAAGGCTGTAAGTGTGTTTTTTTTGGGGCTATATTCAAAATAGATGTCTTTTTCATTTATAATTTTACACGTTTCTGCGAGTTTTGTTCTTCCTAAAAAGGCTTGTTTAAAACGAGCTAAATTATATTCCCAGTTTTTATCGTAAACAGTTTTCTTGATTACAACTTCGTTTAAAATACTACTGTCTTCTTCAAGTTTAATGTTAATATTTACATCTTTTTTTTGAGGAGTAATTAAAAGCTGTTTTGTTTTATAGCCTAAAAAAGAAATAACTAATGTATAGTTTCCTTCTTTGATTTTTAACTCAAATTCTCCTTGAGAATTTGTTATTGTACCAGTAGTAGTGTTGTTAAAGTAAACAGAAGCTCCTTCTAGAGGTTCATTGGTTTTTGAGAAAACATTTCCTTTAATTAAGATTTGAGAAAATGAAATTGCGTTTACGAAGAGTAAGAAAAGAAAAAGTCCCTTTTTCATGAAAATTATTTTCCATAAAAATAGGGACTTATTTAAAGTGATAAAATTTTATGTATTAATTCTCATCAATCAATCCAGCACGCCTTAATAAAGCATCTGGTTTGGGCGCTCTTCCTCTAAAACGCTTGTATAATTCCATAGGCTCTTCTGTTCCTCCTTTAGATAATACGTTGTTTTTAAATTTATCGGCAACCTCTTTGTTAAAAATACCTTCCTCTTTAAAATATTCAAAAGCATCAGCATCTAACACTTCTGCCCATTTGTAAGAGTAATATCCAGCGGAGTATCCGCCTTGAAAAATATGAGAAAAAGAAGTACTCATACAGTTTTCTGCTACATCAGGGTATAATTTAGTTTCAGCAAAAGCATTGGCTTCAAATTCTTTAACATTAGTAATCGTTTCAGGAGCATCTCCAGAGTGCCAAGACATATCTAATAATCCAAAACTTAATTGACGCAAGGTTTGCATTCCTTCGTGAAAACTCGCAGATTCTTTAATTTTTTCAACATATTCCATAGGAATAACCTCACCAGTCTCAAAATGTTTAGCAAACAGTTCTAATGCTTCTTTTTCGTAACACCAGTTTTCTAAAACTTGACTTGGCAACTCTACAAAATCCCAAGAAACAGAAGTCCCTGATAAGCTTTTGTAAGTCGTATTAGCAAGCATTCCGTGTAAGGCGTGACCAAATTCGTGGAATAAGGTAGTAACCTCGTTAAAAGTTAATAAAGAAGGTTTAGTTTGTGTTGGTTTGGTAAAGTTACAAACGATAGATACTTGAGGTCTTTCGTTAGTATCGTTACTCATGTATTGTGATTTATAAGAAGTCATCCATGCACCATTACGTTTTCCTGGTCTTGGATGAAAATCTGCATAGAAATAGGAAACAAAAGTACCCTCTGTATCTGTTACAGCATAGGTTTTAACATCTTCATGATACTTGTCAATAGTGTCAATTTCTTCAAACTGTAAACTATACAATTTGTTAGCAACAGTAAACACCCCGTCAATTACATTTTCTAACTTAAAGTAAGGTTTCAATAACTCTTGATCTAAGTTAAATAATTCTTTTTTTAGCTTTTCTGAATAGTAAGCACCATCCCATTTTTGCAACTGGTCTATTCCGTCGAGTTTTTTAGCATAGGCTTCTAAATTAGTAAATTCACGTTGTGCAGCAGGTTTTGCTTTTGCTAAGAGTTCATGTAAAAACGCCATCACTTTTTCAGGAGTTTCAGCCATACGCTCTTCTAATACAAAATGAGCATGGGTTTTATATCCTAAAAGATTTGCTCGTTTGTGGCGCAAGGTTACTATGTCTTTTACAATTTGCTCGTTGTTGTATTCATTTTGCTGAAATCCTTTTTTACCAAAAGCGATTGCTAATTTTTTTCTCAATTCTCTATTATCAGCATAGGTCATAAAAGGAATATAACTTGGATAAGCTAAGGTAATCATCCAACCCTCTTTACCTTTTGAGTTCGCTAGTTCTTTAGCAGCTTCTTTAGTGCTTTCTGGTAAGCCAGCTAAATCATCTTCATTGGTAATTAATAATTCAAAAGCATTGGTTTCAGCCAATACATGCTCTCCAAACTGTAACGATAATTTTGCTAACTCAGTATCAATTTTGCGAAGCTCAATTTTGTCAGTTTCCTTTAAATTCGCTCCGTTACGTGCAAAGCTTTTGTATTGCTTATCTAACAACATTTCTTGTTCAGGAGTCAGGTTTAAATCTGCCAATTGATCGTACACGGATTTTACACGTTTAAATAGCTTTTCATTCAGAATTTTATCATTTTCAAATTCACTCAACCAAGGCGAAATATCTTTTGCTATTTTTTGGATTTTAGTGTTAGTTTCCGCAGAATTTAAATTGAAAAAGATAGCAGCAGCTCTATCAAGCGTATTACCTGTATTGTCTAAAGCAACTGTAGTATTTTCAAACGTTGGAGTTTCAGGGTTCTCTACAATTGCATTAATTTCGTCTTTGGCTATGCGTATGGCTTCTTTTATAGCAGGGATGTAGTGTTCTTCTTTAATTTGAGAAAAAAGAGGAGTATTAAAGTCTTGTAAAAGTGGGTTTTTAGTCATGAAAAATTCGTTTTAATAATTGAAGAAACCTCACAAATAAAAAATTTATGAGGTCTTCAAGTTAAATAGAGTACTAAGGTACTTATTTTTTTACGCTTTCAGAAGCTTTTTCAACTTTCAGTTTGAGGCCTTCTTTATAAGCGATTATTTTATCTAATACACATTTGTCTGAAGCTCCAATAATTTGTGCAGCTAAGATTCCTGCATTTTTAGCTCCATCTAAAGCTACAGTAGCCACAGGAACCCCCCCTGGCATTTGAAGAATAGACAAAACAGAATCCCAACCGTCAATAGAGTTTCTACTTTTTACAGGAACTCCAATTACAGGTAGCGGACTCATACTGGCTACCATTCCAGGTAAATGAGCAGCCCCTCCAGCACCAGCAACAATAACTTGTACGCCACGCTTGTGTGCATTATTAGCATAATCGAATAATTTTTCAGGAGTTCTATGCGCAGATACGATATCTACTTCAACTTGAATATCAAAACTCTCTAAAATATCAATTGCTTCTTGCATAATTGGAAGATCTGAATCGCTTCCCATGATAATTCCTACCATAAATTTATGTTTTTGTCATCTCGAGCGTATCGAGAGGTTATTTTGCTATTACCTTAATAGTTTCTTTTACTTGTTGAGCGACTTTTCTCGCCTCATTTATATCTTCGTTCACAATAGTTACGTGTCCCATTTTACGGAAAGGCTTGGTTGTCTTTTTTCCGTAGATATGAGGAGTAACTCCGTCAATTTTTAAAATCTCCTCAATGTTTTCGTATACGACATCTCCAGTATAGCCTTCAGCACCCACTAAGTTTACCATAATACCGGCTACTTTACTATCGGTATTTCCTAACGGAAGGTTTAAGATACTGCGTAAATGCTGTTCAAATTGACTAGTATAACTTGCTTCAATAGAATAATGTCCTGAATTATGAGTTCTTGGGGCAGCTTCATTGACTAAAATTTCGTCATTTTCAGTTTGAAACATTTCTACAGCTAACAATCCAACAAAATCAAAAGCATCCGCAACTTTTAAAGCAACTTCGCGTGCTTTTTTGGCAACTGCTTCTTCAATTCTTGCAGGACAAATTACATATTCTACCTGATTTGCTTCTGGGTGAAACTCCATTTCAACTACAGGGTAGGTCTTGGTTTCTCCATTGGCATTTCTAGCAACAATAACAGCTAATTCATTTTTAAAAGGAACTAGTTTTTCAGAAATACATTCCCCAGTAGGAAGGTTTGCTAAATCGTTAAAAGTACGAACTATTTTTACTCCGTTACCATCGTATCCAAATCGAGCTGATTTCCATACAAAAGGATACGTAACTGCTTCGTTACTTATGGCGTGTTTCAACTCTTCTAAAGAAGTAAATCTAGAAAAATCAGCAGTAGGGACGTTATTATCGTGATAAAACACCTTTTGATGTGCTTTATTTTGAATAGTTCTTAAGTTTTTAGGCTTCGGAAAAATGGTTAATCCTTCAGCTTCTAAAGCATCTAAGGCCTCAATATTTACGTTTTCAATTTCTATGGTTAACAAATCTACTTGTTTTCCAAAATTGTAAACAGTATCATAGTCTAATAAATCTCCTTGATGGAATTCGTTACATAGCTGGGCGCAAGGAGCGTCAGCATTTCCGTCTAAAATAACAGTATAGATATCGAATTTTTGCGTTTCGGTAAGTAACATTCTTCCTAATTGGCCGCCTCCTAGAACACCCAATTTAAAGTTTGAAGAAAAGTAGTTTTTCACGATAAATGTGTTAATTGTGTTGTTGTTGCTGCAAAAATAAGAATCTAATTGTTAGTACAAATAGTATTAACGAGATATTCTTAACTGATTGCTACTAATAGGAGTCACAAAATACATTAAAGCACTGCAGCCTTCACCGTCTAAAGGAGCACCACCAGAAAGGTAGTTGTATTTTTTATCATCGCAAGGACAGGTAATTTCTACTCCGTTGAAAGTCATTAAAGAGTTACAGTTTTGCTCTGGGCATTGTTGGTCAAAAGCTCTGTAACCAGAAGTTCCTGTTCTAAAAATAAAAACATTTCTTCCCTGTATCACATTTTGTGATTCTCCTCCAGGAACTAATAAACCACTAAATTCTGGAAGCGATAAATCAATAATGGCATTCATTTTTATTCCCGAAAAACAATTATTAATAGGAGTGTTATCACTACAGTTAAAACAAATTATCACGAGAAATAAATAAAATATTTTTTTCATTTTTTAGTATAGAAGTTGTTATTGTAACGCAACGAAGTTACAAATATTTTGTACATTTGTAAGACAATCTCATTCCTAACGGCGTGAGATTTTTAAATTTAACCCACAGGGTTCTAGGAAGAAAAGTTATACGCTTTATATAAACGTTAAGCAAAGCGTATAAAAGTTTGTTGATTTTAAAAAGAGAGAAGAGATGAGTAATGTATCATATTATACGGAAGAAGGATTAAAGAAACTTAAAGAAGAATTAGCGCATTTAGAGCAAGTAGAAAGACCACGTGTTTCTCAAGAAATTGCAGATGCTCGTGATAAAGGAGATTTGAGTGAGAATGCAGAATACCACGCTGCAAAAGAAGAGCAATCGTTGTTAGAAACAAAAATTGCAAAATTAAAAAACGTAGTAGCAAACGCTCGTATTATTGATGAAAGTCAGTTAGACATGTCTAAAATTTTAATCCACTCAATAGTGAAGATTAAAAATTCAGTTAACGGAATGGAGTTTACGTATACGCTGGTAGCAGATAGCGAAAGTGATGTTAGAAATGGAAAGTTATCTGTTAATTCACCAATTGGTAAAGGATTGTTAGGTAAAAAAGTAGGGGATGTTGCCGAAATACAAGTACCTAACGGAATTATGAAGTTTGAAGTAATGGAGATTTCTCGATAAGAGAAAAAACAAATACAAAAGAGTAAAGATTTATTCGGGTTTTAGCTTCGCTAGAACCCGATTTCTTTTTTATTTTTACTGTAAAATTAAATTTAAAAAAATGGCAAGTATTTTTACAAAGATTATAAACGGAGAAATTCCATCATACAAAATAGCAGAAGACGATAACTATTTTGCTTTTTTAGATATCAATCCAAATGCAAAAGGACATACGTTGGTAATTCCTAAACGAGAGGAAAATAAATTATTTGACTTATCGAAAGAAGAGTACGATGGATTAATGTCTTTTTCTTACAGAGTAGCCAAAGCGATTGAGAAAACTATTCCATGTGAACGTGTGGGAATGAGTGTAATTGGCCTAGAAGTACCTCATGTGCATGTGCATTTAATTCCATTACAAACCATGGAGGACATCCGATTTGTAAAGAAAGAAAAATTAACAAATGAAGAGTTTGTAGCACTTGCTGAAGGTATTGCTAAGAATTTTGAGTAAATAAAAAAAAGCTATGAAAAAGTGGATAAAAGAGGGGATAGTTTGGGGAGTAATTATGTTTATAATGATGATGATTATTTTCCCTTGGATTGAAGGAGAAGAAATAACTTTAAAAAGAATGCTTGTAGGGGCGCTTATATGGGGAGCTGGAGGATTGTTTTACGGTTTTTTAATGAGTAAAGTAAAGGCAGATAGTTAAACCTTATTCAATAAGATTTCAAAAGTAGTTCCTTTGCCTAGTTCAGATTTTAATACGTGTATTCTTCCGTTGTGGTAATCTTCAATAATACGTTTAGAGAGTGATAAACCCAGACCCCAACCACGTTTTTTTGTGGTAAACCCTGGGTTGAATATTTGTGAAAACTGTGTTTTAGGAATTCCTTTACCAGTATCAGTAATTAGAATTTTTACATTTTTAGCGTTTTTACTAATGCTAACAGATAAACTTCCTTTTCCTTGCATAGCATCAATAGCATTTTTAATTAAGTTTTCTATTACCCAACCATATAACTCGGTATTTAGGTTGGCACGAATTTCTTCTGCTTCGGTAGTAAAAGAAAAAGAAATTTGTTTAGAACTTCTATTTTCTAAGTAGTCATAAGCAGCTTTAGTAATCGATACAATGTTGAAAGGTTTTAACTCAGGAAGAGATCCAATTTTAGAAAAACGATTTGCGATGGTGTTTAAGCGTCGCACATCTTTTTCAATTTCATCAACATAATCACTGCTAACATTTTCAGTACGTAAAATAGCAATCCAACCCAATAAGGAAGAAAGTGGGGTTCCTATTTGATGCGCAGTTTCTTTGGCCATACCTGTCCACAGCTTATTTTGTTCGGCTACTTTGTTAGATTTGTATACCATGTAAATAATGGTGAGAAACAAACCTAACATTAGTACTAAGGCAAGCGGGTAGTATTTGAGTTTGTATAAAAGATCAGAATTTCTATAGTAGATATGTTCTTTAATACCTAGGTATTCTATCGCAATTGGTTCATTTTGGTGTTTCATAATGTTCAATTGCTGTTGAAGATACTTTGGGTCTGTAGATTTTATAGAATCTAAGTTGTGGAACTGCTTTATCTGTCCATCTTTACCAACTAAAATAGACGGAATATTCTCTATGGTTTCGTAAACTTTGTTTACTAAATTAAAATTACCATTAGAGTCAGGGTTTGAAGCTACTTCCTTAATTGCAGTAGCATAAATCTCCATTTTAGCGCGTTCATCCTTTTTAAATTTTTGAAAAAACACATAGGTATTCCATAAAATAAATAAAACGATAAGTAAAGAAATACTAATCGCTATTCGCTTAATCCAATAAGTATTTGTAAAAAAAGCCATTTATCAAATATAAACTATTCTCTAGAATAACTTGATAATTGAAATTTTAGTTCAATTAAAATAAAACTATATAGTTAATTTGGTTGCGGAAGAGGTTTAAACTGTAAAGGTTCATATGAACATCCAATGATACAGGTGTTTACTTTATTTGGTGCTGCGTAATTATAATCTAATACATCAATTAATTCTGCTAAAGGAATAAAAGCAAAAATCAGAATAAAAAGAATACATGTATATTTAATAAAAGGAGAAACACTTTTTGTTTCTACATATTCAATATTAAGTTGATCATATCTGTTTTTCATAAAGTAAAAATAGTAAAAATAGAATTAAGTAAAACTGTAGTATATTTACACTAAAATTATACAGAATGTTATCAATAAATCCTAAAGATATACCAACTTCTAAACTGCATGGATATTTATTAGGAGCTGTAGCTCCAAGACCTATTGCTTTTGCAAGTACTATAGATGCAGATGGAAACCCAAATTTATCACCATTTAGTTTTTTTAATGTATTTGGGGCAAACCCACCAATTATGATTTTTTCTCCAGCACGTAGTGTACGAGGAAATAAAACCAAACATACATTAGACAATGCTGAAGCAACCAAAGAAGTGGTTATTAATATTGTAAATTACGATATTGTTCAACAAATGTCGTTGAGTAGTACCATGTACCCTAAAGGAGTAAATGAGTTTGTAAAAGCTGGTTTTACAATGTTACCATCAGATGAGGTAAAACCGTTTAGAGTAGCGGAGTCTCCTGTACAATTTGAATGTAAAGTAAAAGACATCATTTATACGGGTGAAGAAGGTGGAGCAGGAAACTTAATTGTGTGTGAGGTAGTAAAACTACATGTAAATGAAGATGTGTTAGCAGAAGATGGTAGCATAGATCAACATAAAATAGATTTAGTAGCCAGAGCAGGAGGAAATTATTACAGTAGGGCTAGAGATGGCTTTTTTGAAATACCCAAACCATTAACTACCTTAGGAATTGGAGTAGACCAAATACCTACAGAAATAAGAAATAGTAGCGTGTTAACAGGAAATAATTTAGGGATGTTAGGTAATGTAGAACAGCTACCTACGGAGGAAGCTGTTAATAACTTTGCGAAAGAACATTTACAATTTGTGGGGGTTTCAACTGAAAAAAAACATACTTTTGCACAAGAGTATTTACAAAATAATGATGTAGAAAGTGCTTGGAAGGTACTTTTAATTAAATAGATTAGAAATGGAAGTAATAGGGAAAATCAAATTAATTAACGAAACGCAAACATTCGGATCTAACGGATTTAGAAAGCGTGAAATGGTCGTAACTACTGATGAGCAGTACCCACAAATGATAATGATTGAATTTATTCAAGATAAATGTGATTTATTAAATACTTATCAAGTAGGGCAAGACGTAAAAGTTTCTATTAATTTAAGAGGTAGAGAGTGGATCAATCCACAAGGAGAAGCAAAATACTTCAACTCTGTTCAAGGATGGAGAATTGAAAACTTAGCACAAGCTGCTTCTCAAAACATTCCACCAGCTGACCAATTTGAGCCAGCTCCAGATTTATCTGCAAACGAACCAGATGATTTACCTTTCTAAAAGAATATTTAGAAGACTATGAATACAAAAAGAGCGCTAATTTAGCGCTCTTTTTTTTGTTTTGCGGAAAACTACATATATCCTTACGGATATCCCTTTTAATGTATCAAAAGACGGTTATATATTTGTATCATAATCATTCAATAAATAATTATTGATTGAGAAATTTAAGGGGAAAATAAAAACCTTCTGATTTAAATCAGAAGGTTTTTTACTTATATAAGTGTTAGTGGTGTGGTTACTTTTTGTTTGGCTTTTTCTCTGGCATCGGACCTCTTAAATGAATAACTAATCCGTTTAAAAAGTTACGTAAAAACTGATCGCCGCACTCCACATACTTAGGATGGTCTTCTTTTCTAAAGATTGCGTTGATTTCCGATTTAGAAACTTTAAAATCTACCAAAGCGCAGATGTCAATAATATCAGTATCTCTTAATTTATGTGCTACTCGTAGCTTTTTAAAAATGTCATTATTAGTTAGTCCCATAATTGTTTTAAGTTAATTTACTACCGAAAAAATAGCCCATGCATAAATAGCAAAACGAGCAAAACGAAATAAGCCTACAAAAACTACATTCTTAAAAGGGTATTTAATCATACCAGCAGTTAAACAGCTAATGGCAAAAGGTAGTGGTAATAGTGCACCTACTAAAATTAAAAATCCACCCCATTTACTAGTGTTTTTAAGGTTTTTAGCCATTTTAACTTCTAAGTAATTTTTTACAGAATCTATCTTTAAAGAAGCTCTACCTATAAAATAAGCACACAAACCTCCTACATAAGATAAGGTAGCTAACAAAGAAATATTTACAATAGGGTCGGCTGTTTTCTTAGACCATGCGATGAAAATCTCTGGCGGAATTAATCCTAAAATTGTTTCCGAAATAAAAAAAGTAACTAAAACTCCTGTTCTAGAAAAAGTTTCGGTCATATGTTGTAAACCATCGTTAATATTATAAACATACTTGTTAAATAATAATATCCCTACAACAGCTCCAACAATTGGCCAAAAAGCTTTCTTCAAGCTAATCCAAATGAACATGTAAAAACCAGTGCGATTATAATAGTTGTGCAAACGTTTATAATGCGGCTTATCTATTTTCTTTTTGTTATTTTTTTTATTCTTTTTACTCATCGCTAAAAAAGCCTCTAATTTTTAGGAATAGCAAAAGTACGAGGTAATTGGAAATTACACCAACAAATATTTGTTAATTATTACAGGTTTGCAATGGCAGCCTCAGCACAACGTTCACCGTCCATTGCGGCCGAAATAATACCACCCGCATAACCACCCCCTTCACCACAAGGAAAGAGTCCTTCAATTTGCGGATGTTCAAGGTTTTCTTTTCTGGGAATATTTACGGGTGATGAGGTTCTAGACTCCACTCCAACAATGTTTGCTTCCGCAGTATAATAGCCGTGCATTTTTTGTCCGAAAGCCGCAAAACCCTTACGTAATCTGCTTCCAATCAATTTAGGAAGTAATGAGTGTAGCGGAGAAGAGTTCAATCCGGGTTGATACGAACAATCATTTAAAGAAGAAGATAATCTACCTTCCACAAAATCAGTTAAACGTTGTGCTGGGGCAACTTGACTTTTTCCGCCTGCGTTAAAGGCTAACTTTTCTAAATCTTTTTGATATTGTAAGCCTTTTAAAACTCCGTATTTTTCATACTTCGGTAAATCTTTATCTACATTAATTTCAACTACGATTCCCGAATTTGCAAACTTGTTATTACGACGCGAAGGCGACATTCCGTTTACCACTACTTCACCATTGGCAGTTGCCGCAGGAACAATGAATCCACCAGGACACATACAGAATGAATACACTCCTCTGTTTCCAACTTGATGTACTAAACTATACGCAGCAGCAGGCAATAACTCATCACGTTGACCTGAACAACTATACTGAATTTGATCAATGATTTCTTGCGGATGTTCTACACGAACTCCCATCGCAAACGACTTCGCTTTTAGCAAAATGTCTTTTTTATGCAATAGTTCGTATATATCTCTTGCAGAATGTCCAGTAGCCAAAACAACAGCATTTACAGCCATTTCAGTCCCGTTTTGGAGTTGTATAGCTTGTAGTTTATTGTTTTTAACGATAAAATCGGTCACACGGGTTTCAAAATGTACTTCTCCACCGTGTTTTAAAATCGTTTCGCGAATATTTTGAATAATCTTCGGAAGTTTGTTCGTTCCTATGTGCGGATGTGCATCGACTAAAATTTGATCGGTAGCACCGTGATATACTAAGTTTTCAAATATTTTACGAACATCACCACGCTTTAAACTACGGGTGTATAACTTTCCATCCGAATAGGTTCCTGCACCACCTTCACCAAAACAATAGTTAGAATCTGGATTTACCTCATGAAATTGGTTAATAGCACGTAAATCTCTACGACGGTCTTGTACATTTTTACCACGTTCTAACACAATAGGTTTGTATCCTAACTCAATACAACGAAGCGCTGCATACATTCCCGCAGGACCAAAACCTACAATATGAATCTCTTTCGCATTCGATACGTCTTGATATTCAAAAATATAATCAGGAGTATCAGGTTGCGGTTCGTTAACGTATACCGCTACCTTATAGTTAAAAACAACTTCTTTTTTACGTGCATCAATCGATTTACGTAACACCTTTACGCTCGTAATATCAGCAATAGGAATACCTAGCTTCTTAGCAGCTTTTAGCTGTAATATATTGTCTTTGCGTTCTTCTACTAGATTAACACGTAATTGAAGTTCTTTTACCATACTGCAAAACTAGTTAAAAAAACAATCTGCTCATATCAATTTAAGTAATCCGTTGGTTGAATTTAGTATTTTCTACTTTTGTCTAAAGTCTAAAGTCTAAAGTCTAAAGTCTAAAGTCTAAAGTCTAAAGTCTAAAGTCTATTGCTATTTAATTATTTTAGCAAATCAAACCCTACACTATGAAAATTACGCAGGTTATAGAAAATGTTTTTAAAAAATATGTACCCTCACCTTTTACTATCGCCATATTATTAACACTAGTAACTCTTTTATTAGCACTGCTTTTTACAAAACCAGCAGAAAGCTCTGTAGTTACCTATTCTTTAGAGGTGTTACAATTTTGGGAAAACGGAATTTGGTCTAACGGATTACTCGTTTTTGCTTACCAAATGATGTTGATTTTGGTGTTAGGGCATGTATTGGTGTTGAGTAAGCCTGTGAGTAATTTAATTTTAAAAGCAACAAAATTCTGTACCAACACAGCAAACAGTGCAGCTATTGTAAGTTGTACTACTATGTTGGTGGCTTTCTTTAATTGGGGGTTAGGACTCATTTTTGGTGCTTTGTTGGCACGTAAAGTGGCAGAACATGCGCAACAACATAATATCAAATTAAACTATCCAATTATTGGAGCGGCTGGTTATATGGGATTGATGGTTTGGCATGGTGGAATTTCTGGGTCAGCACCCATAAAAATTAACGAAAGCGGACATATTAAAAGCATGATGCAATCGGTTTCTTCGGAAGAGGTTTTAGCTCAAATACCTGATGTGATTGATTATTCTCAAACGATTTTTAGTTGGTGGAATTTGCTGATTTTTTTCGTGGTAGTAGCGGCGGTATCGGCAACCTTTTATTTTTTAGGAAAGAAAGCAGCTCCTACAGCAATTAATTTACCAGAATATAAAATGCATACCGATGAAAAGGTTAGTACCCAAGCAGAAAAACTAGATAGTTCTCAATGGTTAGCCATTGCTTTTGGTGTGTTGATTTTAGTAGCGTTTGGTTATCGTTATTGGGCAGACATTCAGCAGTTAAAAATTACGCCTAACTTGATTAACTTTTTTATGTTAGGGTTGGGAATTATACTACACGGAAGTTTTAAAAAGTTTACCAATGCTGTGGGAGAATCAATTAGTGATGTTTCTGGAATTTTAATTCAGTTTCCGTTGTATTTTGGTATTATGGGGGTGATGAAAAGTACGGGGATGGTTACTTTAATTTCTGACTTCTTTGTGTCGATAGCAACCGCAACTACCTTACCCATATTTACTTTTTTTAGTGCTGGTTTGGTCAATATTTTTGTGCCGAGTGGAGGAGGGCAGTGGGTTGTACAAGGTCCTATTGTGGTAGAAAGTGCATTAAAATTAGGGGTTCCGTTGCCTAAGGCAATTATGGCATTAGCATACGGAGACCAAATAACCAACATGTTACAACCTTTTTGGGCATTACCCTTATTAGGAATTACAAAACTAAAAGCAAAAGAAATTTTACCCTACACGTTAATTGCAATGGTGGTAGGTAGCGTAATTTATTTGTTAGGACTTACCTTGTTTTAGGAATTTATTGAGGAAACGTCAGCGAGCTTCGCTGATGGCGATTATACCACGTTTTTATTAATAAAACGTTGATGTTGAATTCATGGATGTAGTATTTTTGCAAAAAAGAATGTAACGAATGATTTGGCTTTCTGAAAAAATAGAGTTTCCTCCGTATGAGTTGGCTACTGATGATGGTTTACTGGCTTTGGGTGGTGATTTATCGGCTGAACGATTGGTGTATGCCTACCAACATGGAATTTTTCCATGGTTTAATGAAGGGGAACCGATTGTTTGGTATTCTCCATGGGAGCGTATGGTGTTATTTCCTGAGGAAGTGAAGATTTCCAAATCGATGAAACAGGTATTGCGAAAAGGTGGTTTCACGATAACAGAAAACAAAGCTTTTGACGAGGTGATTTTTAATTGTCGACACATCAATCGTTTTGATCAATTAGGTACTTGGATTACCGATGAAATGGAAGATGCATATATAAACTTACACGACAAAGGCTATGCAAAATCTATTGAGGTATGGATGGACGATAAATTAGTTGCAGGTTTGTACGGAGTAGATTTAGGAAACGGGGTGTTTTGTGGCGAAAGTATGTTTAGCAAAGTAAGTAATATGAGCAAAGTTGCGTTTATCCATTTAGCTAAAAAGGGAGGCTACAAACTCATCGATTGTCAAGTATATAACGACCATCTAGCAAGCTTAGGAGCGAGAGAAATTCCTAGAGAGGAGTTTTTGAGGTGGTTGAAGGAATAAGTTAACTCTAAGAAATCGTTACGTTGTTTTTGTAAATAAATTGTTTTAATCCTTAATTAGACAATTGGGAAGAAATTTTCTCAATTTTTCTAATTCTGTAGGTCTAATTAAGTTTCCAGATATATCTAACTGTTTTAAGCTTGTAAGCTTTGAAATACCACTCGGTAATTCTTTTAACTTATTGTTTCTCAATTCTAATCTATATAGGTTTTTTAAAGAATAAATTGATTTAGGTAATGATGTAATATTATTTTCATTCAATAAAAGAACTTGTAATTTAGGTAAATTACCTAATTCGTCAGGAATCAGGTTTATTTCACAGTTATTTGCAGCGAATTCAACTAAATTCAAACATTTTTCTAGTTCTTTTGGAATTGATTTTATAGGATTATCATTAATCGTGAGGTACTCTAGCTTTCTTAGTAACCCAATAGAATTAGGAATTTCCACTATCTTATTATTGTTGATATAAATTTCTTCTAATTTTGATAAGTTCCCTATGTTATTAGGTAGAGAGTGTATTTTGTTATAGCTAATATCTAGGCAAGTAATATTGATGTATTTATGAAAGTCGCTAGGTAAACTGGTAGATTTCCCCTTAAAATTTTCATCGTTTCCAAGTTCGTAAGATAGAAGCGTTTCATGTTCAGTTTTCATTTCAGTTTAATTTTTAAACTATTAGTAACAGTTTAGTATATGGATAGTTATGTGGTTGGCGGATAACTTAACAAGCTTAGGAGCAAGAGAAATTCCTAGAGAGGAATTTTTGAGGTGGTTGTGAACGGTCTCGTGTATGAGTAGTAGCGGATTACTACTCACGAAACTTTCGGTTTAGCACTGACCTTTGCTTTATGTTCATAATTTCGTGTTATCACTTAAATCGTTATTACTTATACACCGTGTTGCCAGTAGTCTTTTATTTTGTAACATCATTAGTGAAAAAGTCATCGAAAATGTGAATCTTAAGCTGATTACTTGATGTTTTAGGTTCTAAGTATAATTTCATATCCTCAAAAATTTTAGAAGTATCTTTTAAATCTTCGTCAGTATATATCAAAGTGAAAATACCGTGTTTTTTGAAATAAGACTTATGTTTTCTCATTTCATTCTCAAAATTCCCGCTAGCCTTTTCATTAATCGCTTTTTGAGTCATTTTCTTTGTTCCTTTTAAATATCCGTGAGTTGACCAAGGTGATAATTCAAAACCAATCTTGTTTAAATCGTTTGGTTCTATAATGGTGAAGTCAAGCCGATATTTATGGATTACATCAATTCCCTCATATCTATACTCAGGAATAAGTAGTGGAATATTCTCAGGTTTGCTATGTGTTAAAACATGTTTCCTGTATAATTCGGCAATTTCCATTTCATATTTTGAGCCCGAATTTCTGACAATTACATTGACGAAGAAATTTAGGTAATCAGGAATATCTCTAAAAGTTATTCGGTCGTTTTTGTTTGGTATAATAAATCCTGTTTTTAGAATATGTCCAATAGACCAATACTGCTTTTTGAAATGTCTTATTTCGCTTTTATCATTTTCCCAAAAATCTCCACTCACAAATCGAGGTGTAACTAAAATTCCGTAGTTAGCATTATTTTGTCCAATATAAATTTCTGCATTTTCGATGGTTGGTCTTTTCTTTGATAAAGCATCAAAATTTCTTAAATAGACTCTCTTTAAAAAAAGAAAGAGATAGTCTTTAAAAACACTATGTTTTTGCAGTAATTTATAAGTTTCGTAAAGATTTGAATTTTGAGCATAGGAACCTCGACTCTGTAAATCTTCTTTATATCCTTGAAGCCAAAGACTAATAAAATGGTCGGGTGAAGTTATAACTTCATTTTGTATGTCAATAAATTGAGCGAATTTACCTCCAATTTTACCATTCAAAGAAAAAACGCTATCAAATCCAGTTGCATTAAGAACTTCAGGTAATAAATCCTTAATTTCTTGGGAAAGTCCGTTGATTATTTTATTTCGAGCTGTTAACTCTGGGTCTCTTTTGGGCATTTCGTTTTAGATTACTGGCAACTTGTTTATATAAGTACTTTTAGTGTTTTTATACGAATGATATGGAGGTATAATAGCACTTTTTTTATCCAAATATAAAAAATAAAAAGAGTACTAAGAGTTTTATTCAATGAGGGTAGTTAAATAAGCGTCTTTAAAACAGACGCTTATTTAGTAGTATAGATTTTAAACAGCACTCACTGGTCCAGTAAGCGGAGTTTGAGCAGGTTTGGCTATTCCGTAAACAACTACAACACCAGAGCCTCCACCCCAAGTAGAATAGGCAGGGTCAGGTTTTGCTTCCATCACCGTTTGAGGTAGGTTCCAGTTGTTGGCACACCAAAGGTTTCCTGCTTGGTGAACAACTACATCGGTCAGCATTTGTATACTCCCCGAATGAATGGTGTGGATTAAATCTCCTATAGTAAAATCTTCGGTACGTCCAGTTGGTGAAGCACCTGCCATAAACGATACGCCTCTTCCCATAAAGTTGGCAACCCAAACATCATCGTTCCTATCAATAGATAACTCCCCAAGGAGCATTTAGTTCACCATCTCCGTAAGGTGTTAAATTCGATTTGTGGGTAATTTTATCAATCGTGTCTATAGGTGTAGCATCCGCAGGAATCATAAAAACGGAACCTGTTTTATGTTTGCGACACAATTGTTTATAGCCATTGTTAGCCACTGGCATTTTATTCCGCTGCTAAATATTCTTTTGCCGTTAATACCGGAATTTTTGAATTTTTAAAGTCTTTCTTGTTTCTTGTCAGGATTATTTCGACTCCATTTTCTATTGCCGAATAATATTGAAGTCCGTCTTCAAAATCAAAAAACTCTTCATCGCTCAATGCTAATTCTATTATTTTATCATCTAAGTTTAGAATTTCAACTAATACTTTAAATTTTCTTAGAATTTCTCTCGCTTCTTTAGCTGATTTTTGCTTAGATAAGATATAATTGGTATTTGCAAATGTCAGTGACGAAATAGTCAATTTAATTTCCTTTTTATCGGAAAGTGAAAAAAGTTCCGCCGCTTCATCGTAAAAATTCTCTCGTTTTGCCAAAAGGTCAATCACAATATTTGTGTCAATCAAAATCTTTTTCATTTATATTTTTCCATTAGATACTCTGAATAGGCTTCCTTTTCATTGAAATCAGATGGAATTTCAATCACTCCACTTAAACTTTTTACCAACGGAGTTATTTCAGATGTTTTTTTTGACTTTCCTGTCAAAGTAGCCAAATAAGATTCAATCAACTTTGATAAGCTGATATTATTTGATTTAGCATAGATTTTTGCGTTTTCTATAATGTTCTGGTTCAGGCTCAATGTCAATTTTTTATCCATTACTTTTGATTTACGTGTAAAAATATAAAATTTTTACGTAAAACGCAAGGTTTTTGTCGGTTTTGCTTGTGGCTAACGGCTTCGTGTATGAGTAGTAGCAGATTTCTACTCACAAACCTTTCAGTTTTGTACTAACCTTTGTTTTATGTTCATACTTTCGTTTGATCACTTAAACCGCTATTACTTATACACAATGTTAGCAACTGGCTTTTTATTCAATTCCATTTATTTCATTCAGCCAACGTCTGTCAATTTGTAATATTCTAAAAGGCAGTTCTCCATTTCTTACAAATACAAAAACTCTTGAAAATAATTCAGCTTTTAGGTTTATTGCAGCTTGACTGTCAAAACTTTGCTCTTTCCACATTTCAATTATTCTTGCAGGCAAATAAAATTCAAATCTCGCTTCTTGATTTACACTTAAAGTCCAATTATCTAATGCTCTTCTGCGATAATGGAATCTAGCAGACATAATGGTATTTCTATTAGCAAGGTATTCTACATTATGATTGTTGTCCGAAATCAAGAAAAGTAAATCTCCACTTTCTAATAATCCAATCAAAACTCTATTTTCAAATTCAAGGATAGAGTTGTATATATTTCTAAATATTGAATCTGTTTCACTTAAAAATATTGTTGCATTTTCGTTATCATTTCCTTTTAAAAACTGATGTATATCATTAAGTTGTTGTTCTGTGAATCGTTGCAAATATGCTGGTGTAATTTGATGAAAACTATCACAGATATTCGCTGGTAAAAACCAACGCAATGATATCAATGGAATTTTATTGTTTGCTGCAAATTCAAAAGCAGGTTTTGTAAAGTCCTCAACAGAAGCTACTCCAACTTGATAATTAAACCTTTGCCTATTATCGATTGCTAATGGACTTCTTCGATTGTTTTGTCTTTCTCTTAAATGTGTCCGAGTTACAATTTCAAATTCATTAATATCATATCTTAATCCAAGTGCATTTCTAATAATTGTTAAACCCACTTTTTTATTATACGCTTTGCATTCAAAATTTAAGCGATAAGGATAAGAAAAAGGCATTTGAATCGGTGGATTCATTAACACATCAGCATCGTGAGCAGCTCCTTTTCCGTTTATCATTGTTAATCCGCTTCTGTCATATATTATAAGTCCATCAGGTCTTACTTTCGTAAATCCACAATTTAGAAGAATTCTTCTAACTGTGTATTCTAATAAACTACCTTTTAATTTTGATGCTGTCATTTTTTTCAGCTTGTGGCTAACACATAAACATACGGACAAAAAATGTCCGTATATTATATATCTAGACTATTTTAATTCCTAATCTTCCAAATATAAAAAAACAAAAAGAGTACAAGAGTTAGTACAACTGTGTTAATTAAATAAGCGTCCTTATAACAGACGCTTATTTAGTAGTATAGTTTTTAAACCCCACTCACTGGACCAGCAAGCGGAGTTTGAGCAGGTTTGGCTATTCCGTAAACCACTACAATTCCAGAGCCGCCACCCCAAGTAGAGTAGGCAGGGTCGGGTTTTGCTTCCATCACCGTTTGAGGTAGGTTCCAGTTGTTGGCACACCAAAGGTTTCCTGCTTGGTCAACTACTACATCAGTCAACATTTGTATACTCCCCGAATGGATGGTGTGAATCACCTCTCCTGTAGTAAAATCTTCGGTACGTCCGTTTGGTGATGCACCTGCCATAAACGATACGCCTCTTCCCATAAAATTGGCAACCCAAACATCATCATTTCCATCAATAGATACACCCCAAGGAGCATTTAGTTCACCATCTCCGTAAGGTGTTAAATTTGATTTATGGGTAATTTTATCAATCGTATCTATAGGTGTAGCATCCGCAGGAATCATAAAAACGGACCCTGTTTTATGCTTACGTCCCACTGTTTGTTGTAGGTGTGGATATCCTAGGGCAAATCCTTCAATAATAGAAACGCCATCTGTGGTAGTGGTATGAGGAAAGTCTGGACTCGTATTGCAGGCTACCCAACAATTTCCTTTTGAATCTAAAGCAACTCCACGTCCGCCACCAGCAAGAATAAAACGTTCTACCGGTCTGTTTTTTTCATTTGGAGCATAACGCACCAGCGATACGCCGTTGGTATTACTAATCCATACACGATTGTTAGCGTCTATCGAAGCAGCAAACGGAGCAGAAAGAGATTCATTGAGCTTTTCATTTACAACAACTCTACCTCTGGTAAGGTCTCCCTCAGGAAAATGAAGCATGGTGTTGGATGAGGTTCCAACAATCCAAATATCACCATTCGGAGCTACTCCAATACCTTGTAAGCCTCCAATTTCATTTAGGGCTTCCGCTATATGTTCTGGAACCTTTTCAACCACTGGGGAACCGTCTTCTAGTTTATACACACCAATAGAACCGTTAAAACTCGTTACCCAGCAAGTCCCATTTTTGGTAACAGCCGTACCCCAACCAGCACCATCAACACCCATTCCGGTATAACCCGTAACTGGTGGAGATACTAATTTTCCTGTAGAGTCCAACTTTACAAGTCCACCACCAATACCTTGATACACGCCATTTTGAGCTCCTGGCATCCAGTTTAACCCTGTCCATAGGTTTCCTTCTTTGTCAAGAGATAGTTTTCCAGGAGCGCAGATTCCTCCTTGACCAAAAGCTAAAATCATAGCGAAATCTTCTGGAGCAAAACTTAGATAAGGCACAAAAGGAGCATTGCGTCGACTCGTAGGAACTTTGCTGTTAGGTTTGGCAGGGAAACCATCTTCTGGTGATGGATAGGCTTTGTCAAAAAGATGAAATAAATCCGCAGGATGCAGCCAAGGTGATTGGGCGACACCAATTATAGCTTCGGCAGTATTTTGTGGTCTTTTACCTCCTAGTGATGTTGTATACTTCATGAAGTTTTCCTTCCAGCTGTATCCTTCAATCTCTACCGTTCCGTAGGCTGTGATTAATGCGGCTAATGTATTTAATCGCGCGAGTGTTTCGTTTTGTGTGATGTTGAAAGGATCCGTTAATACCTCTCCATAGCTTCCTGTTACAGGGTTGATAAGGTTGGGAGTGTTTTTAGCGGCAATTTTGATTCCGTGTAGATTTCCTGTTAATTGAAGTCCGTTAAAAAACTGAGCACAGGTAAAAGCAGAGGCTACTGTAGTTAACTCATTTACAACAATGCCTTTTATTGCAATGTCTTCTTCAAAATTAGGTGACAGTACAGAGAGTAGCATTACTTTAGAATTTTGTAATTCAGCAGTAATATAGAAAACAGTATCTTTTGATTTAGGAGTTGCTTTTATGGTGAACCTTCCTTTTGCTTCTGGAGCAATGATATGCTCACCAATGGCTTTTTTATTGTTTGCTTCCCACAATGTTACAATTGCAGTGACCTTATTAGATTGGTTAAACGATACATCTCCTTTAATAGTGGTTTGATTAGACATAGCTTTAGTTAGTTTTAATGTTGAAAAAGAATTTGTTTTTAGCAGTTAAATTGTCAGTGAATTTCTAATACGTGAATTTAATAGCGAAAACATTCTCCAAGTTACTAATAACTAGTTTACATATGTACTATTGATGTTCTTACATCCTAATATAAAGGAATAAAAGTGCTTTTTTTAAGTATAAAAAATGAGAGAAGCAGTAGGTTAGTTAATAATGTTTTTATAAATGATACTTTAGAAGTTCTAAAGTAAAATTCAAATCCGTTTTATGGGGTTATTGTTAACGTAATATCAGTACCCGAGTTGGTTAATTTAATAGTCGCCCAACTAGCTTTAGATGGAGTTTCTGTTGGGTACCAATTTCGGTTGGTTTTAACGATGATTAATAGTCCATTATCATCACCAAGAACTGTGAATGTTTCACTGTTATGATTTTTTTCAAATAAATGGAGTCCGTAAGTGTCAATTAAATACCTTCCGTATATATCAGGACGGTCTTTCACAATTCCAAACTCACTTATATTTAAAATTTGATTGCTATTGAACTGCGTTGTAGTAGCATTATCCAAATCGTGTCGAGCAATAAACTCTAATATGTTTCCGTCAGCATCATAAAAATATACTGAATTCGCGTTCCAGTTTTCGAAGTTAGTAATCAGTACCTCGTTTTCTTTTTTTACAAATTCGAACTTGTCAGCAGACCATTTGATAGCTTCTTGTAACTTGTTTTCAGGGATGTTAAAAGCCAAGTGGTAGGCAGGTGAAGGGTTTTTAGAATCTTCTATGAATTTTAAGTAGGAAGTACCAGTTTTAATACGAATTGATTTATTGTCACTCTGCGTAGTTGGAAGCTCCAAGACATTTGCATAAAATTCCTTGATTGGTTTTATATCAATCGTTTTTAGTTCAATCTCGTTTAGTGTCATCTTGGTAGTTTTTAGCTTAGAGTTTAACTTTAATTAGGTATAAGCATAGTGTTTTACCATTCTCTGATGTTTCCTTGATGCCAAAAATATCCACTCTTAGAATTGTTAGTTATTAAGTTTTTAACATCCTTTGCAACATCGTCAGGTTTTCTAGATGCTTCATTTCCTCCCATGTCGGTTTGAGTCCATCCAGGATCAAGAGCTGAAACAATTACATGTTGTTTCTCGAGTCTTTTAGCGATTAGCTTAGTGTACATATTTAAAGCAGCTTTAGACATTTTGTAATGAGGTTGAAATTCATCAAAATTCTTTTCGCTAAAAGAACCCCAATCAGATGTAATGTTAACTATTTGTCCATCTTTTTTAAAGTTAGGAATTAATTTTTCAGTTAATTCAATTGTTCCAAATAAATTTACATTAAACGTTTGTTTTAATTGTTCGATGTTTATGGATGCATCGTTCCAGTTTTCTAGTAAGATTCCCGCATTATTAATAAGAAAGTCAATCTTGGTGTTTTTAATCTTTTTGATAAAATCATCTATGGAATCACTTTCAGAAAGGTTTAGTTGATGGATTTCAAAATTTGATTTTGTAATTGGAGAAGTTCCTGAAGTAGAGGTTCCAATAATTTTATAGTTGGGGTTTTCAGTTAACAGATTGGCAATAGCAAATCCAATTCCTCTACTGCACCCAGTTATTATTCCAGTTTTCATAATCGGTTAGATATTAATAAAATGTTAGCATATCAAACCTATTGAAAAATACACCAATTAAGGAGGTAATAGCATAGTTATTTTATAGCTTTTCATAGTTTTTAATTATGAATACTATCTGCAAAAGAGTTGTATAATTACTTTGATGATTGGTTTTATTAAGCGTTGAAAATAAAAGACTCTCAATACGCTATTGAGAGTCTTTATAGTTATTAATCAACTTTTTTAAATACCAATAAGGTTTTATCAGGATTCAAAAGTGTTAATCGGTTATTAGCAATTGTGTAAGATATGGTGCTAGCCAACGCTTTTGTAAACTCTTGTTCTTTTTCATTTCCTTTAGTACATAGCATTTCTGTTGAAGCCATGTTGGTAAATCGAATTCGCTCTCTTTCAGAAAAAAGTTTACCAGTGATGCTGTTACATCCTGAAGTTCCCATAAAGGTGTTTTTAGTAGCATTTATTTCTATATACGGCAATTCTTTACCAAAATCATCTTTACTAACTTTTGTGCCATTTAACTCTTCTAATGCCCAAATATCGTGTAATCGATAATTGGTGATGTATTCTCCGCATCCTTCTAAGCTGGTAAACTCCGTATCCTTTCCTTTTTTGTAGTCAACAGTTACCGAATAAGGAAATGATTTACCCGACATAGCATTGATACATTCCATTTGGTTAATTTCTATTTTAACAGCAGCTAATTCGGTATGTAAAGTATATAGTTTTACGTTGCTGTCTTGCGCATAGATAGGTTCTGTGTGTGGTGTTAAAATAGAATCTGAATTATGAAGTGTTTGTAGCTTAATCATCTTATCAGAAATAGTCAAACTCCAAAAAGGTTCAACTCCATGAGCTTTGAAATAAGCATCTGTTATTGTGTTTTTAGTGGTAACAGAAGAAGTTTTTGGAATTGAATCGGTAGTAGTAACGGTTTTTTCTTCAGAAGTTTTCTTTTCTTTTTTATTTGAGCATGCTGAAATTACTAAGCAAGCACTTAGTAGTATTGGTATAAGGTTTTTCATGAGTACGTTTTTTATAGTATGTTAAATATAGGGTATTATTTTAATATTTGTACTTGGTGAATATTGATGCTTTTAGTTCTTTTGTGTTGTTATTCAGTTGTTTATGTGTTGGTTTGGTGGGGTATTTGCTTTGTAGTCTGTATATTTTAAAATAGATGTACAAAGTGTGAAAAGGTTGCGTAGAAAATCTAGTAATATATAAGCTGTTTTTTTGATAAAAAAAACTCACAATACCTAAGTGTTGTGAGTTTTTAAATAGAAAAAGTTTGTTGTTATTTTAGCACAGTAAACTCAATACTAGAGTCAGTAAATACCGAATGTGTTTGTGTTTTAAAATCTTTTTCGTCTGCTTTGTAAATATTGTCTACATAAGTTTGCGGATTCAAATCGATTAAAGGAAACCACGTGCTTTGTACTTGTATTTGAACTTTGTGTCCTTTTTTAAACGTATGGAAAACATCTTGTAGTTTAATGTTTACGGCTGTTTTCTGGTTTGGTGTAAATGGTTCTGGGTTAGAAAAACTGTTTCTAAAACGTCCACGCATTACTTCGCTACGTACCATTAAATGATAGTTGCTGAGTTTTAAATGGGTTTGCATTTCTTTGTTGTCGTTTTTTAAATCAGCAGGATGCACATCAACAACCTTCACAATCCAATCGGCTGCAGACCCTGTGGTAGCCACTTGTAGTTTTGCTAAAATATCACCAGCAAGTGTAAAATCTTCGGTTAATACCTCCGTTTCATAAACGAGTACATCAGGTCTACGAGCAGCAAAACGCTGATCGTCTGTCATATATTTACGCGGAGTAAACACCGTTTTTATGTCTTCTGAATAGGGTACAGGTCGCTTAAGGTCACTAATAAAACTAACCTTGTTATTTCCTTTTTGAGTTGCTGTTAATTCTTGGTTTTCTGAAAGGAAAAATGTTTGTTTTTGAGCATTTTTTGGTGGCCATGCATCGTAAGATTTCCACGTTTTTTTACCTGTATCAAAAACATAGGCTTCTGGTAATCCTGAGTTTTTAGTACCATCACCTTTTAAGAAGTGATTGAAAAATTTGGTTTCTACTTCTTTTTGGAATTTTAAAGAGATGGAATCTCCAAAGTAGTAGTTCCCCACTTTGTTAGCTACTTTATTTCTAGACCATCCGCCATGATCCCAAGGTCCAAAAACAATGGTATTATAGTTGTTTGGTTGATTTTTTTCAATGTTTTTGTAAGTTTCTAATGGGCCATACAAGTCTTCAGCATCAAATTCACCTCCAACAATCATCGTTGCTACAGTAGATGGTACTTTATCTAAATGTTGGATAATTCCTTTGCTTTGCCATACCGAGTCGTAGTTAGGGTGTTCTACAATTTCCTTCCAAAAGAAATCATCAATACGCTCTTTGTTATCGGCAACTTTGGTGTCTAACTTATCGTATTGAAAATATTCGTTTAAGTTTTTTAATGGTCCTTTGTCTAAGAAAAACTGATATTGATCTTGAGTTTTCATATCAGGAAATGAGTACCAAGCTGAATCGGTAGGTTGATCTTTGTATGTTCCAAATAAAGAAATGGCTTTAAAATAGCTCAATAAGAAAGCTCCGTTATGGTGGAAATCGTCAAAAAAGAAATCTCCAATACATGCTTGTGGTGAAGCAGCTTTTAAAGCAGGGTGTGCATCAATGGTTGAAACAGTAGCGTAGTGACCTGGATATGAAATTCCCCATGTACCTACTTTACCATTATTATTTGCTACGTTGTTCACCAGCCAATCGATAGTATCATAGGTATCGGTAGTTTCATCAGTTTGTTTTGCTATTTTATTTGGAATATAAGCACGCATGTTGTCGTATACTCCTTCACTCATCCAACGTCCGCGAACATCTTGGTATACAATAATGTTTCCTTCTTTCATTAAAACGGGATTAGGGCCAATTTTTTTTCTGAATTTATCTTCTCCATAAGGTTGACAACTATACGGAGTACGTTGTAATAAAATAGGGTAGGTTTTACTAGTATCTTTTGGTGAATAGATGGTGGCATGTAGTTTTACACCATCTCTCATTGTAATTTTTACCTCTTTTTTTGTGTAGTGGTCTTTAACGTAAGTGTTTGCTGTCTTTTCAGCTTTTTTTGCCGTTGTTTTCTTAGTACAACTAGCAAACGAAATTGCTAGTATAAATAATAGAAGTAAGTTTTTTTTCATTATAGTTTTTTAGTGGATCGAAGGTAAATGTATAAAAAAATAACAGCAACCCATTAGATTGCTGTTATTTAAGAAAAATTAGTTGTTTGGATTTAGAATAGTGTCTATTCTATCCGCTGCATCTTGTAAGTGGTAACGAGTTATCGTATTACGTGCTGAGAGTATACTTCTTTTTATATCTCTTTGTAAACGCTTTAATTCTCCTCTTACTACGGGTTTAATGTCTGATTGATTGATGGTAACGGCTGTTTGTTTAAAATACCCTCTGTCGCTTCTTGGTGCTTTTTGGTCTTTTGCTTTGTTTAGTAAAAAGTCCAACCTGTCTAAATGTGCACGTTGCAAGTTTCTACGATACGGGTCAATGGTTTTGTTAGCGTATACTTCGCTCCAAATACCTTTACGTAAATCACTCATCATTTCAATAAGAGAATATGCTTTAGTTCCGTTTAAAGTTTCATTCTCTATCATACGTGTTAACCTTCCTGTTTTTAAAACTCTGTTTAAGGTTTGTACTTGTAGCCCTCTAATGCGCTCAATGATTCCAGAGTGTTGTGTTTTACTAATAATATTTTCGTCAATTAACCAATTTGGAGTTTTAAATAACTCATCATTTACAAATTGTAACGCTCTTTTTTGGTGTTCTTTTGGGACGTGAATATATACAGCACCGTCTTGATCGGCAGTTTTAAAGTATTCATATACACCACCAATATTAGAACTCACATGTCCCATATACCTATTAAATTGCCCAACTACTTGTCCGTACATAGTTTTTAACTCTTCGTAAGTTTCACCATCTTCAGTAGTCCACTCTTCTAAACGAGGTAAAATACGTTGTAGGTTTTTAATACCGTAAGCACTTGCTTTCATGGCATCATCACCTAAGTCCTCTGTTTGTGAACTAGGATCAATAATGTTACGAACTTGTTGGTGTCCGAATCTATACACAGGATTTCCTGCTTTTTCTTTAATCCACTGATTTAATACAGGTTTTTCTTCCTTAGCAGATTTATCTATTATTGGTCTATATCCCCAATTGATAGCATACTTGTCGTAAGGACCAATATTAGGCATTAAAGCAACCCCTTTGTCTTCTGGCTGTGCCACATAGTTAAAACGAGCATAATCCATAATAGAAGGAGCAGTTCCATTCTTTTTAGTAAATTCAGCAGAACGTAAAGAATCTACAGGATAGGCAACAGAACTTCCCATGTTATGAGGCAATCCTAAAGTATGTCCAACTTCATGAGAAGAAACAAAACGAATTAAACGCCCCATAATTTCATCTTTAAACTGATTTGTTCTAGCTTCTGGATTGATAGCAGCTGTTTGTACAAAATACCAGTTGTGTAATAGAGTCATTACATTGTGGTACCAGTTAATATCTGATTCTAAAATTTCTCCAGAACGAGGGTCACTAACATGAGGTCCATTTGCATTTGGAATAGGAGAAGCCAAGTAACGAACTACAGAATAGCGTACGTCTTCAGGACTCCAATCAGGATCTTCTTCTTTAGTAGGAGCATCTTTAGCGATGATGGCATTTTTAAATCCAGCAGCCTCAAAGGCAATTTGCCAATCTTCAATACCTTGTTTGATGTATTTACGCCATTTTTTTGGTGTAGCTCTGTCAATATAGTATACAATTTGTTTCTTAGGTTCTACTAATTCACCTCTTTTAAACTTTTCGAGGTCTTCATCTTTTACTTCTAAACGCCATCTGTCTAAATAGGTAACCGATTTACTTTTTTGAACATCTAAACCATAATCTGTTTGAGAACTCGTAAACCACCCAACACGCTCATCAAAATAACGTCTTTTCATAGGGGTTTTAGGAAGTAAAATCATAGAGTTACTCAACTCCATAGTTACAGAACCTACACTTGAATTTGATGGAGGGTTTCCAGCAATGTAAGTTTTTACATTTCTAACTTCGATGTTTTGTGGATAACTGCTAATTCTGTCAATATAAGATCTCGTTTTATCCATTTTAGAAATCTTATAAGGTTTTCTGCTTCTTTGTGGAAAAGTAATTGCTTTTACATCACCTTCAAAAAGTGGACTAGCATCAATTACAGTAGCTGTTGAGTCTTTGCTAAATGCTTTGATAGGAAAAGCAAATAAAATGGGCTCAAAATTAGAATTAACTACTGCTTCGTGTACCGGTAAAATGGTGTCAGCAACAACATTGTGAGAAACTACTTTTAGTAAAATTTGTTTCTTGTTTTTTACCCAACGCAATACTTGTGTATTTTGTTTTCCACCACCAAAACCAATACCGCTAGCTGTTTTGGCAATTCTAGTCACCATTAGCATTTCACGGTTCAGAAGAGAATCTGGAATTTCAAATAAATATTTAGCATCTTTTGAGTGCACTTTAAACAAACCTTCGTCTGTTTTGTGTTGTTTGGTAACCACCTTTTCGTAAGGTTGTATACCGCCCTTTTTAGGGCTGTCTTTTTTAGTGGTAGTCTCTTTTTTTGCGTTTTTTTTCTTCTTTCGTTGTGCTTCTGCATTCAAAGAAACTCCTAAAGCAAGAAATACCACTAAAATAGTTGAAAGTATTTTTTTAGTCATTGTAAAAATTAATTGAATAAATAAGGGCGGAAATTAGTAAAACTACTTTCGGTTTTATCTTAATTAATTGTTAAAGGGAAGTTAAACTAAAAGATGTGAGTAGTTTAGATTGTATAATTCATATTAGGTGCTAGCTTAGTCGTTTTTTTACGCTCTATTTTTTTTCGTACTTTTTTTAAGCCCTTGTTTACAACATCTTTCATTTTCTGTAGTTGCTCTTGTAGAGTTTCTTGAGTAAAAGTTTTCGGTTCTTTTTTTTCTAAAAGCTTATTAATTCTTTTCACTTGATTTTTTTTGTTGAAATCCACTAATTTAAATTTCGCACCTGCAGAAAAAGCTCCCATCACTGCATTGGTTTCAACTAAATAAACTTTGTCAGCTTCTAAATTAGCTTCTAGCACATCAATATTTTCCGCTTTAATCCAAAATACTTTTTCTCCTGGCTCACATTCATAACGTAAATAGTTAACACCATTAAATCTTCCTAAGTATTCTTCATTGTCAAAATACCTGATGTTCATTAGAGCACCTAAACCGCTTGTTCTAAGAAAATAAATTGCCGATTTACCTTTGGCAGGAGGAACAATTTTTTCAGTTTGTAGTTGAGAAAAGCTTTGAAAGGATAAAAATACTAGTAGTAGAAAAAGAATGTTTTTTTTCATTTTTAAATTTTATTTAAATGATTTAGGAGATAAATCTAATTAAAAATTACGATTTTCTTTTTTTGTTAGATGTGTTTATAATGTAGTTTTCAGTTTTTTACTGTATTGTAGTGTAAATAAAACCCCGTACCTTTGCAGCGGCATGAGAATAAGACGACTTTCAGATTGGTTACCGACTACAAATAAGGAGGTGAAGTTAAGAGGATGGGATGCATTAGACGTAATCCTGTTCAGTGGAGATGCATATGTAGATCATCCATCATTTGGTCCTGCAGTAATTGGACGTATTTTAGAGAGTTATGGCCTGCGTGTGGCAATTGTTCCACAACCAAGTGTTCATGACAACTTACAAGATTTTGAGAAGCTAGGAACTCCAAGATTATTTTTTGCAGTTACCGGTGGTTGTATGGATCCGATGGTGAGTAATTACACGGCGAGTAAACGCCGTCGTGATAAGGATGCTTATACGCCTAATGGAGATAAAGGATTCAGACCTGATTATGCTACTTCAGTATATTCTAAAATTTTAAAAGAGAAGTTTCCAGATGTTCCCGTATTAATTGGTGGAATTGAAGCTTCGTTGCGTCGTGTTACTCATTACGATTACTGGTCTGATCAATTACTACCAACGATTTTAGAAACGTCTAAAGCCGATATGTTGGTATACGGAATGGGAGAGCAGCCACTAAGAGAAATTGTAGAGCTGTTGCAAAAAGGTGTGCCATTTTCGAGCTTAAAAACGATTAAGCAGACCGCTGTTTTATTAGAAGAAGATGAGAAAACTCCGAAAAATAAGAACTGGGACGATGTAGAAATTAGTTCGCATGAAGCTTGTTTGAAAGATAAGAAGGCGTATGCTTCTAATTTTAAAGTGATAGAGCAGGAGTCTAACAAATTATACGCACGTCGTATTTTTCAAAAGGTTGGAAATAAAAAGTTGATGATTAATCCACCGTTTCCAACAATGACGGAGGAAGAAATTGATGCTTCATTCGATTTACCTTTTACACGTTTACCACATCCAAAGTATAACAAGCGTGGACCTATACCTGCGTTTGAAATGATTAAGTTTTCTATCAATATTCACCGTGGGTGTTTTGGAGGCTGTAGTTTCTGTACTATTTCAGCACACCAAGGAAAGTTTATTGCAAGTAGAAGTCAAGAATCGGTTTTAAAGGAAGTGGATCAAGTTGCCCAAATGGATGACTTTAAAGGGTACTTATCAGATATTGGAGGGCCGTCGGCAAATATGTATAAGATGAAAGGTAAAGTACAAGCGATTTGTGACAAATGTGTTGCTCCGTCGTGTATTTCACCTGTAATTTGTAGTAATTTAGATACCTCACACAAACCGTTAACCGAGTTATATCAAGCGGTTGATGCGCATCCGAAGGTGAAAAAATCATTTATTGGAAGTGGTATTCGACATGATATGTTAGTGCCTGAGTTCAATAAAAATGCGGATCCTAAAGAGTTGGATGCTTATACAGAGGAGGTGATGACAAAACACGTTTCTGGGCGATTAAAAGTAGCGCCAGAACACACTTCCGATCCTGTACTAAAGTTAATGCGTAAGCCTTCGTTTAAGTATTTTCATTTATTTAAAGATAGGTTTGACCGCATCAATGTAAAAAAGAAATTAAAACTTCAATTAATACCGTATTTCATTTCTAGTCACCCAGCTTGTGAGGCCGAAGATATGGCAAATTTAGCTGCTGAGACCAAAGATATGGGCTTCCAGTTAGAACAAGTACAAGGGTTTACCCCAACACCGATGACGGTGGCTACAGTAATTTATTACAGTGGTTACCATCCGTATACTTTAAAAGAGGTAAAAACTCCAAAGACTAAAAAGGAGAAGGAAGATCAGCACAAGTTTTTCTTTTGGTATAAAAAAGAAAATAAGCAATGGATTAAAGACACATTGAACAAAGTTGGGCGTACTGATTTATTGAAAAAATTACTTCCAGAAGATACTTCGTGGCGTAAAAATAAAGCTGGGAAAGCAAAAAACACCTTTGATGATACTGTAACCTACAAACCATCAAAACCTTCTAGAAGAAAAAACAAAGGTTTCAAGAAGAAAAGAAGAAATTAATAAAGAAAAAACTTCACGCTTATTCCTGAATAACACTAGGTTATAACTTTTAATGATTGCTTAAGAGTTAAATACCTGTAGATCAATTATATATGTTTTATTTTTGGTTTATAAATATACAATTATGTGTATTTGTTTAACCTAAAGTTGACTATTTGATTAAGTAGCTGCTAATTTACTTTTAGGTTGTATAAATGAAGCATTAAAATATGTAAAAACATAGCTGAGGAATTATTATTACTCAAGACAATATTTATGTTTTTACTTATTAAGAAATGCCACAAAGCGAAAAAAAATCTGTGTTACAAGATTTTTAGTAGCAATTTTTACTAACTTAAAAAGAGAAACAATGTTAAAAACAAAAAGGAAAACGACCGTTAATTTCAATATTGACCCCGTACAATTAATTAAAGACATATTTGGAGGCAACTCGGAGAGAAATGATTTAGCTATTGCTGTTGAAAATGGAACAAATGTTCAATGGGAAGTGGCTTGGAATAACGATGTTGGCCATGGAGATTTTCACGATTCTAAAGGAAATAGTACTTTACAACCGATCACCCCATATAGTAGCAAACCTGTTAATGCTACTACTTTTGAGCTTGGTTTTCATGCAGTAGGAGCTGGGTGTAATGTTGTTCTAAAAATAATGTTAAATGGTGATTCTGATAGTTACTTTGGAGTTATGGCAGCGACACCAGTTAATAAAACGAATTATGTGAAAGCTAAATATTATACAAAAGACATGTCATTTGAACACCTTTGGGATGATTTGGATGATATGGGTAAGCATTATGGAAGTCAAGGGGCTTTAAATGTAAAAAACAAGAATAAAACTATTAATGCAGAAATTACCATAGAGGAAACAAGCCCCGCTGGATGTATTATTAAGCTTGAAATGGCCTAAATAGTATTTTTATATAAATGAATAAAAAATCCGCTTAACAGCGGATTTTTGTTTATGCTTCATTTTCTAAACGGTTTCGTTTCATTTCAAAAGCTTCAGTAGCTTGTTTTATAATATTTAAGGTATCAGAAGCTCTTACCATTACTTTTTCGAGTTCTTTGTCTAAATCTTTTGACTGGATATCGAATAGTTGAACTTCAACCACACCAATTTTTTCAATTAAACTTTTTTGCGTGTTTTTAATGTCTTCCATTTTAACTAAAACGGAATTCATTGTATCGAGTCTTTTTTGCTCTTGATCTGTCATAAGTTTCTTTTTAGTTCCTTATAAGATACAAAAAAATCAAGAGTTCAGCAAATTGAGTTTTATGTAAGGTGTTGGTATTTAGTATTTTTATGAGGCTTCTAAATAAAAAAAGCAGGAGTAAAACTCCTACTTTTTTTATTTTGAAAATTCTAATACACTGTTTTTTGTACGAAGTCTTATTTCACTTAGTTTTTCATCAACTAACAATTTTCCGTCTCTAAAAACTTCTTGTAATTCGCCTTCTTGTTCTTCTTCCCAGCTTACTTGATCGTGTAATGTATACTCTCCATCTTCTAGCGCTATTTTTAATAATCCTTTGGCAGATTTTTTTGTTCCGTCATCGGTAATTGGGTCTTTAAAGATTTCTCTTCCTTCTCCATCTACTTCTCCGTAGGTAGCTTTCATGGCAAATCCAAAAGTATCTCTGGTGTTGTATTGATAAGTGAAAGAACCAATTCCTAGCACTATATTAGTAGAGGCAAATCCTTTTTGTTTTAAGCGTTCACAAATTTGTGTGGCTCTTTCAAGGGTAATACTATCACCATAAATAGCTCCAATATGACTATCTAGTTCTTTATATCCTTTTACATTGGTTGTACCTCCAAAAACTTCCCAAAGCAGTTGTATAACTCCTTTTTGTTCTACTTCTGTCTTACCGTTTGTATTTCCACAAATAATATCCACAGGGTCACCGCTATCAGGTCTAATCACCACTTTACCATCTCTAGCTAAGACTTCTTCTTTTAAGTTAGGTAAATATTCGGTAAGTACTTTCCATAAATCCCACGTATCAGAAACAATAGAAACGATGCCATTTGGATATACTTCCGTAATTAATCTTTTAAAAGTCTCTTCTTCACCGCTATTGGTTCCCATACACATTACAGAGTGTTCCGTTGCCGCAACAGAACCACCAATCAATTCATTATCAGAATCTGCATTGTAATACTTTTCTAAAAAGTCTACAGCTGGTATAGTATCTGTTCCAGTAAAACTTAATAGGTGACCCGCAGCGCTCATTTCAGCAGCTTCTAAACCAGCCATTCCTCTCATAGAAAAGTCGTGTCCTTGCCAATCTACCATTTCAGGAACAGATGAGGTTTCTTGTGCGTATTTATCTAATAGTTGCCTGTATTGTTTTGCAATGGTTGCAGAATTACAAGGTAACCAAACAGTGGTTGATAATAAGGTTTCAAAATAGTTGGTTAGCCAAAAGAATTCTGGCAATGTATTATACATAGTAAACATTGGTACTCTAATAGGAACTTCTACACCCTCTGGCAATGCTTTAAAAGTCATAGGAATGTACCCTAAATCGTGTAATGCTGCAATATGTTCAATACCTACTTGGTTTTCGCCTAAATAGTTATTAATTCTTCTGCTGTATTGTTTGCAAATTTCTTCTTTTGGTTTGTTAAAGAAGTTGGTTTGAAATTCTTCAATGATATATTTTTTGATGAAGTATTGCAGTCCGAAAAAAACTACTTTTTCAACTCCTTGAATTCTACTTTTTCTTGGTGTCCAGTTTGAATATACTAACGTAGTGTTGTTAGGGTATTGTCTTCTGTGGTCTACTTTATAACCGTCTGTATATAATAATGGATTCATAGTTTGTTATTTTGTTTGTGTCAAATTTACGCAAATTAAATTTACTTCACAACAGAACCTTAATTTTTTTTATAAATAATTATAGTAATTTTTCGAAGTCTATAAGAATTAGGTCTTCTCCTTCTATGCGTTTATTGTTTCTTGTATACACTGCGATTTTAAGGTACCATATAATTTCAAAATCGTTATTTTTAATAGAGATAGGGAGTGATTCTTCGGGGAATTTAGATTTAAAGGATGAAATATTTATAGGGGTTACTTTTGTTTTTTCTCCTTCATAAAAAGTTTTAATACTGGTTGATCTACTACTACCGTTATCATAGGTAACCTTTTCTTTTCCTATTAACTGACAGTTTATATGTTGTATTGTATTTGTTCTTTTTTTTAACCTGAAGTTAGTTTGGTAGTAGTGTTCATCTAATGCTTCTAGTTTGTAGTTAATTGCCCCAATAGCCAGTGAAGGTTGTATTTTATAAAAATAAACTATTCCGCACAGTATGGCATATATGCTTAAAAAGACATAAAAAACCTCTAACCTACCTAGTTGTGAATAAATTATAGCACTTATAATTCCTGTTATGATAAGACCAAAAAATAAAATTGTTTGCGCTTTTTTGATACCGGGTTTGATGCTACCTGAAGTTTTTTTAAATTTATAAGTGGAGTTTCCTTTTATTAGTAAGATGGGAATTTCATGATAAAAATCAGGACGAATGAGCCCTTTTAAATAACCTCCTATTTTAAAGTCAGATAATTTTTCTTTTCGTAACTGTTTTTCACTTTCCTTTTTTATGTCGACTTTAGCTGTTAGCAAAACCGTTTGTGTCATATTTTCCCCAATAAAAGAAACGTTATAAACAGGTTTAAAGGTAAATGCAGAAGCTATCGTTTGGCCTTTAGAAATTTTTTCACAATCGTTTATGGAATAATAGTCCAAAGTAATTTCATCAGTTTCTCCCTTGCCTTGGTGTTTTATAGATAATTTAATTTGAATGTTTTCAATATCTAAGTGAATAGGACTATGGTTTTTAATAAAAACTTCACCAGAAATTGTCTCATTTGCTTGAAACTCGTTTTTGTCAAGTGTAACCTTAATATCTACAAATTGTTGATAACTCATATAGTTCGTTATTGAGGTTTAAGAAAAAATCATACAAGGATAGTTGAATTTCTCGTAAATTATTACCGTGATCTTCTAATAATTTTTGAAGATGTGCATCTTTAATTTTTATAGATTCTTTTTGAGAATCTAAACAGGCAAGTTCAATTCTTTTATGTACAATTTTTCTTAAAAGGTTTATGTCTAATTCTAGTTTGCTAAAATTTATTTTTTTATATAATTTTCTTTTCGGGAAATACGGAATTTTATGAGAGTAGTGTGCACCAATAATTAGTTTGTTTTGATTTGTAAGTAGTTCCAGTTTGTTTTTTGTGGACAAGAGCTGAAAGGAGTCTATAATGAGAATGCCAGGGATTGTATTTATATATGAATGTTCTTTCTTCTTTAGTTTGAAGAAAGTTGAGTTAGCTAAGTGCTTTGAGTGTAATGATTGTAAAAGAGTTGATTTTCCCTTTCCTTTTTTACCATAAAACTCAATAAAACAAGAACTGGTTGACATTGTTTTTAAAGCCAAATCGTTAAGGTTGATTCGTTCTTCTGTAACCTTTAGTAATTCTTGGTCATTTAGAAATGAAAAAGGATTATATTTTAAGTTTAGCTTTTGATAATGATCTTGTTCTAGCATGTTACTTCTAAGGATATTTCGTAAAATTATTGAATGTTTACTTTTTAGATAAGTTAAAATATCTTTTAATTCCTTCCTTTTTCGTTTGGATATAGCGTTTTTATTGGATTGCTTTGCCAAAACTCTTTGCTGTCGATATCCATAATTGTTAAACATCCTGTAAATGCAGCTCCTGTATCAATATTCCATAGATTTAAAGCGTTTATAGGGTTTGGTGAATTATAGCGTATAGTTGGGGTGTGACCAATGTATATTTCTGAATAGTGTGTAAACCTCTCTGGGTATAGTTCAGATTTTTCAGATAAGTTTTTATCAGTAGCCAACGCTGTTTCCCATAAGGTTCTATCAAAATGATAATTTAATTTGAATGTTTCTTTTTCCACTCCGTGCATAGAGGTAAAACCAGCATGAATAAACAAACGATTTTTACTATCGATATGGTAAGGTTTCATTTGTTGAAAAAATGCCAGATGTTCATGTTTTTGTTCTTCTGAATAAGATTCGTAGCTTTTTTTGGTTTCTTCGCCACCATGTGCTAACCAAATGGCTTCACCTTCACCAGTTCTCAACCAGTCTTCACACCACAAATCATGATTTCCTTTAATGAAAATACATTCATGTTTTTTGTTTAACTCTATTAAAAAATCAATGACTTGTGCAGATTCACTCCAGCCATCTACATAATCACCAAGAAAAATTAAGGTATCTTCTATAGTGATTTTGGCTTTTTTTAAAACTTGGGGTAAGGCTTTTAAGCCTCCATGAATATCACCAATGACAAATGTTTTCATACTGTTATAAATCTTCAAATTCAATAAATTCAGCCGGGACAAGGTTAGTTAACCAAACTCCATTTTCAGATAAAAAGAACTCATAATTTTTTTTATGCATAGCACCTGACTGAACAGTCAAAATTATAGGTTTACCTCTTCTGCTACCTACTTTTTTAGCAGTTTCTAGGTCAGAACTCAAATGAACATGTTGCCTACTCATTTTTTGTAATCCGTTTTCTTTTATGGAAGGAATAAATTTAGCTACTGTTCCATGGTATAAAAAGAGAGGGGGAGTCTTTGTTTCAGTTACTATGGTTACATTTTTTAAGGAATGTCCTTGATTGGCTCTTATTTTTGTTTTGTCTTCGTTAAATGAAAACCGTTGTTTATCGTTTGTTTTTACAACTAAATCCAATTCTTCTTTAGTAAATGAAACTCCGTTGTTGCTTGATTTGTTCAAAAGTTCTTCTACTGAAGCCCATCCACTGATATCTAATTTTAATCCAATTTTTTCAGGTTGATGCCTTAATATCAGGCTTAAAAACTTACTTATTCTTTTTGTGTTTTTCTCATTCATTTTTTTTCAATTTTATTCAAAAACGTAAGCAATGTTTGTTACGTTTTTATCGGTTAATTCTCATAACGATATTTTTTTGAGAATTGTTGACTTAAGAGAATAATATCATCTTTTCTTACTAATGAATCTACCCATTCTTGAGGTATATTATCTATTCCATAATACATACCAGCAATAGCTCCAACTACAGTAGCTGTAGTATCAGTATCATCCCCTAAATTTACAGCTTTTAAAACTGCCTCACTATAATTAGAAGTGCTGAGTAGACACCACAGTGAAGCTTCTAATGTATGTAGAACATAGCCACTGGAATTTATATCTTCTTCTTTTAAACTAGATATATCTTGCTTTAAAATTCTAGAGAAATGATTTTGCTCGTAAGAAGAAATATTTCTTTCTGAAAAAAAGACAGTAATTTCCTTTTGCATCTTTTTATATGAATCTATAATTGAAAATCCATTTAAAATATATTCAGCTAATTTTAAATATATTAAACAAGAAATTGCCGATCTTATGTGGGGATGTGTTAGTGATGAAACTTGCCAAATAATATTAAACTGGTCCTTTATTTTTTTATCCTTTATGTAAAAGAGTAAAGGAACAATTCTCATTAATGAACCATTACCATTGGTATATTCATCATCAGAATATTTTAAAATTTCTAGTTCTTTATAGTCTTTTTTATTTATGATTTTTGAAAGTTGTTCAATCGCTTTTCGCGTTTGGATTCCGATATCAAAAACATTACCGTGTGGAGTCCATATCTCAGCATTCATCCATTGGATAAATTTATATGAAATATCCACTAAATCGTATCCTTGACATAAACTTTCAGCTAAACAAAATGTAAGAGAACTATCATCTGACCAAGTTCCTTTGGGTTGATGATGTGTTCCAAACTCTCTCATGTTTATTACAGGGTTTTGTTTTAACTCTTGCCTGTTTGTAAACTCTACAGGTACCCCTATAGCATCAGCTACAGCTAATCCAATAAATGTTGATTTAATAATGTTGTTTTTCATAGCAATTTTTTTATGGTTTTTATAGCAATTTCCCCAGTTCAATCTGTATACAATTATGGTTTTCAATAGTTTTAAAACTATCTGTAGTGAAAATTTTGGTGAAGTGTTTTTCAAGTTCATCAAAACCTTTACTAAATATTCCGTGACTTACGGCTAAGTATAGGTTTCCAGCATTCTTAGCTTTTAATTCTTTAGCTAGCCCTAAAAAAGTTCCGCCTCCATCACAAATATCATCCACAATTAAACAATCTTTACCTTGTAAATTATCAGCATATACTTTAAAACCTGTTAGCTGACCCGTTTTTACGTTTCGGCTTTTGGAGCATTCAATTACTTCATAATTTTGAAGATACGAAGCAACTTTATATATCTTTTTTAAAGCACCTCCGTCAGGAGAAATTAGTAGTAAATTATCTGATAATTGTTGAGTAATGCGCTCTATGAATTTGTGGTTATCTATAATTATACAGTTATTCAATAGGGCAGGAGTTACCTCAGAATGTGGATCGAAAACAGTTACTGACTCAAAGTTTTGTGTATTTATAATATCTGCATATACTTTTACCGATAAAGGTTCGCCTGATACCATTAATCTGTCTTGACGAGCGGCTGGAAAATAGGGAAGGACAACGTGTAACTTTGTAATACCCATGTTTTTTAATGCATTAGTAGCCAATAAAAGTGTACCGATATCATTAAAAGACTGAATACGATGTGTAATTGTTACTTCTGTTACATTTTCAAGTTTAGAAATGATTTTAATATGCGGTTCCCCTCCTGAAAAAGTAAAGAAATTATAGTCTATATTGTTTTCTGTTCCGTAAGGAGTAAAGTTATTGTCTAAGTTTAAAATCATATTGCGTAATTTTTACACAAATATAATGTGGTTTTTTAAAATAAAAAATGTTTTAGTGTTTTTTTTACGCAAACTTAATTTCGAAGTGGAAGCCTTTCTTTTCTAGTTCTTTATATTTCTTAGCATTGAATTTAAATAGTTTTGCAGGTCTACCGCTAGATGGTTGGTGTATTTTGTCGGTTTCGGTAAGTATCCCAAAGCTCATAATTTTTTTTCTAAAATTACGACGGTCAATTTTTTGGTCAAGAATAGTTTGATACAAATTTTCTAAATCAGAAAAAGGAAACTCTTTTTTTAGTAATTCAAAACCAATAGGTTGGTAGTTTATTTTGTTTTGAAGTCTTTGTAAAGCTGTGGTTAAAATACGATTGTGGTCAAAAGCTAGTTTGGGTAGTTCATGAATAGGGAACCATTGTACTTCAGCTGCATCAGTATCAGCACTAATTTTAAAATGATTGGGACTTACCAAACCAAAATAGGTAACAGAAATAACTCTGTTTCTTGGGTCTCTTTTTGGGGTTCCAAAAGTGTACAATTGTTCAAGATAATCAATAGTGACTCCAGTTTCTTCTAATAGTTCTCTTTCAACAGCATGTTCTAGTGATTCGTTTTCTAAAACCAATCCACCAGGTAATGCCCAAGCTCCTTTAAAAGGTTCGATGCCTCTTTTTATTAATAAGACAGAGAGTTCTTTTTGTTGGTAACCAAAAACAACAGCATCTACAGCAACTTTTATATTTTGTGATATCTTCATTTAGTGTTGAATTTACACAAAATTACGAAAGTTTTAAAAAATTACGGATTCTTATTTTTAAACTTGGATGTTAGTTTATGCAAAGGTGTTTTTTGATTGTCTTTTTGCAATGTAAACTGCACAATTTTAGCGGTAAAGGCAACAAAAGTTCCGATAGATAGAAAGGTATATATTATTGTAAATATTTTACTAATGTTATGTGTGGGTACGAAGTCTCCATAACCTACCGTTGCCATTGTCATTACAGAGAAGTATAAAGAGTCTATAACTTCCCAATGTTCAATTTTGTGATAGAATATAGTAGAGCTCGTTAATAGAATAGAAAGGAAAAAGAATAAATATCTAAATTCAGTATCTTTTTTGATACCTATAAAAACAAGTTTACAAAAGCGATAAAAGTTGATAAAGAATGAAACCATAGTAAAAAAATACGTTAGAAGAAAAGTTGAAGATATAACTTACTTGCAAACTTTACAATCTTCTTTGTCTTGAATTTCACCTACTAACTTTCCTTCTTCGTTAAGTGAAAATCCACAGCAATCCATAAAACCTTGTGCAATCAATTTACGAGCACGTTGAATTTGAGATTTTGTAGTAGGTAAATTTTGCTGTAAAGTATCAGCAACTTCTTGTTGTTTTAACCCTTTTATGTCTGATAAAAACAGCGGATCTCTATATTTTTTTGGTAAATCTTGTATGATTGCACGAAGACAATCTTTTTCGGTATGTTCGTGTTCTTTTGTGTCTGTTTGTGCTTCAAAATTGTTTAATTCAACTGTTTGGTTAGTGTTTTTGAAGTAATCCATCATCGTATTCCGAGCAATCGTAAAAATCCAAGATTTTAGTTTGGTAATGTCGTTTAAGGTGTGAAGTTTCGTATGAACTTTTATAAATGTTTCTTGTAAGAGGTCATCAGTCGCATTGGGGTCTTTCACTTTACTTAAAATAAAGTGTTTTACATCATCTGCGTATTTTTTCCAAGCTTGTTGTGTTGCCATGCTAGTAAATTTACGAAAAATGCCACGCTGAATAAAATGAATATTTTGTTTTCATTGTGTTCAGAGTGACAAGAATTTTAAAAGTTGATTTAATTAACAGTTACAGTTATTACACGTGCAGTTTTCACAAGTACAATTTGAGCAGTCTCCTGTTTTACATCCTTCGCAAGTGCAGGTGCATTGATTATTGTTTTTCATGATATTATTTGTTTTGTGTGTTTGTATAGTAGACTAGAAAATGAGTATAAAGATGCATTTATTGTTAAAAATATTTTTGAAGGTCTTTTCTAACAGGAATAGGTTTAATTGCAGATATGTTAGAGCCACCTGTATTTCCTGTAGGGACCCAAATTAAAGTAAATAAAATTGAAGCTATAATTCTGAAAAATTGTCCAATAATTTCTTTACTACTGTTTGTTTTTATTCCGTAAATCAACATCCAATAATGAGATAAAGTATGTCTATATACATGTTTTTGTCCCAATATATGAGCGTTTTCTAAATGATAAAAAGACACTCGAAAGCTTTTGCTTTTAAGTGCCTTTTTAGCTAAGATTAATTGATTGTAAAATTCTTGTTTTCGTTGTAGTTGTGTCATGATTTGTTGACTTTATAAATCAGACTACAAAGAATAAAAAAAGATGCGTTTTTTTTGTTAAATAGCTGTATATTAGTTGTTTAATTTGGTTTTAAATTTTATTTATTATGAAAAAAAGAAAGATTATTTTAGGGTTATTAATTATGGTATTTGGTCTAGTATCTTGTAATGATAATGAATCTCTTGATACTTTGACGGATACAAAAATGAGTCCAGATGAGTTTTTTTCTAAAGTAGCGGCTATGGATATACAAACATCAAATGATGAAAATGTCTTATACATAGATGTTAAGTATGATAAGAAGAATAACACTATTGAGTATCTTAGTTCTATTGAAGCTGAAGCAGATTTTTTTGTTTTAGATAGTGAAGCAGATATTCAAAGAAGAATCGAAGAGAGTGCATATGAAGTAACTTGTAAAGGAGGGACAGATGAATTTACCAAAGGTTGTGATGGAAAGTTTTCATGTGGTAAGTTAATTTATAAATGTTTACAATCTGGTAGTTGTGCTACTATTTGTCAAAATAGAATAACTTATGCTCCACAGAATAGGACATTTTATATAGAATAAATTATTTTATTAAATAGCAAAAGCCTTAGAAAATATTTTCTAAGGCTTTTTTGTTTAGTCGATTTTTTTGTTTTTAATTTACTTTTTCACCATTAATATAGGTTGCTAAAACTTTTGTATTCGGAATTTCTTTTCCGTCAATAGCCATTATATCCTTATCAAGAATTATAAAATCAGCTACTTTACCAACTTCTATACTTCCCTTTTCGTTTTCCTCAAAATTTGCATAGGCATTCCAAATGGTCATTCCTTTTAAGGCATTTTCTCTAGATAAAGCATTTTCCATTTGATAGCCTTTTTCAGGATACCCTTTTAAATCTTTTCTGATAGTAGCTGCGTAAAAAGTATATAATGGACTTACATGTTCAATAGGAAAATCGGTTCCTAAAGCAACTTTTCCGTATTCTTTTAATAAGTCGTTAAAGGCGTAAGCTCCTTTTATTCTTTCTGCACCTACTCGGTCTTCTGCCCAATACATATCAGAAGTGGCGTGTGTGGGTTGAATAGAAGGAAGTACATTTTTGAATAAATCAAAGTCATTCAGATCTACAATTTGAGCGTGTTCAATACGCCAACGTCTGTCAGTTTTATTTTTCAATACTTCGTTGTAGGTTTTTAACATCACATAATTGGCAGAGTCACCAATAGCATGGGTGTTCATTTGATAGTCGGAAGCAGCGATTCTCTTTGCTACTTTTTGTAGGTTCTCATAGGAATTTACCAAAGCACCAAAATGTCCTTTCTTATCAGAATATTCATCTTTAAGAGCAGCTCCTCGAGAACCTAGAGCTCCGTCAGAATAAACCTTTACAGAACGAACGTTTAATCTATCAGTTTTAATGATGCCTTTGTCGAGGTAGTAATCAAGATTTTTTTGATTGTTTGAAATCATAGCGTATATACGCATTTTTAAACCTCCAGATTGTTGTAAGCTATCAATTAATCCAATAACTTCTTTATCTAAACCAGCATCGTCAACGGTAGTTAATCCTAAATCGAAACATATTTTTTCAGCATCTTTTAACGCTTGAATTTGCTCCTTTTTTGATGGTTTTGGGTTGTTAACAAAATTCATCGCATTGTCAATAAGTACTCCTGTTAGCTTGCCGTCCTTTTTTATAAATTCTCCTCCGTTAATTTTTGAGTCAAGAGTTATTCCAGCTAAATTAATAGCAGCTTGATTGACTAGCATTGCGTGACCATCAATTCTACGAATGGCTACCGGTGTGTTTGGAAATATACTATCCAATTTTTCTTTGGTAGGGAATTCTTTTACTTCCCAATCATTTTGATCCCATCCACGACCTGTGATGTAGGTTGTGCTTTTTTCTTTTTGAAAAGCAATTAAGCGTTGTAGTACTTCATCATAACTTTCAGTTCCAACTAAATCTACTTTTTGTTGTTGTAAGCCTAGTCCGTAAAAATGGCAATGTGCATCTATAAATCCTGGGTATATTGGGTTGTTTTTGGCATCAATAATGTTGAATGTGCTATATTTTTCTTGAATTTCTTTATTGTTTCCTATGGCTATAAATTTTCCATCTTTAATAGCGAAACTTTCAGCGGTATCAAAATTAGAGTTTACTGTATAGGTATTGGAATTAATAACAATAGTGTCTACTTTTTCTTTTTGTTTACAAGAAAGTAGGAAACTAAAAGCAAGTAGAGGGAGTAGTGTTTTTTTCATGGTTGGTATTGTGTTAAAGGTATAGATGTTCAAATGTATTTAAACTTAAACAAAAAAAGGAAAACTAAAACTAGTTTTCCTTTTATAAAAATACATAACAGAAAAAGTTCCTATTTACTAACGGCTTGTAAAGCAGCGTCAAAAGCAGGATCAATATAAGTTGTTGTTAATTCATCTACTTGTTCTTGTGTAGGGATAGTTTTTACATCTGGAGCAACACCAATCGCTTCAACAACTTTTCCTTTACTATTTTTAAATGCCATTAAAGGCATGTAAAATTCTAAATATCCGTTGCTTAATCTATTTCCTCCATTAAATGAATCTTGGCCTCCTAAGCCTGCAGTACCACCACCGCTATTGTCTCCAACGATTGTTACATGGTCTCCTTGAGATTTAATCATCATAGTACTGATTTCTGCCATGCTAAAAGAGTTTTCGTCAATTAAAACTGCTATAGGAATATTTTGTTCAAGGGCAAATTTGTGAGGTTTTGTTTCTACTGGCGTCCATGGACTGTAATTAAAACGACCATTGCCTTCTTTTGTTCTTTGGTATCCCCAAACTTTTTGTTGCGTTATAAATCTTTCGGTAAAAATACGGGCATCAATTACATATCCACCACCGTTACCACGTAAATCTAAAATTATTTTTTTTGCTGTACCATTGGTTATAGGGTTGTATAATTTTTGATAAAGATCAAAATTGTAATTTGAAGTGATAGAATTTAACAATTCGTCAAATTCATCAGTAAATGTAAAGCCAAAAAAAGAAATGGTACTAGCAAAGCTAGAAACTTTTTGGTAAGTTGTTATGCGCTTATTGTAAATTCCGTATAATATATTAACAGCTTCTTTTTGTGCTTCTGTAGTAGTTGGAGCATTGTAATAAGCGCCTAATATAGGTAATACAGTTGCATGTTTTGTTTTAAACTCGTTTTTAGCAGCCTGTGTAAAGCTAGCTAAAGGAGCTAAACTGTTTTCAAAGTCGCTAATTAACTCAGTGTTTTTAAAGTTGTCAAGAGCGCTTATGTAAGTTTTATACTCGTTAGAATTAATTACTGTGTTTACTAGTGTTTTAAAAGAGGATAAATTACCCTTCATCAAAGCTTCAAACTCAGTACCAGCTTCATTATCTAATTTTTTTAAGTCATCAAAATACGATTGATTAATACCATCAATACCGCTAATGTCTTCTAATAAAGGGAATGCTCCTTCTATTATAGCAGTTGGATAAACCTCAAAACTAGTTAACTGAATATACATTGTTTCTGGGGCACTTTTTAAGAAACCAGCTAAAATAGGACCTTCTTGAACAATTGTAGTAGGGTCTAGCTTGTCATTAGTCATAACCAAGCTTACTTCATCTTTGTTAACTTTTGGGTTCCTTTGATTTCTTCCAAAGTTAACAAAACCGTCTTCTTCAGTATACTTGTACTTCATATTACTAGAAAAACCAGCAGAGATAGAAGCGCTACGACCTGGTAATTTAACACTAGGTAAAGGAATGGTTACACTTAAACCAAAATGTTGATCTAAAACTTTTCCAGTAATAATTTCAGCAAAATATTTGAAGGCTAAGTTGGCTTCTTTTTCAGCTTCAATAGGACTTGCATCTGCCTTATTAAAAGTTGTTAGTCCTTTAAATTTTGGACTGTATTTTTTGTATACATTGTCCCAACTTTCTTCTTGTTCGTTAAAGTAGTTATAATCGTTATTCATGGTATCCCAAAAAGCATTGAAAAGATCCGAATAACTAGCTACATCAGTTCTGTCTAATTCAGCTACTTCTAAAGCGTCTTCTCTACAAGATTGAAGAGTTTGTAATGATAGAACTACTATAAATATTTGTAATATGTATTTAAGTTTTTTCATAATAATTTAGTTTTTAAAAGTTGTAAGATATTCCTATACCATAATTAGAGGTGGTATAATAATAATTAGAAGTATTTCTTAATTGTTCTTTTTGGTTGTCAGATAAACCATACATAAAAGAGTATTCAACAAATAGGCTTAAGTTTTTGTAAAAGTTATAGCCTAATCTAGTTTCAGCTTGTAGGCCATAATCAACTCTGTTAAAATGATTTTCATTTTTATCAAAGTCGTAAGTTTCAGTTACTGTTTTCTTAGGGAAACCATCAAAATCAAGTTCTCCAAAAACTTCAACTGTACTTTCTCTTTTAAGAGAGTTCCACCAGCCTACATAAGTTCCTGCAAAAACTTCAAAGTTAAATTTGGTGTCTTTTAATGCTTGATGTAGTGGTTGTATTCCTACCATTACGGGAATGTTGAAATATCTCGACCTATGAAGGGTAGAAACGCCTTCTCGTGTTCCTGTTCTTTGAAATCTATAGTTTTTATTAAGGTAGGTTATCCCTGTTTGTATACTAATGTGTTTATAAACGTTAAAGTTGAAACCTGCTTTAAAGTAGTTTCCATCCTCATTTGTATATTCGGTATCTACTCTGTTGTTGGCGCTATAAGTAATATCATTGTTATTTAATCCTCCTGAAAAACTTACTCTAAATTTATTTTGAGCAGAAAGAGAAGAGTTAATTAAAAGGGCAACAAAAAGAAGTAAGAGTACTTTAGGGGTAAAAGAATACTTTCTTCCATGAGTTTTTTTATTTTTCATGCGTGTTATGTTAAAATTAATAAATAATAAAAGGTATCCGAATATGGATATAGCGTAATTTTTTCTAGAATAAAATTTCAGTACTAAAACAAGTGAATTGCTAAAAACCCTAATGTTTTATATAAATTAATGTTAAAAAGAAGTGAATTTTATGTTTTTTTTTATATGAAAATCAAGAAAGTGATATTTGTTAGCGATTTGATTTGTAGTGTTGTAGGTTGTTGTGTGTTTTGATAGGATTTTTTTAAAATATTTTTATTTTTTTTAAGAGTATTGAGGTTGTGTTGTGGATGGGATGAAAAAGCGACATTTAAAACTAAGTTTTAAATGTCGCTTTAGTACAGTTTTTCTATAATACTTCTTGATTAAGGAGTATTAGTATGTATAAATTAAATAAGCGATATATAATAGTAAAAACTGAAGAGGTACTCTTATAATGGCTATTTTTTTAGATCCGATTGCAGGTTTTTCCCTGAAAACATCCCAAATATGAATAGGTAAGAAAATTAACATTAATACCAACATTGCTAAGGCTGCTTGTTTGGAAGTTTGATTAATTAGTAATCCAATACCTATTACCAGCTCTAATAAACCAGCTATATAGTTTATTGCTAATTTTGGAAGAAAATTAGGGATAAAGCGATTGAAAATCTTAGGCTTTATAAAGTGCATAATCCCTGCAAAAGCGAAAAATAGTCCGAATATGATTCTTAATACTATGATAAGAGTATCCATGAATTAAGGTTTTAAAGCTTCTTCGTTGTATAAATATGTATCCATTAAATATACAATACTCGCCATAGAGGCGCTACCTAGTTCTAATTCGCGTTTATTAACTTTGTCAAACGTATCTGTAGCGGCATGATGGTAATCAAAATAGCGCTGTGAATCTGGTCGGTAGCCTACTAAGGTAACATGGTCGTCTTTTAAAGGACCGATATCTGCACCGCTACCTCCAGCAGTAATATCATGTAATCCGTAAGGAGCCAACAGCTTTTTCCAGCTTTGAACTAGTTGTAAGTTTCTTTCATTAGCATCGATAGAAAAACCTCTAGGGGTATGACCACCTGCATCAGATTCTAATGCTCCAATATGTAATTCGTTGTTTTGTTTGGCTAAACGAGCATATTCTGTTGCTCCTCGTAAACCATTTTCCTCATTCATAAAAAAGACAATGCGTACGGTGTTTTTTGGTTGAATATTGTTCTTTTTTAATAGATAAGCAACTTCTAAAGACTGTACAATTCCTGTTCCATCATCGTGTGCTCCTTCTCCTAAATCCCAAGAATCTAAATGTCCACCAATTACCATAATTTTGTTAGGGTATTCACTTCCTTTAATTTCTCCTACAACATTGTGTGAAGGGGCATCAGGTAAGTTTTCACAACTTTGTTTAAAGTAAAACTGTAAGTTAGGTTTTTCTTGTAAATGCTTACTTAAATTTTCTGCAGCACGAGAACTTATAGCAGCTGCTGGAATGTATTCTTCTTTTGGAATATCGCCGTACCCCATAGAACCTGTGTGTGGATAATCATCAATTCCGTTAGTCATAGAACGAACAATGACTGCTTTTGCTCCAAATTTTCCAACTATAGCAGCTCCGCCATAGCGCTGTCCTACACAGCCTCCATAAGCTTGGAAGGTATTAATAAGTGTGTTGTCAAAAGCACCGTTAAAGAACACAATTTTTCCGTTGGCTTTATCTCCTAACTTTTTGGCTTCTTCAATGTTTTTAACTTCAATAACTTCAGCAGTAATTCCATTAGTTGGTGTTGCAATTGAACCTCCTAAAGCACAAATGGGAACATTTATTTTTTCTCCGTTAAATTCATAATGAGCAACTTCTTTTTCTCCACGAACCCAATGAGGTACCATAACAGGTTGTAGCCAAACAGAGTCTAAACCAACTTCTTTCATGAGTTTTTCTCCCCAAATAACAGACTTAGCAGCTCCTTCTGATCCTGATAAACGACTTCCAATGTTTTGTGTTAAATCGCGTAACCATTCGTATGATTTACCCTGGGTAAGTGCGGTACTGAATAGTTTTTTTATCTGTGTAGAGTCTTGTTGGTAGTTTACTTCTGTATAAGTATTAGAAGCGGTAGTAAGTTGTTTTTGTTCTGTTTTACAAGCAAAAAAAGCAATGCTTGTAAGTAGTAAAAAGGTTCGTTTTTTCATTTGGGTATTCGTTTTAACACCCTAAATGTAAGTTTTATATTTTAATTGTTTAGAACAAGGTGTCAAACTTCCAAGTTAAACCTCCCATTGCTTGAAATCCTTGTACGTTAAAGTTATTGAATCGTTGATAGCTGTTGTTTAAAACATTATTTAGGTTTAAGAACACAGAAAAAGAATCATCAAAATGATAGCCTCCATTAAAGTTTACATCAAAATAACTTTTTAAGTCTATCGAAGTAAAGGTCTCAGCAGGTAAAGTATCATAAACTCGTCCATTACGATTTCCTACGAAGTATAAGTTAGCACCAGCAAACCATTTAGTAGTTTTGTAGGTTCCAAAAACTTCTCCTTTTATCTTAGGTGTGTTCCAAGCTTCTGTTTCGTTGGTTAAGGTAAATTTATTAAACTGTGCATTCGCTCCAATAGTCAAGTTTTTTATACCATCAAAGGCAACTTCACCAAAGAAGGTCATTAACTTAATATCATCATAAATAACTTTAAAAGAGTTTCCATATTCATATCCGTAGAATGTAAACCCGTTAGTTCCAGCAATGTTATCACCTTCCGATTTTGATTGATTCAGCACAAAAAATGGATTATTTTCAATATCAGCATAGCTTACTTTTGCATGATAACTAAATTGATGGTTTAGCTTACCTCTAATTCCTCCAAAAGCATCAAACTTTTTATTAGTTTGTCTCATGTCAAGAGTGGGAGACAAATATGGATTGTTATCTGTAAAAGATTGATACATATTTGTGGTTAAATCACCAGAAGCACCAACAAATACATTTGCTAGTTCTTTAACGATAGGATAAGAAATCTCCACGTCAGGATAGATGAAAAAAATGTTTTCACTATTTTCTGTATCCATTGAAAAGTAACTTTTAGCTCCTAATTGAATTGCTAAATCTTGTACATTGAATTTATAAGTAGGGTGCACTCCAAGTGTGATGAACTTATACTCTATAGGAGTTACGGCGTCGTAAGCGTAAGCATACGAGCCTCCTAAATAATGCATAGTAGTATTTACATACAAATCGTTTAATTGACGGTGAAAATTATCTAAAGGAAAACGAAATTGTGCATTACCATCCACTAAAAACTCTGCGCTTTCAAATGAATCTGAAAAAAATGAAATTGCGCCATTTGCTTCGTCCAAATAAGAGTCGTCTGGTTTTACTTGACCGAAGATTTTGATATGATTGTAACTTTGACCTTCTTCAATAGCACTTAAAGTGGCTTCGGTAAACGTAATATTGGTGGGCAAACCATACCAGTTGTATTTGTCTTTTTCAGCATCTAAACCAGCCGACCATTGAAAGTAACGTTCTTGTTGAGTATAGTTTAAGTTTAGGTCAATATTATAAAAAGTACTACTTAATTCTGTGTCAGCTACAGGGTCAGATGATAATAAAAACTTTAAATGCGCTCCTAATTCACTATTGTAGCTTTCACTACGTCTTACATAGGCTTCTAAAAAGGGTGAAAGTACGTTTCCGAATCCAACCGATACGTAGTTTGGGTATAACTTTTCTCTTTTGCCCAAGTCAACTTTTTTCATTGTTCCACTTTTGGGGATAAAAGTAGAGGCAACAGGCACTGAAAATATTTGATATTCTAATGCTTTTTTCTGAGTTTCTTTAGTGTGTTCAATTACAGGTTTCTGCTTTATTTTAAAAGCATCCGTAATTTTAGGAACATATGAAGTTACCACATTTACAACTTCGGTTTTTATAATAGTGTCTTTTGTTTTATTAGTGACGTTTTTCTCTTGCGCATTTGTATATGCTACTACAAATAACACAAGTAAACTTAAGTGCTTTTTCATCGATCTAGTCATTTAACTTTCGTTTGTTATTAACAAATTTTAGTTTTGGGTAGTTACTGATTCGTTTGTTTTTGCTTCTTTATTTTTAATGGTACGAAGCTCGTTTTTTGCTTCCTCAATTACATCTTTATACTGTGTAAAGTTTTTGATGATGTTCTCCAAGATATATGTTGCTTGGTAGGCATCTTTTAAAGCGTAATAATTTTTTGCCATAATTATATAACTTTTAACTCCCCAGTACTTATATGATGAGTAGTTAGCAATTAAATCTTGTACAGCTTTAGTAGATGCTTCGTATTCTTTATTCTCATGTAAAAAGAAAGCATTGTAATATAAACATTCAGCTTTCAGTTCACCGGTAGCTTTTTTACTAGCTTCATTAAAATATTCTTCAGCAGTTAAAAAATCATTGTTTTTGAAAGAAGAGCGTGCTAAAATAATTTTAGCATCTTCAGCAATATTAGTATCTATTTTTCCTTTTGTTAACACTTTTTCTGCATAGTTGATAGCATTACTATAAGCCTCTTTTTTATAGTATCCTTTCATTAAATTACTTTGAGCAAAAATGATGTTTTGCGGATAGTTAGCTTCTTTTTCTAATTGTTGTAGGACTAAAATACCGTTGCTCCAATCTTCTTTTTGTAAATAAATGTTAGCTAACTTGGTTAAAGATTCTTCTGTAAACTCACTTTTAGTTTGCTTGTTTACGTATGTGTAGTGAGGAATAGCTTTATCAAATAACTTTGTGTTGTTATACGCTTGAGCTAAGTAAAAATGAGATTTTAATACGTTAATTCCATTAGGGAATTGTTGTAAGTATTTATTGAAACCTTCAATAGCCTTAGTGTTGTTGTTCTCTAGGAACTTATTTTCAGCAGATTGATAAGTGGCGTTGTCTAATTCTACATTGGTAACATTAGCAAAAGGGATGTTTTTAACCCAAGTGGCATATTCATCTACTTTACCAATATCGATGTATACATTTTTAACGTTGGTTACTGCTTGTTTTGCTTCGTTAGAATTTGGATGTTTAGCAACTACTTCTTTATATTTTTCAATAGCTTTTCTGTTATTGTTGTTGCTATAATACAGTAACCCTTGGCGTAATAATACATTTGGAATGTAGTTGCTTTTTGGGTGGTTCTTTAATAAACGTTCGTAAGTTTTTTGTGCCTTTGACGCATTATTCATGGTGGTGTACGTGGTTGCTAACTGAAATAAAGCATCATCTTTTAATTGAGAACCTTCATAATTACTAATTAAAGTTTCAAGTTCTTGGGCTTTAGCATCATTCTTACCTAAAAAGCCATTACTCATAGCTGTTTGATATTGCGCATAATCAGCCCCTACACCACCTTCTTGAATTACTTTATTATAAGCTTTAATAGCGTTTGTGTAGCTTTTCGAAGCATAAAAAGAATCTCCCAAACGATTAGAAGCATCATCATTTAAATCGTTGTCATCCAAATTTTGTTCTAAAAATTGCTGAAAGTATTTTGCAGCATTAGGATAACTTTTTAGTTTGAAGTTGGTGTACCCAATTTGGTAATTTAGCATCTTAGCTTCGTTAATCTCTTTATCAGTAACCGATAAGAAGTGTTTAAGGGCATTTTGATAATTTCCCAAAGAATATTCGGTTTCAGCTAACCAATATGCCCCTTTATTGCTCACAATAGTATTTTCTGATTGCGTTGCATTTATAAAGTATGGTTTGGCTTCTGTTATTTTAGTTTCGTTGTATAATTGAATACCTCTGTATAAAGAAACTTCATTGATAATACTTTTACTTTCTGGAGTCTCTGAAGTGCTTAAAAAATCCAAAGCACCTTGATAATCTCGTTGGTGTAAGTATGAGGTCACTAACAAATTACTAATTTCAGCAGCATTTGGAGAGGTTGGGTATTTCGCTAAGAAGCCTTTTAAAACATCAGGAACACTTTCGTAGGGGTTCCCTTCTTCGTAACTTAATTTTGCGTAATTTAAAGAAGAGCTTTGAGTAATTTGAGCATCGAAATCCATTTCACTAGCATTCTTGAAGGCGTTTAAAGCTTCTGGTTTTTTATCTAGTTCTAAATAACATTCTCCTAAATGGTAATAAGCATTTTGCGCTACTTTATTATTTCCCCCTATAATTTTATTAAAGTTGCTAATAGCAGTTTCGTAGTCTTTTTGTTGATAGTAAGCATAGCCTAAATAATAGTAATCGGTATTTGTCCAACGACCATTTTTACCTTTATATTCTTTTAAATAAGGAATAGCTTCTTCGTATTTTTTTAGATTGAAATAACTTTCCCCAACAATTTTAGAAATTTCTGAAGTTTCTTTTGGGTCTTTTGTAGTTGTTAATAATTGCTCTCCAATTTGAATTGATTTATCAAATCTTCCAGCTTTAAAACTAATATCTAATATATAGTAGTTTGCTTTTGCTTGGTAAGTAGCATCGTTTGCTAGTTGACTTAAATTGTCTTCAGCTTCTCCAAAATTTTCTTGCTTGTAGGCAATGTATCCGTAGTAATAACGAGCGTCGTTACCATAAATAGGATTTCCTAACAGGGTTTGAAAGCGGGATTTGGCATCTCTTAAGTAATTAGAAACCAATAGGGCATACCCCATTTTATAATTGAGTTCATTTTTTTCTTCCAGACTCAATAGCTTTTCATTTACTTTTTGATACCATTTTAAGGCGTGTGCCGCTTTTCTGTTGGCAAAATAATAATTACCAACATTTAAAAAAGCCTTCTCTTTTTTATTGTTGTACGGGTAGTTTTGAACGAATTGATTAACTCTATCATCAGCATCATCTTGCTGTAATTTTATTGCGCACATAGCATCGTAATAGTCAGCATCAGCTTTTAAATTATGATGCTTTTCAGAGTTTACAGAAACTTCACGGAAAAGTTCTTGTGAAGCAGCATATGCTTTATTGTTGTATAAACGTATTGCTTTATGAAAATCGGCATTTGCATCAGTGTTTATAGCCGATTCTTGCGCTATTACCGCTGTTGTAATGGTTAAAAAAAGAAATAAGTAGCAGCTTTTTTTGAAACAGTTAAATCTCATATTTTTTAGTTATCTAGAAACTATAACGTTAGTTTTTTATTTTTGTTGGGAGACTTTTTATCAAAAGTAAGAAATGTTACAGAATTACGTTATAAAATTTTAGATTTGTAAAAAACTACATTCCATGGAAAATCCTGTTTTACACCTTGAAAACGCAGATATTTATCAACAAGACAATTTAGTATTGTCAAAAGTAAATTTTACCCTGAATAAAGGTGATTTTTATTATTTAATCGGAAAAACAGGAAGTGGAAAAAGTAGTTTGTTAAAAACCTTGTATGGAGATTTACGTTTACAACGTGGTTTAGGAAGTATCGTTGATTTCGATTTAAAGAAAATGAAAGAAAAGGATATTCCTTTTTTAAGAAGAAAACTAGGGATTGTTTTCCAGGATTTTAAATTGTTAAACGATAGGAATGTTTATGAGAATTTAGAATTTGTATTAAAAGCTACTGGTTGGAAAGATAAAAATGAAATGAAAGATAAAATTCATGAAGTTTTAGATAAGGTAGGGATGAAGGAGAAATACTATAAAAAAACTTTTGAACTGTCGGGAGGAGAGCAGCAGCGTGTAGCAATTGCCAGAGCGTTATTAAATGATCCTGAGTTAATTTTAGCAGATGAGCCAACTGGGAACTTAGATCCTAAAACGTCATTAGAGGTGATGGAGTTATTGAATGAAATTCATCAAAGTGGAAAAACGATTCTTATGGCAACGCACGATTATCAATTAATTGTGAAATTTAAACAGAAGGTGATTAAATGTGAGGGAGGGGAATTGTTTGAAGTGGTACAGCAAGCAGTATAGTATATAAAAACAAACCCACTTCAAGAATGAAGTGGGAAAATTGCTATGAAAAACTATGAAAAGAAACACTACTAATGCTTCTCTATTATAAAGACGCCCAGATGGGCAAAATCTTACACAGTAATTGGAATTTTAACAAAAGTTTATAAAAAAAACCTGAGTAATTTTATTACTCAGGTTTTTAAATATTTGAGACTGTTAACTTCTTAGAAAGTTAAAGCAGTGTTGTTGTTTTTAACGGCTTCAGCTGAAGAAGTTAAAGCTGCTTTTTCTTCTTCGCTTAAGTTAATTTCAACGATTTTTTCTATTCCGTTTTTACCTAATACTACTGGTACACCAATGCATAAATCAGTTAAACCGTATTCTCCTTCTAACAAAGCTGAACAAGGATAGATTTTCTTTTGGTCACAAGCAATAGCTTGTACTAATCCAGATACAGCAGCACCTGGAGCATACCAAGCAGAAGTACCTAATAAACCAGTAAGGGTAGCACCACCAACTTTAGTATCTTGTTTTACTTGCTCTAATCTTTCTGCTGATAAGAATTCAGATACAGGTACAGAGTTACGAGTAGCTAAACGCGTTAAAGGTACCATTCCTTTGTCAGAGTGGCCACCAATAACCATTCCGTCAACATCAGAAATAGGAGCTTCTAAAGCTTCTGCTAAACGATATTTGAAACGAGCAGAGTCTAAGGCACCACCCATACCAATAATTCTGTTTTTAGGTAATCCAGTCGCTTTGTGTACTAAATACGTCATTGTATCCATTGGGTTAGATACTACGATGATGATTGTATTAGGAGATTGCTCAACTAAGCTAGCAGCTACTGATTTTACGATACCAGCATTGATTCCTAATAACTCATCACGAGACATTCCTGGTTTACGAGCAATACCTGAAGTAATTACACAGATGTCTGATCCAGCAGTCTTGCTATAATCTCCTGTTGTTCCTGTAATTTTAGTGTCAAAACCATTTAAAGAAGCAGTTTGCATTAAGTCCATTGCTTTACCTTCAGCAAAACCTTCTTTAATATCAACTAAAACAACTTCAGAAGCGAAATTTTTAATAGCAATGTACTCAGCACAACTTGCACCTACAGCACCTGCTCCTACAACCGTTACTTTCATTTTATATATGTTTTTTGTAATTAATTATGTTTATAAGTGCGGAATCCGCACAAGATGCACAAAAATAGCGATTTGGCTATGGATATAAAAGAAAAGCTTCCTTAAATTTAAGGAAGCTTTTTTAGGTTATTTATACTTAGATTTTGATTAAAATTTGTGAGCAGATATTAATGTATTGTTTTCGTTGATAAATACCATATTATCTACTTTGTCTATCACGTAGTTTGGTGTTTTGTCTAATAGGTCTATTTCTTTATCAATGGTACCAGTTTTCTTATCAACCTTAATAATTTTATGAATTGATGGAAGGTCTTGTCTTTTTACTTTTGTAACAATAAATTGGCTTCCTTTAGTAATTTTTGAATTGTAAAAACGTTTTGAAGTTATATTAAAAATTTCGTGCATATTTCCATCACCAGTTCCTACATATAAACCTGCTATTTGAGAAGTTTCAGAAGTTCCATCAGTTTGGTCTTTTGAAGTTCTATAAGCTCCGTTTGATAGATCATTCAACATTTCAATGTTATCTAAAGAGCCTTGTATGTCAAAATCAACACCAGCAAACGCCAGACCAAGTTGTGCTACTCTAGTTAATCCTTGTATTGAAGAGGCAGGTTTGTAGTAATTAGAATATTTAATTGTTCCATCAGGTTTTAATAAAGAGATGTGTTGGTCGGTGTATAATAAATATCCTTCTCCTTTTATATATTCAGCAACTAAAGGAGTTTTTCTTTTTACTTCTTCTAGTCTAATATCATCAGCAAACTGATTAATTTCACCTGATTCTAAATCGAATTTATATCCTTTTCTATTTTCAAAAAGAATCACTTTGTTTTCATTTTCATCATAGGTGACAGCAGGAATTGATTTGAACTTTACATCTCTTCTCCAAACGTCTTTTCCTTTTTCGTAGTCTAAAATATTAGACCTCTCAGTTGAAATGTATAAAACTCCTTTTTCAGTAGGGGTTATGTAGTAAGCATATCCATTAACGTTAGTGTTCCATATTTTTTTACCTTCGGGTGAAACTAGAGCAATAGATCCTTTCTTTTCGTCTTTTCCAATAGCTATAAAACCTTTTTCATGAGGTATTACCTCATTTAAATAATCTATTTTAAAGCTTTTCTTCCATTTAAATAAATTAGTTTCAGGGTTTATAATGTTAAAACCTTCTGTTTCTACTAAAATTAAATCACCATTACTATTAGATGTAACGTCTATTAATTCTCCTCTTAATTTTAATTTACCAGGGGTTATGTCTGCACCAGTGTCTGGGTTTAACACTAGTAATTTGCTAGATTTTTTTATACCAACATATAGGTTGTTGTTTTTTTCTGAGTATACTAGAGCATTAACTTTCTTTTTAGTTTTATGTTTCCATACAATTTCTCCGTTAGAGAAGTTAATAGCAAAAATTTTGTCTTTAATACCAATAACTAAGTTATTAGAAGAGGTGAAAAAAGGCCCATGATTAATAAATGAACTACCTGCTAGTTTTTTGAAAATATTACCAACTTCCCCTAGGTCAATAATCCAATTTAGTTGGCTTTTAACTAAATCGAAATTCATAAGTTTTTGTTTTTTATTATCAAGTAATTCAAATAGAATTATTCCTTTGTCTTGAAGTAAGGTGTAGTCTTTAATTCTGTAACCTTTATCCTTAGTGTCGAAAACAATTTCACCGTTGCTAGAATTAAGTATAATTCCTCTAACTTTTCCTACTATAGGAGCATATTCAACGTAGAAGAATGGTAAGCCATCGATGTTTAAAAAAGTGTTTTTGTCAACCGCTTTTAATTCTTTATTGTGCCATAGAATTTCTCCTGTATTATTATTCATGGCTAATAGCCCTTTTGCTCCAGAAGCTATAATATTACCGTCACTAGTTTGTTTAATCCATCCAACTTGATAAAGTTCTTTCTTAAGATCTTTTTTCCAAATTTCGTTTTGAGCGGAAACGAACATAGAAGTTAATAGAAATAATAAGAATAATTTTGTTTTCATAACACTTAAAAATTAAGAGGTTAAAATTTTGTTAAATTAAAAATTAGTCACGAATATAGAGATTAAAAAAATCCTATTTTACAAAATAGGATTTTTTATTATGCATTTTATAAAGTGAGTCTTATCTAAAGCTAAAAGCAATACCTGCATTAACAGAGTTATACTCTTGTAAGGTGTAACTTCCGAAGATTTTAAAGAAACCTAAACTTAAACGAGCACCTAATGTGGTGTTAAAACTACCAGAGCTAGAGCTTAGTGATAATGGATTTGTTCCTAGGTTCTCTCTCTCAGTTGTTCCTAATGGGGTTGTGTAAGTAGCGTAAAAGCTATCACCTCTCATATCTAAACTTGTGTTACCTCCATTATATCCAATACCTCCATAAATGTTGATTATAGGGAAGTTTAAAGAGGCTATAGCTTGAACAGTATATGAGTTTAATCTAAATTCAGTAATTGCATTTCTAGCTTCAATGTCTCCATTTACATCGCCAATAGTGTAATCTACATTCATATTTGTGTAGGCGGCTAATAAAGAAACATGTAAAGGAGTTTTATCCATTGGTCCAAACCAATCAGTGATTTCTTTTTTAACACCAATACCAAATAATCCACCTTTTACATCATCTGAACCTACTTTAGGAGAGTATCTAAGCATTGCTTCAAACTTAAAAGGAAGTCCTAAACCTACTTGGACAGATGGAGCAGGTACAGCATTGGCAGGTAAATCTTCTTTAATACCTTCAGGCATTGTGAAGTTAGCTTCAACTTGTTGTCCGTCTATAGTAGTAGTGTATGTTAATTCGGCAGGAGTTATAGAATTGCTTCCAGCAACTGTAGCTGTAGTGTTCTGGTTGTATGTAGTGTTACTAGATAATCCTATTTTTGTTAGATTAAACATTTCATCTTCCGAAGGTATAAAAGATGCATTTGCTCCGATAGAAATATCAAAACCAAATTTTTTATGAACTTTAGCAGTGTGATACCAACCATTATTCATGCTATAAATAAAACCTTTCATAGCAGGATCTAAATAAGCATTCGTTAATTTGCTAGCATCTTCTTTTGCTAATAAAATAGTTTCTAATTCCTGAGCTTTAAGACTAAAGCTTACCATTAAAGTTAAAAGTGGTAAAAGAATTTTTTTCATAATTATGAGGGTGTTGTTTTAAGAAGTAAAAATATAAAATAAAAAAAAGCTCAATAATATTAGTGAGCTTTTTTAAAGGTAAGAACATATTTTATGCATCAATATTCGCATATTTTGCATTCTTTTCAATAAAATCTCTACGTGGAGGAACTTCATCACCCATTAGCATAGAGAAGATTCTATCAGCCTCGGTTAAGTTATCGATAGTAACTTGTCGTAGTGTTCTAAACTCAGGATTCATGGTAGTGTCCCATAATTGTTCTGCGTTCATCTCTCCAAGACCCTTATAACGTTGAATAGTGACTGACCCACCCATTTTTTGAGCAATTAAATCACGTTGATTGTCATCCCATGCATACTCGCGTTTTTGTCCTTTTTTAACTAAATATAAAGGAGGAGTGGCAATGTAAATATATCCTTGTTCAACCATTTCACGCATGTAACGGAAGAAGAATGTTAAAATTAAAGTAGCAATGTGAGAACCATCTACATCGGCATCACACATAATAACTACTTTATGGTAACGTAATTTGGTCAAGTTTAATTCACGAGGGTCGTCTTCTGTTCCGATTGTAACTCCTAATGCGGTAAACATGTTTTTGATTTCTTCATTTTCAAAAACTTTATGTTGCATAGCTTTTTCTACATTTAAGATTTTACCTCTTAATGGAAGAATGGCTTGGAAATTACGATCACGACCTTGTTTTGCAGTACCACCTGCCGAGTCTCCCTCAACAAGGAATATTTCACATTGAGCAGGGTCAGTTTCAGAACAGTCAGATAGTTTACCAGGTAAACCACCAATACTCATTACTGTTTTACGCTGTACCATTTCACGAGCTTTACGTGCTGCATGACGTGCTTGCGCAGCTAAAATAACCTTTTGAACAATGGTTTTAGCGTCATTTGGATTTTCTTCTAAGTAATCCGTTAACATTTCAGAGACTGCTTGAGATACTGCGGCACTTACTTCACGGTTACCTAATTTTGTTTTTGTTTGACCTTCGAATTGAGGCTCTGCTACTTTTACAGATACAATTGCTGTTAATCCTTCACGGAAGTCATCACCAGCAATTTCGAATTTTACATTTTTAAGCAAACCAGATTCATCGGCATACTTTTTTAATGTATGAGTTAAACCACGACGGAAACCTGACAGGTGTGTACCGCCTTCGTGTGTATTAATGTTGTTTACGTATGAGTGTAAATTTTCAGCATATGAATCATTGTACACCATAGCAACTTCTACAGGAATGCCATTCTTTTCACCTTCCATAGAAATTACATCTTGAATAATTTGTGTTCTTGTTCCATCTAAGAACTTCACAAATTCAGATAAACCTTCTTCTGAATGAAATACCTCAGAAATATCGTTTCCTTCATCGTCCTGATTACGTTTATCTGTTAATGTAATGGTGATACCTTTGTTTAAGTATGCTAATTCACGCATACGTGTGGCTAAAGTATCGTAGTTGTATTCTGTTGTTTGTTGAAAGATAGATTTGTCTGGTAAAAACGTAACAATAGTTCCAGTAAAATCTGTATCTCCAATAGTTTTTACAGGGTATAAAGTTTTACCTCTTTCGTATTCTTGTTGCCAAATTTTACCTTCTTTGTGTACGGTTGCAGTTAAATGATCGGAAAGTGCGTTAACACAAGAAACCCCAACCCCGTGTAGTCCACCAGAAACTTTATATGAATCTTTGTCAAATTTACCACCAGCACCAATTTTGGTCATAACAACTTCAAGAGCAGAAACACCTTCTTTTTTATGAATTCCAACAGGAATACCACGACCGTTATCTTTTGTGGTAATAGAGTTGTCTTCATTAATAGTAACTTCAATAGTGTCACAGTGGCCAGCTAAAGCTTCATCAATAGAGTTGTCTACTACTTCGTATACCAAATGGTGCAATCCTCGTACTCCAACATCTCCAATATACATGGAAGGACGCATACGTACATGCTCCATTCCTTCTAACGCCTGAATACTATCGGCTGAATAATTATGTTTTTTTTCTTCGCTCATTATAAAGAGAATTAAATTAAAGTCTTTATCATAAAAAAAATCGCTGGAAAGCGATTGTTGTTGTCATACAAATTTACAATTTTTAAAACTTAAAATAAAGTTTTTAAGCGGTTTTTGTAATATTTTATCAACAATTGCTTGAGTGATAAAAAAGCTCTTAAAAAGGCTAAAAACACTTTTAAATTAGAATTTGAAGGTAAAAAAGAGGTTGGTATTAATCGTTCTTTTGCAAAATAGCTTATATGGCTTTAAATGCGTTAAAAAAAAGAAAGGTTATGAAATGAGTTTTTTAATGTTAAAAAAATGTATATAAACTAAAGTTTATGTGATGTTTGTGTTTCTTTTGTAAAAAATTAACATTTTTTAAGGTTTTTGTTATGTTTTTTACTAATATTGGGATTAGTATTAATATATAAAATATTTTAAAAATGAAAACCCCCCGAATTTTATTAGGAGCTTTATTAGCTTCGATGCTGTTTGTTGGTTGTAACAATTCAGAAGAATTAGTAACTGACGTGGAAAATTTAACAGAATCGCAAACTTCTGATTTTGTCAATAAGAAGGAAGCTACTTTTCAGTTTATTGATTTGATGAAAAATCAAGATTTTAAAGAGAAGACGCTTGAGTTATTGAATAATCAACAACCAAGTGTAGCGATGTCTAGAATTTTAGACCAAACTTCTGCGTTTGTGAGTCATGACGAATCGTATAAAAAGTTAATGTCTAAAACAACGATGTTGGAAGCGAGGGCGTCTAAAGATGCTGCGCCAGAAAAGATAGAGATTTTAGAAGTTTGGATGCATAATGGAGAGAGAATAGAGAATTTTTCTGAGGTGTTGTTTTCTTTTGCTCCTGAAGGAGATGAAAAAACATGGAAGAGAGTTGAAGCTTATACGATCGATAAAGAGGTTGTTTATCTTGATCCTAAAGAAGCGCCGAGTCAAACAGTTATTGTTATTGAAACCGACGGTTTTGAAACCCTAAAAAAAGAGGTGACTTATATGAATAAGTATCTTCAAGAAAGTGGAGTGCAAAACAATAGGTTCCTAAATTCTTCATTAGATTTAAGTGCAAAATCTGCAAGAAATACAGGTTTGGAGACCACAAAGTTAGATAAGATAAGGTTAAATGATGATGAAGAGCCATGGATTAGTGGTGCCGCTGAGGTATATGCAATAACATCAGGAATTAAAGATGATGAAAACAATCCTGAAATTAAGATAATACCTATGTATTATTTAGATCATGATGATACTGATTATTATCCAAATCAAATATTGTTATTTTGGGATGACTATCAGTACCAAGCTGCGAATATTCAGTTATTTGAAAAAGATGATAATACCAATTATAAAGATTTAGTTGCTGCTATTGTAAACGGTGTTTTTCAAATTATTGGAACAGTGTCAACGCAACCTTGGGTTAGTGTTTTGGGACAAGTTGCTGGAGCAATAATTCAAGCGATGCCAGACAGTTGGTATGCGAATAATGATGATTATGTAGATTCTTTTTATACTATTGAAAAAAATAAGAGCTACTATAATTACTACGGAGCTAGAAGAAATGCAAAGGTGAACTTATCTCCTTTTTATGTAGCGCCAAATTAAAAGGTAAGAGATAAGTAAGTGAAAGAGCATTCTGAGTTTTCAGAGTGCTTTTTTTATGAATAAAACTATGAGAGTTGTATGTTGTAAGGGAAGCTTAGAGGAACTTTTTATTTTGAAAGTTCCTTAGGGCAGATGCCAAATTTTTTCTTAAAACAATTAGAAAAATAGGAACTGCTATTAAACCCTACATCTGTTGAAATTTGGCTTATAGCAGAGGAACTCATTGTTATTGAGTCTATAGATTTTAAGAGCCTAAATTCTTTTAATAGTTGGCTAATCGATTTTCCTGTAATGTCTTTACAATTTCTGTATAGTTTGGTTTTAGACATCATCATTAAAGTACATATACTAGAAACGTTAAACTTAGGGTTCTGGTAATTTTTTGAAAGGATGTCTATAAATGAAAGGATGAAAGATTCTTTTTCAGGAGTCAACCAATAGGTTTTTTTCAACCCAGAAAGTAAAGGAGGCATGTTTCTTGTTTTTGAAAAAACGATGAGTGGTTCTTTCTTTTTTATTAGATAAAGTAGTTTTGTGAGCTTAGGAGTTATTTGAATAGAAGTATTTTCTTTGCCATTGTTTAAATGTGTGTACAAGATAATTTTAGTAGAACTGTTATCTGCCCTTTTGTTGAGCTTGTCTAGTATAGAAGCAGTACAGCCTAATGCATTTTTGACAGAGTAAAATGAAGCTATAATTTCCTCGTTGGCCTCTATTTGGTATCCTTTATAAGAAGTTATTAAATTTTGAATGATGGCTTTTTTAAATGATAAGGCTTCACAAGTTCTTGTCTTATTTACTAAAAGTGTTTTTTTGTTAAATATCTTAGCTAAAAAGTACACCGAATACTTTTGAGGTTCATAGAATGATTTGGATTGAATAGCTTTAAGTTGTTGAGCACTTTTTAAGAAGGCATAGACTAAATGGCTGTTGACAGAAGTTATTTTATAAGGATGAAGGTTGATGGACTGGTAGTACAATTTTTGGATAGAACTTTTGTTCGGTGCTTTTATCAAGAAAAAAACACTGTTTTTTTTATGGTCAATCCAGCAGTTAATACATTTTTTTAAAAGGATTTGTTGTAGTTTAGAATAAAAGGAGATAGCTAAATTAATAGCGGTGTTGTTGTTGGTTATATGTTGAATCAAATAAACAGACATGTGTAAAGTTAACAAATAGAAACTTGATAAGGGATCAACTTAGATGGAAAGAGGGAAAATTTTTAATAAATGGGGAAAAAACCTTAAAAAAAGTATTTTACGACACTCGTAAAATACTTTTTTATATTGTTGTAAATCAGCCTATTTTTTAATGAATGTTGCCATCGTAATCTAGTTTTAGGTTTTTTCGTTTTCCTTCATTTCTAATTTGAACCTTAAACACTTTTTTAGACTTACTATTACTTCTATAGGTTACGAGGTATACATCTTTGTGTATTTTCCATCCAGGGTATTTTTTTAGAATGGCAGTTCTAACTATTTGGGGTAAAAGGATATTTTTATAACGTTCAATTGAGCTAATAATTTTACCATTAGCATCGTAAGTAGCAGTTATTAATCCTGTTGTTCCTCCTTCTTTTTTTGTTTTGAAAATAACTTCGTAAGCTTCAAATTCTCTATCGAAAATAGGGTCTTCTGTGATGTCGTATCTAGCCGCTTCATTTTCTAGATTTTTAACTAGTTCAGGAGTGTCCTTGTGTTGAACTTCATTGAGATAGCTTAGGTTTAAAGGTTTGATAGTAACGGGTTCTAAAATAATATTTTTAGCAATGCCATTACTTTGAGAATGTACTAGGTTGGTTAAGCCTAGAAAAAGTAAACCAAATACAAATTTCTTCATAATACTAAGTTTTAGTGGTTGTTAAAAAAAAACGAGGAGTATGAGTAATAATTCGGTTTTTGAGAAGAACAAAATTAGTAGCAAAAAGAAAAATATGTTATTAAAATTGTTCTTATTACTATAAGAAATGATTCAAAGACAGTTAGTTTAACAAAGTTTTAAGTTTTTTTTACACAAAAAAATCCCGCAAAAGCGAGATTTTATCACAACTAAAATTTGAAAAAAAACTAAGAATTTTCTTAGTAAGCGTCTTCATGTACAGCTTTAATGGCTCTACCTGATGGTTCGTTTTGGTTTTGAAAACTTTTATCCCAAGCCAATGCTGTAGGTGTGCTACAAGCAATTGAAGGTACAGATGGAACTGTTAAGGCAGCAGTTTCACTAGGAAAGTGCTCTTCAAATATTGAACGATAATAGTATTCTTCTTTGGCTCTAGGTGTTTGCGTAGGAAAGCGATGTGAGGCATTGGCCATCATTTCATCAGTAACAGCTACTTCTACAACTTCTTTTAAGGTATCAATCCAATTATAGCCAACTCCATCTGAGAATTGTTCTTTTTGTCTCCAAGCGACTTCTTTAGGTAAGTAGCTTTCAAAGGCTTTTCGCAATACCCATTTTTCCATGCGTTCCCCGTTAATCATTTTATCTTCAGGGTTAATACGCATCGCAATATCCATGAATTCTTTATCTAAAAAAGGAACACGACCTTCAATTCCCCAAGCCATTAAGCTTTTGTTAGCACGTAAACAGTCGTATTGGTATAGCTTGTCTAATTTTCTAACAGTTTCTTTGTGGAACTCTTCTGCATTCGGAGCTTTGTGGAAGTATAAATACCCTCCAAAAAGCTCATCCGCACCTTCGCCAGATAAAACCATTTTTATTCCCATCGATTTAATAACACGTGCCATTAAATACATAGGAGTAGAGGCACGAACCGTTGTAATATCGTAAGTTTCTAGGTTGTAAATAACATCTTTTATAGCATCTAAGCCTTCCTGAATGGTAAAGGTTATTTCATGGTGAATAGTGTCAATATATTCCGATACTTTTTTAGCAGCAACTAAATCTGGAGAACCTTCTAAACCTATTGAAAACGAATGTAGCTGAGGGTACCAAGCAGCATCTTTATCACCTGATTCTACACGTTTAGCAGCGTATTTTTTTGCAATAGCAGAAGTGATAGAGGAGTCCAGTCCACCAGATAATAAAACACCGTATGGTACATCACTCATAAGTTGACGGTGAACAGCTGCTTCTAAAGCATCGCGCACTTCATTTATAGAAGTTTGGTTGTCTCTAACAGCTTCGTATTCCATCCAGTCACGAGCATACCATTTTTGTAATCCGTCTTCACGTGTATAATAGTGTCCCGGAGGAAAAATTTCAATTTTGTTACAAACTCCTTCTAATGCTTTTAGTTCAGAAGCCACATAAAAAGTGCCATGTTTGTCCCATCCCATGTATAAAGGGATGATTCCCATGTGATCACGAGCTACTAAATACTCATCGGTTATAGAATCGTATACAGCAAAACCAAAAATTCCGTTCAAATCATCTAAAAATTCTACCCCTTTTTCTTTGTATAAAGCTAAGATAACCTCACAATCAGATTTTGTTAAAAATTTATGTTGCTCCTTAAGTTGTTTTCTTATCTCTTTATGATTGTATATTTCTCCATTAGCGGCTAACACAAATCTACGATCATGGCTAAACAGAGGTTGCTGTCCAGAAGCTGGGTCAACAATTGCTAATCGCTCATGTGCCATAATTGCTTTTTCATCACTATAAATTCCGCTCCAATCTGGGCCTCTATGGCGAATTTTCTTTGCCATTTCTAAAATTTGAGGTCTTAGTTTATCTGAAGGTTGTTTTAAATCGAATGCACATACAATTCCACACATAATAATATCTTTTTATAAATTTTATTCTTTTGGGTTAATTTCTGGTACAAATAACAAGAGAATGTTTTTTAATTGTAAGTTAAAATAAAATTATAGTTATAAAATAATAGTTTTAATTGGTTTTTTGTGTTAAAGTGAAACTTGTTTTTGTTTATTTACTCAAATAGACTTACTATTTTTTAGTTGTAATAAATAATTTTAAAGAAAAGTTTGTAAAATCAAAATCACTTTATACATTTGTACTGTAATGATAAAACAACAATTAAATAACTGGTGGTGGAAAACTCATAACTTACGTTAGTGAGACCATACTGTTATATCTATAATACAACGAAAAGGCTTATCTCATGATAAGCCTTTTTTGTTTTTACATATTAAATAAAATGAAAAAAATTACCTTTAAAACAATAGCAAAAAAACAATTGGCAGACATGATAACGCCAGTTAGCTTGTATTTGAGAACAAGAGATAAGTATGCGAATAGTTTACTGTTAGAAAGTTCAGATTATCACAGTAAAGAGAATAGTTATTCGTTTTTGTGTATAGAACCGTTGGTAACCATCAAAACAGAAAATGATGAGTTGTTATTGTCGTATCGAAAAGAAGAATTAGAAAGAGAACCTATTCAAAGAAATTTTTACGAGAAGTTTGATGCGTTTAGTAATGTTATTTCGGTTGACTGTTCAGAGGAAATAAAATCATTTAATGGATTGTATGGTTATACGACTTTCGATGCTGTTCAGTACTTTGAAACAATTCAGTTAAAATCAGATAAGGCTCCTTCAGAAATACCTTTATTACAATATAGTTTTTTCCGATTTATTGTGGCCATCAGTCATTTTAAAAATGAAATGCTTTTAATAGAAAACATTCCAGAAGGAGAAGAATCTCGATTGTCAGAAATTGAAAACTTAGTAAATTCTCAATCGTTTGCTAAATATGACTTCGCTTTTGAAGGAGGAGAAACATCTAATATTACTGATGAAGAGTTTAAAGAAAGTGTAACAAAAGCAAAAGAACACTGTAAAAGAGGAGATGTTTTTCAGTTGGTATTATCACGTCAATTTCAACAACAATTTAAAGGAGATGAATTTAATGTATACAGAGCTTTACGCTCTATAAACCCTTCACCATATCTGTTTTATTTCGATTATGGAAGTTTTAAATTGATGGGGTCTTCGCCAGAAGCACAAATTAAAATAAATGAAGGGCAGGCAATTATCAATCCTATAGCTGGAACTTTTAGAAGAACAGGAGATGATGAAAAAGATAGGGTGTTAGCTAAAGAGTTGGCAAATGACCCAAAAGAAAATGCAGAACATGTAATGCTAGTTGATTTAGCACGTAATGATTTAAGTAAACATGCTACTAATGTAACGGTTGAAACCTATAAAGAAGTGCAATACTTTAGTCATGTAATTCACTTGGTATCTACAGTGACGGGAAAGATTACAGGAAACCCAATAGAAATTGTAGGGGATACGTTTCCGGCAGGAACCTTAAGTGGAGCCCCAAAATACAAAGCAATGGAGTTGATAGATAGGTACGAAAATCAAACGCGCGGATTTTATGGTGGATGTGTTGGTTTTATTGGACTGAACGGAAATGTAAATCAGGCCATCGCAATTCGTTCTTTTGTAAGTAAAAATAACACTTTGTTTTATCAAGCTGGTGCAGGAATTGTAATCAACTCTAAAGAAGAAAACGAACTACAAGAAGTGAATAATAAGTTAGCAGCACTCAAAAAAGCATTGGTGTTAGCAGAAGAAATATAAAATTAGAATTGAGATGTTTGTATTTAGATGTGGGATATACATGTTTTATCAATACTCAAACCTCAATACTCAATACTATAAATATGAAGATATTAATATTAGATAATTACGATTCGTTTACCTATAATTTGGTACACTATGTAGAAGACATTACAGGAAAGTTGCCTGATGTGTATCGTAACGACGAAATTTCAGTAGAAGAAATTATAAACTATGATGCCATTATTCTGTCACCAGGTCCCGGAATTCCTGATGAAGCAGGTATTTTGAAAGAAACAATTAAGACTTATGCAGGCAAGATTCCAATCTTTGGAGTATGTTTAGGGTTGCAGGCTATAACCGAAGTTTTTGGAGGCGAGTTAGAAAACCTGAACGATGTATTTCACGGAGTAGCTACCGAAATGAAAGTAACTAAAAATAACGCAATTACCTTTAAAAATATTCCAGAAACTTTCGAAGCTGCACGTTACCATTCTTGGATTGCCTCTCATACGAATTTTCCAGAGGAATTGGAAATAACAGCAATTGATGAAGAAGGAAGCATTATGGCATTACGTCATAAAGAATTTGCTATTGAAGCCGTACAGTTTCATCCAGAAAGTATTTTAACTCCTGAAGGAAAAAAGATGATTCAGAATTTTATTGCTTTTGCCAAAAGTCAAAAGCCAAAAGCTTAAAGCCATTCACATGAAAAAAATACTAAACATACTATTTGAACAAAAACGATTGACCGAAGCACAGTCGAAAGAGGTATTGATAAATATTGCACAAGAAAAATACAATGCTTCACAAATAGCAGCATTTATTACGGTGTTTTTAATGCGCCCAGTTTCAGTAGACGAGTTATCAGGATTTAGAGAAGCTTTATTAGAATTGGCGATAAAAGTAGATTTATCGGATTTTAATACAATTGATTTATGCGGAACAGGAGGCGATGGAAAAAACACCTTCAACATTTCAACGCTAACCTCGTTTATTGTTGCAGGAACGGGACATAAAGTTGCAAAACACGGTAATTATGGGGTGTCTTCCGCATCGGGTTCTTCTAATATGTTAGAGTTTTTAGGATATAACTTTACGAATGATGAAACCACCTTGAAACGTCAGTTAGATGAAGCAAACATTTGTTTTTTACACGCACCGTTATTTCATCCAGCAATGAAAGTTGTAGCGCCTATTCGAAAAGAATTAGGAGTGAAAACATTTTTCAATATGCTAGGACCTTTGGTAAATCCAAGCTGTCCGCAAAATCAGTTAGTAGGAGTGTTTAATTTAGAGGTTGCTAGAGTGTACAATTATATGCTACAGCAATCAAATGTAAACTATGGTGTGGTGCATGCATTAGACGGGTACGACGAAATATCATTAACAGGAGACTTTAAGTTGTTTACGAAAGAAGCAGAGCAGCAAGTTTCTCCATCAGATGTAGGGCAAAAACAAATTGCTCCATCAGCTATTTTTGGAGGAAATACAGTGAAAGAAGCTGCGGATATATTTGTAAATATTATTAAAGGAAAAGGTACAGAAGCGCAAAATAATGTGGTGTTAACTAACGCGGCATTTGCCTTAAAAACCTTCGATAAAAATAAGAGTTTTGAAACTGCATTTGAAGAAGCAAAAGATTCGTTATTAGGGTTAAAAGCGAAAGAATGTTTAAATAAATTAATTACGAATTAGTAATTACGAATTATAAGTTGTTAATTATGAAGAAGGATAATATTATTCAGGAAAAGAGCTATGATTTTGCTGTGAGAATTGTGAACTTGTACAAACATTTATCACAAGAGAAAAAGGAGTTTGTTTTAAGTAAACAATTATTACGTTCAGGTACATCAATTGGAGCGAATATAGAAGAAGCAATTGGTGGTCAGAGCAGAAAAGATTTTTATGCTAAACTAACCATAGCATATAAAGAAGCAAGAGAAACACATTATTGGATTCGTTTGTTAAAAGACACTAGTTTTCTTTCAAAAGATACAGCACAATCATTTTTAAATGATACAGAGGAAAAACTTAGAATCATAGGAAGTATCCAAAAGACAATTCGTAATTCATAATTAAAAAATCATAATTTATAATTGAAATGACTATACTAGATAAAATAATAGCCTTTAAAAAACAAGAAGTAGCAAAAATAAAAGCTGAGGTTGCTGTTAAAAAACTGGTGGAGAGTCCCAACTTTAAAAGAGAAGCTTTTTCATTAAAAAAATCGTTGTTAGCACCGTATTCAACAGGAATTATAGCAGAGTTCAAACGCCAATCACCTTCTAAAGGAATTATCAATGATAAAGCAACAGTAGCTGAGGTGACAAACGGATATTTAGACGCCAATGTAGCAGCGCAATCAATCTTAACTGACACTTCTTTTTTTGGTGGAACGATGGCAGATTTGATGGAAGCTAGGGTAATTAACCAACAAAAACCAATTTTAAGAAAAGATTTTATTGTAGACGGATTTCAAATAGTAGAAGCGAAAGCAATTGGTGCTGATGCAGTACTGTTAATAGCTACCTGTTTAACGGCACTAGAGTTAAAAAATTACGGACAATTAGCTGCAGATTTAGGAGTAGAAGTCTTGTATGAAATTCATACACAGGAAGATTTAGATAAGATTGGAGACTTGGATCATAAAATTATAGGAATTAACAATCGAAATTTAAAAACGTTTGAAGTCGATTTAGAGCACTCTATAAATTTAGCTAGTCAAATTCCTGATACAGTTGTAAAAGTTTCGGAAAGTGGAATATCAGACCCAAGAATTATAACAGGGTTAAAAGCACATGGTTTTCATGGTTTTTTAATAGGAGAGAACTTTATGAAAACAGAAAATCCAGGTCAGGCATGTCAAGAGTTTATCGATCAAATTAGATAATGTCAGTTCGAGTGAATTTATGAGGAACGAATAAATTAGTACCGAGAATAAGTACTTCTCGATACAATTTTATCACAAAGTCGAAAATTACTCGAAGTGACGAAATATAAATAATATGAAACTAAAAGTTTGTGGAATGAAGTTTATAGAAAATATTCAGCAAGTAGCTGAATTACAACCTGACTATTTAGGGTTTATTTTCTATGAAAAATCACCAAGAAATTTTGAAGGTATCATTCCAGAATTGCCAAAAGGAGTCAAAAAAGTAGGTGTTTTTGTAAACGAATATTTAGAGATAGTGGTTTCTTTAATAGAAGAATATCAATTAGAAGCCATTCAGTTGCATGGAGATGAATCTGTCGAATACATTCAAAGGTTAAAAAAACATTTACCAAAACTAGAAATAATCAAGGTGTTTGGAATTAAAGATAAATTTAATTTTGAGGTCTTAACACCTTACGAAGAGGTAGTAGATTACTTTTTGTTTGATACCAAAGGAAAAGAGCGTGGAGGAAACGGAGTAACATTTAACTGGCAAGTTTTGCAAAACTATAACTCAACCAAACCTTTCTTTTTAAGCGGGGGCATAGGTTTAGAAGAAATAGACGAATTAGAATCTTTTTTTAAAAGAGAAGCCTCTCAATATTGTTATGCCATTGATGTAAATAGCAAGTTTGAAATAAAACCAGGAGTAAAATCAGTAAAAAAAATAGAACAGTTTAAGGCTTATTGCCAAAAGCTAACAGCTAACAGCTAATCATATGAAATTTCAACCAGACCATAACGGGTATTACGGACAATTTGGAGGAGCATTTATTCCTGAATTGTTGTACCCAAACGTAAAAGAGTTAGAAGACAATTATATACAAATTATAGAATCTGAAGAGTTTCAAACAGCATATAAAGACTTATTAAAGCACTACGTTGGGCGCCCAAGTCCATTGTATTTAGCAAAGAGATTGTCAGGGAAATATGGAGCAACTATTTATTTAAAACGAGAAGATTTAAACCATACAGGTGCGCATAAAGTAAACAATACCATTGGCCAGATTTTAATAGCAAAACATTTAGGAAAGACTAAGATTCTTGCAGAAACAGGGGCAGGACAACATGGTGTCGCTACAGCAACAGTATGTGCTTTAATGGGGTTGGAGTGTGTTGTTTTTATGGGGGAAACAGATATCCAACGGCAAGCACCGAATGTAGCTCGTATGAAAATGCTAGGCGCTAAAGTAGTACCAGCAACTAGTGGAAGCAAAACACTAAAAGATGCTACGAATGAAGCAATTCGTTATTGGATTCAACACCCAGATACCTATTATTTAATTGGTTCAGTGGTAGGACCGCATCCGTATCCAGATATGGTAGCGCGATTGCAAGCAGTGATTTCAGAAGAAATGAAAGTACAGCTAAAAGAACAAACGGGTAAAGAAAATCCTGATACTATTATAGCCTGCGTAGGCGGAGGAAGTAATGCCGCAGGTGCTTTTTATCATTATTTGGAAGATGAAGAAGTAGAATTGATAGCAGTTGAAGCGGCAGGATTAGGAGTTAATTCAGGAGAAAGTGCTGCTACTTCACAATTAGGAGAAGTAGGCGTGATTCACGGAAGTAAAACAATTTTAATGCAAGATGCATACGGGCAAATTGTTGAGCCTTATTCAATTTCAGCAGGATTGGATTATCCAGGAGTGGGGCCATTACACGCCTATTTGCACGAAACCAAACGAGCAAGGTTTATGAATGCTACAGATAAAGAAGCACTAGATGCTGCCTACGAATTGACAAAAATAGAAGGAATTATTCCTGCATTGGAAAGTGCACATGCCTTGGCAGTATTGCCAAAAATGGATTTACAAAAAGATCAAGTAATTGTAGTGAATTTATCAGGAAGAGGTGATAAAGATTTAGAAACATATATAAAACATTTAAGCTAATAGTTAAAAAGAATGTCACATCGAGTGAATTTGTGAGGAACGAACAAATTTGTATCGAGATGTAATAAGTTCTCGATACGATTTTCTCCTAAAGTCGAAAATCACTCGAACTGACAAAACCATAGAAAATGAACTCAATTCAAGATATATTCAATCAAAAAGAAAACAATTTATTGTCAATTTTCTTTACGGCAGGCTTTCCTAAGCTAGAAGATACCGCAAAAATTATTACTGAGTTAAGTGATAGTGGTGTCGATTTTATAGAAGTAGGGTTGCCTTATTCCGACCCATTAGCTGATGGACCAACGATTCAGCATAGTAGTGATGTAGCGCTCAAAAACGGGATGAATCTCGATGTGGTTTTTGAACAATTAACAACGATTAAAGGTTCAAATAAAGCTCCATTAGTAGTAATGGGATACTTAAACCAGATTATTAAATATGGAGAAGATAAATTCTGTCAAAAAGTAAAAGATTGCGGAATTGATACGGTGATTATCCCAGATTTGCCAATGGTTGAATATGAAAATCACTATGAACAATTGTTTGAAAAATATGGGATTACAAACGTGTTTTTAATCACGCCACATACGTCTGAAGAACGTATTCGCAAAATAGATTCTTTAACAAACGCTTTTATTTATGTAGTTGCATCTGCTTCAATTACGGGGGCTAAAGGAGAAGTTTCATTAGCACAAATTAATTATTTTAAAAGAATTCAAGCTATGAACTTGCAAAGTAAGCTGATTGTAGGCTTTGGTATTTCAGATAACAAAACTTTTACGGCAGCTTGCGAGTACATGAATGGAGCTATTATAGGATCCGCTTTTATTAAAGAATTAGAAAAAAATGGGGTTGAAGAGATAAGTAATTTTGTGAGAACTGTTAAGAATTGTTAATATATTCCTAATTTTAAGAGAGTTTTAGTCGTAATGAAGTAATTTGGGGATTTAAAATCAAATAACATGACTAAAAAGATATTCTTAGGGATGGCTTTAATGGCAAGTAATTTTTTATTTGCGCAGCATACATTAATTCGTAAACCAGTGATAAGCCCTGATGCTTCTCAAATGGCATTTAGTTATTATGGCGATATATGGCTGTATAATTTTAACAATCAGCAAACAAAAAGGTTAACAATTCATAAAGGTTACGAAAGTAATCCTGTATGGAATAAGAAAGGAACAGCAGTAGCATTTTCATCCAATAGAAAAGGAAATGATAATGTATTTGTAACTTCTGTCAAAGGAGGAGTTCCTAAACAGTTAACCTACTATCCAACAGTTAATATTCCCACAGATTGGACAAAAGAAGGAGATATTGTTTTTACGACTGGTCGCGTGTTAAGAGGTCCTGAATGGGATAAACAAATGTATGTAGTTAATGAAAAAGGAGAAACACCTCGACGATTATTAACGGCTTATGGTGAAATGGCTTCGGTATCTCCTAACGGAAAATTAATCGCTTTTACCAAAGGAGCGTGTCGTATTGCTCGTGAAGATTACTCAGGTTCTGCGCAACGTGATATTTGGATTTATAACACAGAAACAAACGAATACCATCAAATAACAACGAGTAATAAAAATGATTACTCTCCAGTTTGGGATATGGCTGGAAATTTATACTACATCGGGGCAAAAAGCGGACGATATAATATTTACAAACAAGTAATTTCAGTAAATGGAATTGCAAATGAAGCAGCCATTCAATTAACAAATCAAACGAAAGATGGGGTGCAAACATTTTCAGTAAGTAACAATGGAACGATTGTATATACTAGTGGAGCAGATGCTTTTAAGCTAGAAAATGGGAAAGTTCAAAAAATTAATTTAGAGCTTGTTTCTGACAATCGTTTTGACGAAGAGGAAACGAAAACAGTTTCGGGAGATATTCGTAATTATGCCGTTTCACCTAATGGTAAAAATGTAGCACTAGAAGTTAATGGAGAAATCTTTGTCAAGGAAAACAATAAAGAAAAGAAACGTTCAAACAATATAAGTAAGCATCCTTATAGAGACATTAATCCACAATGGTTAGATGATAAAACAGTTGTTTTTTCTTCTGATAGAGACGGAGTTTATCAATTGTACAGTACGGTTTCTACAGATACTTTAGTAGGGTTACATCGCAGTTTAAAAACAAAAGTTTCTAAACTAACCAACAGTAAAGAAGATATTGAATATTCCTTGGTCTCACCAAATGGAAAAAAAATAGCTTACCAAGTAGGAAGAGGTATTTTAATGATTGCTGATATTAAAAAAGGAACAATAACAAATCCTAAAGAGTACTCTAATTCTTGGGCAGAAGCAGAAGGTGTTTCTTGGAGTCCAGATAGTAAATACATAGCCTATTCACAAGAAGATTTAAATTTTGATAGTGAAATTTTTATTCAATCTGTAGCAAATCCGTCTACCAAAATGAATGTGTCTATGCACCCTAGAAGTGACCGTAATCCAGTTTGGAGTGCTGACGGAAAAAAGTTGGCTTTTTTATCAAATAGAAGTGGAATTAATTACAATGTTTGGATGGTTTGGTTAGAAAAATCAGATTGGGAAAAATCAAAATTAGATCATGAAGAAGGAGCGTATTATTCTCAGAAGAAAGAAGAACCTTCTAAAGAGAAAGAGGTGAAAAAAGGAAAGAAAAAGAAGCAAGAAGTAGTTGTGAAAATTGACGAGGATAAGATTTATGATCGTTTAGTACAAGTAACTTCTTTACAAGATGATGAGTACAGTCCTGTATTTAGTGGAGATAGCGAATTTATTTATTTCTCGGCAACCAATCCTGCAACAGAAAAAAGAAGTACTTATAAAGTTAAATGGGATGGTAGCAAACCAAAATTGGTAAAAGGAGTGGTTAATGCACGTAATTTTACTTCAACTAAAAACAAAGTTTACTTTACGTCAAGAGGAAAATTAGCAGAATTAAATACAACATCCGATAAGGTTACAAACTTGCCACATAGTGCTACCCATACAACAAACAGAGCAGAAGTGTATCGACAAGTTTTTGAAGAAGGAATCCGTGCTTTAACAGCTGGTTTTTACGACCCAGAATTTCATGGCTATAACTGGAGCTCTTTAGTGAAAAAATACAAGCCTTGGGTGTTGTCAGCAACGACGCATCAAGATTACGAATATATGTTTAATTTATTGTTAGGTCAGTTAAACGCTAGTCATATGGGCTATCGAGGAAGTGCACCAAGAAATACAAGCGATAAGGTAGGGGTAATAGGTTTAGAAGTAGAGAACACTAATAAAGGAGTAAAGGTTTCTTATGTCTTACCAAATTCAGTAGCCGACAAATCAACTAGCAAGTTAAAAGTAGGGGATATTATTACAGCTGTTAACGGACGAGAGATAAAAAAGAATACGAATTTTTACAGTTTATTAAAGAACACTCAGTCAAAAGAGATTTTATTGAGTTTAAACAACGGTAAAGAAGTCGTATTACGCCCAGAAAGCTCATTGAGAAGTTTACAATATGAAGAGTGGGTAAACTCAAGAAAGAAATTGGTAGAAACGTATTCAAATGGAAAATTAGGATATATCCATATTCAGGGAATGAATATGCCAAGTTTTGAACGTTTTGAACGTGAACTTAAAGCAAGTGGTTATGGGAAAAAAGGAATTGTAATTGACGTTCGCTACAATGGCGGTGGTTGGACAACAGATCGATTAATGGCGGTGTTAAATGTAGATCAACATGCGTATACAGTTCCGAGAGGAGCTGTAAAAAGCTTAAAAAATCACGAGCAATTTAAAGAGAACTATCCGTTTAACGAGCGAGCTATTTTATCAGTAAATACCAAGCCAATGGTAGCATTATGTAATGAGAATAGTTATTCTAATGCTGAAATTTTCTCACATGCTTTTAAAAACTTAGGCTTAGGGAAACTAGTAGGCCAACCAACTTTTGGAGCGGTAATTTCTACAGGTGGGAAGCGCTTACAAAACGGAATGATTCGTATGCCATTTAGAGCGTGGTATGTAAAGAAATCAGGAGAGAATATGGAGAATGAAGCACCAGCTGTACCCGATTACTTAGTAAAAAATGCACCTGGTTGGAAAGACAGAGGAGAAGATGCCCAGTTAAAGAAGGCTGTGGAGGTATTGTTACAGGATATAAAATAAACAATAAAAAAAGCTGAGTTTTAAAACTCAGCTTTTTTTATTGTGTTTTAACGTGTTTCGACTATAATAACACCATTGGCACCCCTAGATCCATAAGCAGAGGTTTCAGGACCTTTAAGTACTTTTATGGATTTAATAGTAGTAGGAACAATGTTGCTAAAAATAGTTTTATCTACAGCAGTGTTATTTAATATAAACAATGGAGTCGTACTCCCATTTACACTATTATAGCCTCTTATATTAATGTTGTTAGCTCCTGATACGTTAACACCCGGAACCTGACCTCTAAGGTAATCGTAAATATCTCTGTATTGAATAGGGTTTATACTTTTACTTCTGGCATCGCCAGTAACATAATGGTCGCTTCCTTCTTTTATTTTAAGGATTATTTTTTTTTCTCCATTGTATGGAACTTTAATAATTCCTATTTTAGGAGAATACGCGCTAATTTCTTTGGGGCTTTTTTCTAATTTTATTTTGTACTCACCTTTGGCGTTAGTCCATCTTTTTTGTTTTACATTGTCAATAAGAATTACGGCACCAGAAACAGGTTTGTTATCAGGTCCTTTTACTATAATGGATAATTTCTTTGCTTGAGAAAAAGCAGATAAATTGAAAGCTATTAGGGCGACGAATAAGAGTATAATTTTTTTCATGAAATCTATTTTTGTTTTCCAAGATAGAAAAAAAAAATAAACTCTTTATTATTAGTAAGGTATTTAGTCGTTTTTTTACTAAAAATCATTAAGAACAACTCTTAAAAACAACCATTCTTGGTTTTTTTTATTCCTATTTTTGCCAAATGATGCAGGTTACAAAACAAGAATTGTTAGAAAAATTAAAAGTAAATTTTGGGTACGATCGTTTTCGTTTAAAGCAACAAGCTATTATTGAAAATGTTCTGGCAAAAAAAGATACCTTGGTTATCATGCCTACAGGGGGAGGGAAATCGATATGTTACCAATTACCCGCATTGTTTTTTGAAGGGGTAACATTGGTAATTTCCCCTTTAATTGCTTTGATGAAAGACCAGGTAGATAGTTTAAGAGCGAACGGAATTCCTGCTACTTTTTTTAACAGTAGTCAATCAACAGCACAACAACAAGAAGTGTTTGAAGCCATAGCTTCAAAAAGGATAAAGTTGCTATATGTTGCTCCAGAAAGTTTATCCTTACTCCAAAATATATTGAGCCAATCTTATATAAACTGTATTGCTGTAGATGAAGCACACTGTATTTCTGCATGGGGACACGATTTCCGCCCTTCTTATAAACAACTAGCTTTTTTAAAAAAGTCATTACCAGAGGTTCCTATCGTAGCACTTACAGCTACAGCAGATAAAGCTACACAACAAGACATTTTAGAGCAATTAGCAGTACCCAATGCTACTCAATTTATAAGTTCTTTCAATAGAGAAAATATTGGGTTAGAAGTACGCCCAGCAAATGATAGAGTCCAGCAAATCATCAAATTTATACAAAGAAGACCCAACGAAGCAGGAATTATTTATTGTTTAAGTAGGAAAGCTACAGAACAATTAGCTAGCAAATTGCAACAAAACAATGTTGATGCAAAAGCATATCATGCAGGATTATCTTTTGAAGATAGAGCTAAAACTCAAGAGGCGTTTATTAAAGACGACTGCGAGGTAATTTGTGCTACCATTGCTTTTGGAATGGGGATTGACAAGTCGAATGTTCGCTGGGTAATCCATTACAATATGCCTAAAAACATTGAAGGCTATTATCAAGAAATAGGAAGGTCAGGTCGTGATGGATTACCAGCAAAAGCGTTATTATTTCATAGCTATGCTGATGTTATTCAATTGCGTCAGTTTATTGAAAATACGGGGAATAAGGAAGTACAAGAGGCAAAATTAGAGCGTATGAAGCAATTTGCGGAAGCTACGGTTTGCCGAAGAAAAATATTACTTAGTTATTTTGGAGAATTAATAGAAGATAATTGTGGGAATTGCGATGTGTGTAAGAATCCACCACAATTTTTTGATGGAACTGTGATTGCCCAAAAAGGGTTGTCAGCTATTTATCGACTACAAGGAAAAGAAGCTATGGGAACGGTGATAGAGGTGCTTAGAGGAGCAAAAAACGCTACAGTTTTAGATAAAAACTACGATAAATTAAAGACTTACGGTGTGGGCAAAGATATCTCTTGGAGAGATTGGCAGCACTATTTAATTCAATTAACTAACCAAGGGTATTGTCAAATAGCTTTTCATTTAAATAACAGTTTACAACTTACTGATTTTTCAAATAAAGTACTCTTTGAAGGAGAAAAAGTACAGTTAACTACACCTATAGAGTTTCAAAAAGAAGTGAAAGAAACAATAAAAGAGAAGAGAAAAAAGACAGTTAAAGACACATTATTTGAACGTTTGCGAAAGCTACGTTATCGTATTGCTCAAGAAGAAGACATTGCAGCGTATTTGGTATTTAATGATGCTACGCTGAGAGAAATAGAAAACGAAAGGCCACAGTCCGATGAAGAGTTTTTGGCAATAAGCGGAGTGGGACAACGAAAGTTAGAAGTGTATGGAGCAGAGTTTATGGAAGAGATTACAACTTTTTTAAACGAAAAGAAACGGACTAAAAAAGACACTACTTTAGAAACCTTTAAGTTGTACAAAGAAGGGTTTACGGTTGAAGAAATAGCAGAAAACCGAGGACTAAAACCTACCACTATTTTTTCTCATTTATCCAAACTGTATTTAGAAGGGAAAGATGTGAGTTTGGATGAATTTATAGAAGCGGATACCTTAGCCTTGGTAGCAAATGCCAAAAAAGTATTGAAAAATGAAACTGCTTTAAAACCGTATTTTGAGTTTTTAGGAGAACAAGTTCCATATGAGAAAATACGAGTAGGGTTAACTATTTTACAAAGGAAGAGATAAGTTTATTATACATGAGTAAAGAAAACTTTCCTACAGAATCTAAGTCAGATGAAATTTCAAGACTGCATGGGAGAATTAAAAACCTTGAGATTGAAATTACTTCCGTTGAAACTAAATTGTTTCCTTTTGAACAATCATTACGCAATGCAATTGCTGATTTGTTGGTAGAAGAACGAGAACTAGTTGTTTTATATAAGAAACAAAAGAAAGCAAAAAAAGAGAAAAGATTAGTACAAAAGCGAAAAGGTAAAAATTACAAAGAACCTAAGGAGATTGTGCCTGTTTCAAAAAAAGAGATAGTAGAAAAAATTAATCAAAAAGAGAAGAAAAGATTATATAAAGAAGCGATGTTGCATGTACATCCTGATAAATTCTCGATGCAGGAAAATGAACAAGTTAAAGCGACAGAAACAACAACAAAGCTAATTGAAATATATCAAAATGGAAGTTTGGAAGAGTTGGCAGCTTTTCATGCACATATTTTTGGAGGTAATACGACTATATGTTTTGATAAAGATATTTCGCTAATTCAAAAGACAACCAATAGCACTTCTTATTTAGTAAAAGAAGTTGAGCGATTAGAAAAAGTATTGAAAGACTTATTAGAGAGTTATACCTATAAAGTTTTAACAACCTATGAAAACCCTATGTCGTTTGTTGATGAATTGAAAGCCTATTATGACGATAGAGTTTTTAAACTTCGTAAGCGAACAAGAACAAAAAAGTAAACCAGAGTCATATACAACAACGCTGGTTTATGGTTGATTAAGAATTTTTTAATTCTTCCATTTCTTTAATAATATCATCAAGTTTAGATATAAGGCTGTGATATAAAATTCGAGTGGAAATAGTATAGATTATAAAACCAATACCTCCTGTGACAATTGCTACGATGAGTCCCACTCCTATAATGTCTAAGAATGAAGAGTCACTGGAAATATAGTTCGATAGAAAGCTTTTTTCTTTCACACTATAAGCGAGAGCAAAAATTGATACAATTGCTAGTGGAATTGCAAAAACAAATAGCTTTTTTGTGGCTTTAGATACCGAGTTAATTACACTTCTATAATTTTTTAAATAGGTTAGGTTGTCAGATTTAACATCAATAGTCTTAAATCTTTTTAATAATCTCGTATTAAAAAAGTACAAACTTAAGATTAAAAAAGCACCGTATGCCCCAATAACAGTTTCAGATAAAAGGATCCCCCCAATAACTACAATTCCAGCCATAGGAAGCAAGCCTTTGTTGTCAAATTCGTAGGTTCTTTTAATTTTATTAATGACCGATTTAGATTTCTGGTTGTAGATGTCGTTAATTTTTGGAGCGATTAATGATTGTTCATGAATGAAAGCTTCATTCCATCTTTTTTCAATTGATTTTTCCATCTAGTATTACTTTTAATTGTTTTTTAATTCTGTTAATGCGTACCGCAATATTGTTAGCGCTAGTTCCAATAATTGCAGCAATTTCTTTGTAAGGATTTTCTTCTAAATGCAGTAAAATTATCGCTCTGTCGACTTCAGATAATTTTTTAATAGCATCATATAACAAGTTTAAATCTTCGTTTTGAAAAGCTTTATTATCCTCCGATAAATTGGGAGTTTTCTCTAAAGAATATTCTTTTTTAGTATTTCTCTTTGCTAAGGTTAAACAAACATTTAACGTAATTCTGTAAATCCAAGTAGACCATTTCGACTTATTTTGGAATGCATCTCTACTTTTCCATATTTGTAAGCAAGCTTCTTGATAAAAGTCTTCAAAGTCTTCTTGAGAGTCCGTATAAGCTCTACATATTTTAATAATAATACCAGCATGTGGTAAAATGGATGTTATATAAAAATCGTTACTCAAAATTTGGTTTTCTTGATAGGTATTCTGAAAAGTAAAATTATTACAAGAAAGTTTCATTTTTTTTGAAAATAAAAAAAACCTTACAAAATTAATTGTAAGGATAATAAAATGTTTTTTATGTAATAATAGAATTTAAAAATTGGTAATAGGAAATCTTTTTATACGAAGTGGATTGCCTATTGGACCTTTAACTCCCGATTGAAAATTATCGTTAAGTACAATTTGGTTGTTCATTTTTAATTGAATTTGGGCAGTACCGAACCATCCCCAATCATCACAATCAATAGATACAGTTAACTGTCCCATTGAAGGATGTAGGTCTATCAATTCTATAATCCCCCAATCAGTAAAGTTATTTGGATTATTAGAAACCAATTCTAGACTATGTTGTTTCGTTCCGAAATGTTTTATGTTTTTTACAGGATCTTTTAAATGTTTACCAAAGGCCATTCCGTTTAATTGGATAGTCATTTTACCAGATGTAATAAAATACAATTGTGCACTCATGTTTATTTATGATTTGATTAGAAAATAGTAAAGTATGCTATGTTTATTATTCGTTTTCAAGGAAAAAGACTGTTTTTAGTTAGGTTAAAATCTTTGTTTTTTTATTTTCAATAATTATTGAAAGTTTAATAAAATGTTGTATGTTTGCAGTATGAAATTAGAAGACGCAAAATTAAAATACATTCATACTTGGGGAAGTTTAGCTACCAGCTGGGGTATTAATAAGACCATGGCACAAGTACATGCGTTGCTATTAGTGTCTACAAAGCCTCTTTCTGCTGATGAAATTATGGAAACTCTAAAGATTTCAAGAGGTAACGTAAATATGAATGTACGTGCTCTAATTGATTGGGGAATTGTAAGTAAAGAATTTGTAGTTGGAGAACGAAAAGAATTTTTCGTAGCCGATAAAGATATTTGGGAATTGTTTAAACAAGTAACTAAAGAACGTAAAAAAAGAGAAATTGAGCCTGTTTTAAAAGTATTAGATGAATTACAAGAAGATGTTCATGACACTTCAGAAGAAGCAGAAGCTTTTAAAAAAGTAATGAATGATTTATCATCAGTTACTAAAACAGTTAACGGTATTTTGGAGAAAGCGATTAAAGCAGACGAGCATTGGTTGTTATCAAACTTTACTAAAATGATTAAAAAGTAAAAAAATTTATATATAATCTTTCAAAAATTTCTGAAAATTCAAAAATGAATAAAAAGTACTTATCTGCAATATTAATACCTCTAATTGTTTGTGTTTGGTTGATAAATGGAATCTTTTGTAAAATTCTTAACCTCGTTCCGAGACATCAAGAAATAATAGGGGAAATAATCAATACTGGTTATGCAAGAGAGTTAACTACGATGATAGGAATATTGGAAATTGTCATGGTCATATGGATCATTTCTAATTATAAATCAAGGTTAAACGCAATAACACAGATTGTAATTGTTTCAACAATGAATGTAATTGAATTTATGATTACTTCAGACATATTACTCTGGGGTAAGCTTAATATAATTTTTGCTGCTTTGTTTGTATTTATAGTTTATGTAAATGAATTTAAGTTAAATCCTAAAAATACTGTAGCATGAAGGAGAAACTAAAAAATCATCCATTTGCTGTTGAAGCATTTTTTGAAACTTCAATTGTTACAACTTTAGCAATACCAAAGGAACATTTAGAAGACTTTATTCCTGAATGTTTGGACTTGGATACTTTTAATAATCAGTGGGCTTTTTTAGCAGTAGCCATGGTACAAACTAAAAATTTAAGACCAAAAGGATTTCCGAAAATTTTAGGGAATGACTTCTTTTTAATTGGCTATCGCATTTTTGTAAGATATACCAATTCAAAAGGAAAGAGACTAAGAGGACTGTATATTTTAAAATCAGAAACGAATAGTAAAAGAATGGAGATAGCCGGAAATTTATTTACTCATTATAACTACACAACTTCTGATATTGAGCAGACTAAACTAGGTGATAAAATAAGTATTAGTTCAATAAAATCAGATTTTAAAATAGTGTTTAAGGATCAAGAAAGTGATGTGTCATTACCAAAGTTTTCGCCTTTTTCTGATTGGAAAGAAGCAAGGCGCTTTGCGGGGCCTTTACCATTTACTTTTACATATAATAAGCCTAAAAAAGAAGTATTAATAATTGAAGGAGTAAGAAATAATTGGAAACCCAAGCCTATTGAAATTGTCGATTATAATTTTTCATTTATAAAAGACCTTGGATTTAAAAATGTGAGAGTTGCTAACTCATTTATTATTAAAAACGTTCCATACTACTGGAAAAGAGGGAAAATTGAATTATGGAAATAAGAAGAAGAAGAAAGTTTCAAGGAGTATTAAACATACTTAGTTTCAATAGGCATTTTTATTACACTGGCTTAATAGCTTTGTTAGCGGTTGTTTTGGGATACTATTTATTTAACTACAATGATTACCTAAAGTGGTTTTTAGTTGTAATTATTATTTACGGATTGTTAGCTCCCTTGCTAGTCTCTGCTTATGTATATGATTTTTCGAAATACTATGATTTTAAGTGGGTAGATACTATTAACTTAAAAGGGAATAATAACCTTGTGAATATTAACGCAGGTTTTGATGAGACTAGTTTCATTCTAAAAAACAAGTTTCAGTCATCAAATTTGCAGGTTTTCGATTTTTACGATCAAACAAGGCATACTGAACAGGCTATAAAAAGAGCAAGAAAAGTGAGTAGGATATACCCAGCTACTAAATCGATTAGTACAAGTAAAATTCCATTAAAAGATTCATCTATTGACATTTTGTTTTTACTCTCAGCGGCTCATGAGGTGAGATCTAATGAGGAGAAAGAGCTTTTTTTTAATGAATGTTCTAGGGTTTTAAAAGATGATGGAAAAATTTTAGTAGTTGAACATCTTAGAGATTTACCAAACTTTTTAGCATTTTCAATTGGGTTTATACATTTTTTTTCAAGAAAAACTTGGAAAACCGTATTTGAAAAAGCTAATTTGAAACTAGAAGAAGAGATAAAATTCACACCGTTTATGTCGGTTTTTGTTCTTGAAAAATTTAATAAAAATTAGAAATAGTTATGGAGGTTCACTTAAAGATTATAGGGGGTTTGTTAATGCTTTTGGCTTTAATACATGTTATTTTTCCAAAATATTTTAATTGGAAAGATGAATTAAAGAATCTTAGTTTAATGAATAGGCAAATGATGATGGTTCATACTTTTTTTATAGCACTAACAGTGTTTTTAATGGGAAGTATTTTAGTGTTAGAAAGTAAAGAATTGATAGAAACAAACCTTGGAAGAAAAATTATATTAGGCTTTGCTATTTTTTGGTCTATTAGATTGTTTATGCAGTTATTTGTGTATTCACCTAAATTGTGGAGAGGAAAAAAGTTCGAAACAGCTATTCACGTTTTTTTTACATGTTTTTGGATATATATCAGTATAGTAACTTGGAGTATATATATTAACTAAAAATGAAATTATATGAGTTTTTTAAAAGCAGAATGGCGAAAATTGGTCATGATAAATTATGAGGTTAATCCAGACGTGCTAAAAGAGTTTATACCTAAAGGTACTAAGTTAGATTTTTATGAGAACAAATGCTATATAAGTGTTGTCGGTTTTATGTTTTTAAATACAAAGTTATTAGGGGTAAAAATTCCTTTTCATGTAAATTTTGAAGAAGTAAACCTTCGATTTTATGTAAAAAGAAAAGATAAGAGAGGGGTAGTTTTTATAAAAGAAATAGTACCTAAGCCAGCTATAACCTTTGTAGCGAATACTATTTATAAAGAAAACTATCAAACATTACCTATGAAACACAGTTGGACTGAGAAAGATGATATGTTTAAAGTGTCTTATCAATGGAAAATAAATAAGAAATGGAATTCAATATCCGTTGAAAGCCTACAAAAATCAATAGCGATTGAACCGAATACCCAAATTGAATTCATAGCAGAGCATTATTGGGGATATGCTAAGGATAAAAATAGAACAACTGAATACGAAGTAAAGCATCCTACATGGAAATATTATCCAGTAATTAACCATACAATTAACATTGATTTTAAAGCTACTTATGGAGCGCATTTTTCTTTTTTGCAGAGTCAAAAACCTAGCTCTGTATTTTTACTAGAAGGTTCTGAAATTAGTGTTGAAAACAAAACAGTTTTATAAAAAATAAGTAGAGATAAAACTATTTCTACTTATTTGTCTAGTTAAAATTTTCAATAATTAAGTTATCTATTTATTACATCAGAAGTAATTAGTGTTTTTCTTCTTTCTGCATGTTCAAGTACATATCTCATTCGTTTAATTTGCCCTTTGGTGAATATATTCATACATCTATCATCAGTAAGATTCATATAGTTGCTTACAGGAGCAGGTTGTCCGTCACAAGCTTTAGGAATTGTCCCATCACAACCATCAATAGCACTACTTACAGGTGGTGTGTCATCAATAAAATCGTCATGGTCATAACAAGGTTTTCCTTCAAGAGCAGCTCCCCAAATATGTAATAAACCTAAGAAATGTCCCATTTCGTGGGTTAATGTTTTACCAAGATTGAGACCTCCAGAAACATCGGATTTTCCAAAATGATGAACATTAATTAAAATACCATCACCTATGGTTTTTAACTCATCTTCTATTCCAGGTAAGTTAGTGGTAGGAAAAGAAGCTGCGCCAGCAAATGTATTTGGCGCATACCCGCCATATACCCATATGTTGATATATTTATCAGGGTTCCAATATTCAAACTCAGGAAGCCAATCAAATCTGTCTTTATCACCTCTTACGGGAGTGTTGTCGTAATAATTAATACGGTTAATTCCGTTAGTCGGGTTTCCGTTAGGGGCTATTTCTGCAAGTTTAAATTGAATAAATGAGTCACCACTAAGCGGGGAGTTGTTTTCTCCTAAAGTGCCTGCTACTCTTCTAAAATCGTGATTTAAAGATTGAATTTGTTCTTTAATACGTTCGGTAGCTAGGTTAAAGCCTTCGCCTATACTTTCTCCGCCATGTATTATGTGTACGACTACGGGTAAGGTGTAAACTTCTAAGTTATCTAAAGGAGGTTCTGGTAAATCAATTTTAGTTTCGCTACTGCAAGCAAATAGTAAAGAGAAAAGAGTAGTTATTAAAAAGATGTTTTTCATAGAATTAATGGAGTTGTATCAAATTATTATTGACCAGACGCTACAGAAATCGAAAGGTTGCGTGTAATTTTTTTATTTAACATTTTATTATTTTAAAACAAAAGTTTAAAGAATAGAAACTCTTTAATAAAGAAGACAATTAAAAGTATAAAAAGCCTCACTTAAATTTAAGTGAGGCTTTTTATATTTATTTAAAGGCTTTGCCTTTTACATGTTTCGTCTGTATTGACCACCAACTTCAAATAAAGCAGAAGTAATTTGACCTAACGAACAAACTTTAGTAGCATCCATTAATTTTTCAAAAAGGTTTTGATTGTTAATGGCAGCCGATTGCATTTCAGATAAAAGTTGTTCTATTTTATCTTCATGCGCTTTGTTTAAGTTTTCTTTCGTTTTGATTTGGAATTGTTTTTCCTCCTCCGTAGCACGGATAACTTCTTGTGGAGTAACCGTTGGAGAACCTTTAGAACTTAAGAAGGTGTTTACGCCAATAATTGGGAATTCACCTGTGTGTTTTAAGGTTTCGTAGTATAAACTCTCTTCTTGAATTTTAGAACGTTGATACATCGTTTCCATCGCTCCTAACACACCACCACGTTCTGTAATTCTATCAAATTCTGTTAATACTGCTTCTTCCACTAAATCGGTTAATTCTTCAATAATAAATGAACCTTGAATTGGGTTTTCATTTTTAGCCAATCCTAATTCTTTATTGATGATTAACTGAATTGCCATCGCGCGACGTACTGATTCTTCTGTAGGCGTTGTAATTGCTTCGTCATAAGCATTTGTATGTAACGAGTTACAGTTGTCGTAAATTGCATATAACGCCTGTAAGGTTGTACGGATATCATTAAAATCAATTTCCTGAGCGTGTAATGAACGTCCAGAAGTTTGAATATGATATTTTAACATCTGTGCTCTTGGATTCGCTCCGTATTTATATTTTAACGCTTTCGCCCAAATTTTACGAGCTACACGACCAATAACAGCGTATTCAGGGTCAATACCATTTGAGAAGAAGAATGATAAGTTTGGTCCAAACTTATTAATATCCATTCCTCTTGATAAGTAGTATTCTACGTAAGTGAACCCATTTGCTAAAGTTAACGCCAATTGTGTAATCGGATTTGCACCAGCTTCTGCAATATGGTATCCAGAGATAGAAACTGAATAGAAATTACGAACATTTTTCTCAATAAAATATTCTTGAACATCTCCCATTAAACGCAAAGCAAATTCCGTAGAGAAAATACACGTGTTCTGTGCTTGGTCTTCTTTTAAAATATCTGCTTGAACCGTACCACGTACTTGTGCTAAGGTATTTGCTTTAATTTCAGCATATACATCTGCAGGTAAGATTTGATCACCTGTAACACCTAGTAACAACAAACCTAATCCGTCATTACCTTCTGGTAAATCACCATTGTATTTAGGTCTGTCAATACCTTTATCGTCGTATAACTCTTTAAGCTTTGCTTCAACCTTTTTCTCTAACTTGTGCTCTTTGATGTATTTTTCACAATTCTGATCGATGGCAGCATTCATAAAGAACCCTAATAACATCGGAGCAGGACCGTTGATGGTCATAGAAACCGAAGTCATGGCATGACTTAAATCGAAACCAGAGTATAATTTTTTAGCATCGTCTAAACAACAAATAGACACTCCAGCATTTCCAATTTTACCATAAATATCAGGTCTGTGTCCTGGATCGTTTCCATATAATGTAACTGAGTCAAATGCTGTAGATAAACGCTTTGCTGGCATTCCTAAACTCACATAGTGAAAACGACGGTTGGTACGTTCAGGTCCACCTTCACCCGCAAACATACGTGTTGGATCTTCTCCGGTACGTTTAAATGGATACAATCCTGAAGCATAAGGAAATTCTCCAGGAACATTCTCTTGCAAATTCCAACGTAATAAATCACCCCAAGCTTGGTATTTTGGTAAAGCAACTTTCGGAATTTGCGTGTGTGAAAGTGATTCTGTATGTGTTTCTATTTTAATTTCCTTATCACGTACTTTGAACGAGTAAATAGGATCTTTGTATTTTTTTACTTTCTCTTGCCAGTTTAAAATGATTTCCCAGTTGTAAGGGTCTAAATCCATTTTAACACGATCAAATTCGGCAATTAAAAGCTTAAGAAAATCTTTGTTTTCTTCTGTCTTGTTAATAGAAGTTTCTTCAATTCCTGATTTATCTAGTACTATTTCAGATTCAGAAACGCTTTCAATAGTTTTGAAAATTCCATATAATTTCTGAGCTACTTTTTCTTGCTCATCAACTTTTTTGTCGTAAGCGCGGTTGTTTTCTGAAATTTCAGATAAATAACGTGTTCTACTAGGTGGAATTACAAATATCTTTTCAGACATTTCTTTTGTAATTTCAAAAGTAGACTGTAAATCAGCTCCCGTTTTTTCAACCAATTTATCCATAATCGCTTTATACAACGAATTCATTCCTGGATCGTTGAATTGTGATGCAATCGTTCCAAAAACAGGCATGTCATCCATGTGAACATCCCATAAATTGTTGTTACGCATGTATTGCTTTTTTACATCGCGTAAGGCATCTAAAGCACCTCTTTTATCAAATTTGTTGATGGCTACTAAATCAGCAAAATCAAGCATATCGATTTTTTCTAACTGAGTTGCAGCACCAAATTCAGGAGTCATTACATACAAAGAAGTATCAGAATGTTCAATAATCTCTGTATCTGATTGTCCAATACCTGAAGTTTCTAAAATGATTAAGTCAAATTCTGCAGCTTTTAATACTTCTACTGCTTCATTTACATATTTTGATAATGCTAAGTTAGATTGGCGTGTAGCTAACGAACGCATGTATACACGCTCATTATTAATAGCATTCATACGAATTCGATCACCTAATAAAGCTCCACCCGTTTTTCTTTTTGATGGATCTACAGAGATTAATCCGATAGTTTTTTCTGGAAAATCAATTAAGAAACGACGAACTAATTCGTCTACTAAACTTGATTTACCTGCACCACCTGTACCTGTAATTCCTAGAACTGGAGTTGTAGCATTTTTATTTTTTTCGTGAATAGTATCCAAAGCCTCTTTGGCAACTTCAGGGAAGTTTTCCGCAGCAGAAATTACACGAGCAATACTCCCCACTTCTTTATCGGCTAATTTATCGATTTCTCCATTTAATGTATCTCCAATGGCAAAGTCTGATTGTTGTACTAAATCGTTAATCATTCCTTGTAATCCCAATTCACGACCATCATCAGGAGAGTAAATACGAGTAATTCCGTAGTCCATCAACTCTTTGATTTCCTCAGGTAGAATTACTCCGCCACCACCACCAAATATTTTAATATGTCCAGCTCCTTTTTCTTGCAATAAATCGTACATGTACTTAAAGTACTCGTTGTGTCCACCTTGGTACGAAGTCATAGCAATGGCATTTGCGTCTTCTTGAATAGCACAGTTTACTACTTCTTCAACGCTTCGATCATGTCCTAAGTGAATTACTTCAACCCCAGTAGATTGAATAATTCGGCGCATAATATTAATGGCAGCATCGTGCCCGTCAAATAAAGAAGCCGCAGTTACAATTCGTACTTTGTGTTTAGGTTTATAGGGAGTTATTTGTTCCATTCGTAAATTGTCTTAATTTTCGGGTACGCAATTTACGGAAATCTTAAAAAATAGCAGGATGTTTTAACAATTATAAATAAGAAAGGAATACCCATCTCTTTCGAGTAGCGATATATTCTAAATTATGTTCATTTTGATAGGCTTCTCGCTCAAAACTTAGGTTTTTATAAGCTAATGATGTTTTTCGATAAATGAATAGCTTGATAAGCCATTCTAAAAAATAGAAAAGATAGAAGAAGACAATTAGTAACTCTAATTGCTGTTTTAAGTGTATTTTTTCATGATTTATTAAAACAGGATCAGCTTTTAAATCTTCTCTTTTTAAGAATATAAAAGGGTATAATGTCATTCCAGAAAAACCTTTTGGAATTATATGTTTTGAAATAAATATCATAAACCTGTTTGTGCAATAAACTTACCAAAGGTACAATTTATTGTTAGGAATGTAAGAAGAAATAAAGCAAGTGTGAAATTTATACTTTTTTAAAGTACAGTTTTTAACAGTATACACTTATATTTGTGCAAACTTCAAAGAAGATGGATTTTTTAACTTTAAAATATAAGAAGAGGATTGAAGCTCAGTACCACAGAGCAGATATCCGTTATCCATAGTTTTTCATTTTTACGCTTACCAAAAACTTAATTATTAACAAGTTTTCAATCTTATTTGAAGACTTAAAAACGTATAAAATGACTTTTAAAGAACAAATAAAACAAGGAATACCAACTGCATTACCTCCAAAAAAGGAGTATGATACTACGATAAACCACGCACCAAAACGTAAAGAAATTTTAACTGATGAAGAAAAGAAGTTAGCTCTACGTAATGCATTGCGATATTTTGATAAAAAACACCACGAAGAACTATTACCTGAATTTGCAGAAGAATTAGAAAAGTACGGTCGAATTTATATGTATCGCTTCCGTCCTGATTATAAAATGTACGCGCGTCCTATTGATGAATATCCAGGGAAATCAGAGCAAGCAAAGGCTATTATGGTAATGATTCAAAACAATTTGGACTATGCAGTAGCACAGCATCCTCACGAATTAATTACATACGGTGGTAACGGAGCAGTATTTTCTAACTGGGCACAGTACTTATTAACGATGAAGTATTTGTCGGAGATGACAAATAAGCAAACATTGGTAATGTATTCAGGGCATCCAATGGGACTATTCCCATCCCATAAAGATGCGCCAAGAGTAGTGGTAACGAACGGAATGATGATACCTAATTATTCAAAGCCAGATGATTGGGAGAAATTCAATGCCTTAGGAGTTACTCAATATGGTCAAATGACAGCGGGAAGTTATATGTACATCGGTCCGCAAGGAATTGTACATGGAACTACGATTACTGTGTTAAACGGATTTAGAAAGATAGGAAAATCACCAGAAGGAAACTTATTTGTTACTGCTGGTTTAGGAGGAATGAGTGGTGCGCAACCGAAAGCAGGAAATATTGCTGGTTGTATTACAGTATGTGCTGAGGTGAACCCAAAAATAACGCAGGTTCGTTTAGATCAAGGTTGGATTGATGAAAAAATTACCGATTTAGATGAGTTAGTAGCACGTGTTCGTAAGGCAAAAGAAAATAAAGAAGTTGTTTCGTTGGCTTACTTAGGAAATGTGGTTGATGTTTGGGAGAAGTTTGCTGAAGAAGATGTGTATATCGATTTAGGTTCAGATCAAACATCGTTACACAATCCATGGGCAGGAGGATATTATCCAGTAGATATGTCGTTTGAAGAATCAAATGAGATGATGGCGAATGATCCTGAATTATTTAAAGAAAAAGTGCAAGAAACATTGCGTCGTCATGCAAAAGCAATCAATAAGCATACAGAAAAAGGAACCTATTTCTTCGATTATGGAAATGCCTTTTTGTTAGAAGCGAGCAGAGCAGGTGCTGATGTAATGAATCCGAATCCGACGTTAGGAAGAGAGTTCAAGTACCCTAGTTATGTACAAGATATTATGGGACCTATGTGTTTCGATTATGGTTTTGGTCCTTTCCGTTGGGTGTGTACCTCTGGGAAACCAGAAGATTTAGCGAAAACAGATGCGATTGCTTGTAAGGTGTTGGAGAAAATCATGAAAAAATCTCCAGAAGAAATCCAACAGCAAATGGCAGATAATATTCAGTGGATAAAAGGGGCACAGGAAAATAAGTTAGTAGTAGGTTCACAAGCACGTATTTTATATGCAGATGCTGAAGGACGCATGAAAATAGCTGAAGCCTTTAATAAAGCAATTAAGAAAGGAAAAATAGGTCCAGTAGTGTTAGGTCGTGACCACCATGATGTTTCTGGAACGGATTCACCGTATCGTGAAACTTCTAACATTTATGATGGTTCTCGTTTTACAGCAGATATGGCAATTCATAATGTAATAGGCGATAGTTTTAGAGGAGCTACTTGGGTTTCTATTCACAATGGAGGTGGAGTAGGCTGGGGAGAAGTAATTAATGGTGGATTTGGCATGCTTCTTGATGGTTCTAAAGATGCATCAAGACGCTTACAATCAATGCTTTTCTGGGATGTGAATAACGGAATAGCAAGACGTAGTTGGGCAAGAAATGAAGAAGCTGTTTTTGCCATTAAACGAGCGATGGAGGTTGAAAAGAAACTAAAAGTAACCCTTCCAAACTTAGTAGATGATGCGTTATTAGACAACATGTAAATCCTAAGAAAATGAAAAATTTAAAATTACTTTTTTTGCCAATTGTAGCTTTACTAATTACTTCATGTAGTTCGGTAAGAGTGGTCACAGATTATGATACACAAACTGATTTTAATCAGTATAAAACATTTGCGTTTTACAAAACAGGCATAGACAAAGCTCCAATCTCTGATTTGGATAAAAAACGTATTATGCGTGCTATTGAAGCAGAGTTGATGGCGAAAGGAATGACAAAATCAGCTACACCAGATGTCTTGGTGAGTTTGTTTACGAAATCTCGTGAGCGTATCAATGTGAATGATAATTATTATGGAGGGTTTTATTATCCATGGTATTATGGTTCAAGTCCAGTAACGGTTTCTCAATATACAGAAGGAACGTTGTTTATTGATTTGTTAGATGCTGACAAAAAAGAGTTAGTATGGCAAGGAATAGGAACAGGAGCTTTAAGTACAAGCAGTGTAGAAAGAAAAGAGGCACGTATTAAAGAATTTGTAGCTGAAATTATGGCGGAGTATCCACCTAATGCTAAAAAGTAAGGTTTAAATTTTTAAGATATATAAAAATACGTTAAGCAGAAACATAAAGTCTGTTTAACGTATTTTTTTTATGATATTTGTAGCATGAGAAATAAGATATTAAAACCTACTCCTGATGAGTATTATACCAATGAACAAGGGTATAGGGTTTTTAAAGAAACATATCATTTACGACGAGGGTATTGCTGTAAAAACGGCTGTAAACATTGTCCGTATGGATATGATAAAAATACTGACAGCTTCAAATAAATGTGACAATAATTAGTTTATTGTTTCTAATAGATAAAATCAAACCAGTAGACATGAAAAAAATTACAGTATTCTTTATTGCACTTACTTTTATGGGGTGTGCAGAATTACAAAAAGTAGTAAATCAATTACCACAAGGAGGAGTATTAACACAAGAGCAAATAGGTAATGGTTTGCGTCAAGCTTTAGATAATGGTATTCAGCATCAAGTAACAAAATTAACTTCAAAAGATGGTTTTTATAAGAATGACTTGGTGAAAATTTTATTACCAGAAGAATTACAGGCAGTAGATAAAGGGTTGCGTAGTATTGGCTTAGGTAATTTAGCAGATGAAGGTCTAAAAGCAATTAATAGAACTGCTGAAGATGCTGTAAAAACCGCGACTCCAATTTTTGTGAACGCCGTTAAGGAAATTACGTTTACAGATGCAAAAAATATTTTATTAGGAGCTGATAACGCAGCGACTTCTTATTTAGAAGGAAAAACAACTTCTGCATTATATGCTGAGTTTAATCCTGTAATTAAAAACTCGTTTGCTAAAGTAGGAGCGGATAAAATTTGGTCAAATTTAATTTTAAAATACAATAGTATTCCATTTGTTAAAAAAGTAAATCCAGATTTAACAGACTACGTAACAATTGAAGCATTGGATGGGGTTTTTACAATGATTGCAGTTGAAGAAAAAGGCATACGTAATAAAATAGGATTACGTGATACAGCATTATTACGACAGGTTTTTGCGTTACAAGATAACAGGTAGTGTACATACTGTCAACAACAAAAAAACTCTTGATTTTTCAAGAGTTTTTTTGTTGTTGGTAGGTGGCAATTACGGGTGTTTTCCCCATTTTATATTTAATTGTTGTTTTATGTGGTTGTAAATCAAATAAATATGTATATTTATAATCCGTGTTAACCCAATTTAGAAATGTCAAGAATTAATCAATTACGAAGATATAGAAAACATCTTGAAGAAAGATATCGTAGATTGGTTGAGACAGCTAATGATTATAAGTATGAAGATGAGTGTAAAAGTGATCGCTCAGCATTCAAAGCAATGAAGATATTGGAAAAGCTAAATAGAATAAAATATTTAGATGAAGATATGTCAAATCCTGTTGTGTAATTCCTTAAAGTAATCAAAAGCTTTTAACAGTCTACTACCATACCAAGAGAAGTATTCACCGTCAACTAAGATAGGTGATGCATCTTTTATGTGCTTTTTTATTTCGGTACTATGTTTTTCTTTAAAAGGGAAAGGCTCAGAGGATAATAAAATAAATGCTGGCTTTTTATTTTGAAGTTCTTTTATATTAACTTCAGGGTACCTCTTTTCATCGGCATAAACATTAACAAACTTGTTTAGTTCTAACAGATGGTTTATAAACGTGTTGTTTGCTGCAACCATCCAAGGGTCTCTCCAGATAAAATAAGCTACTTTTTTATAGTTTTGATTTGTAATAAACCTTTTAAAATCACTTATTTTTGATGTCAATTCATCAATCATTTTTTTAGCTTCAACTTGCTTGTCAAAAAAACTCCCATAAAGAGAAATTAACTCTAAAGAATCGGAAAGTGTAAAAATGTCGGAAACATGAGTAAATGCTATTTGCTGGCAAGCGGCAACAATTTCTTTGGTATTTTCTTCTTTATTGCATAAGATAATATCAGGCTGAAGACTTTTAATCCTATCAATTTTTATATTTTTTGTCCCGCCAACAATTGTTTTGGTTTTTAAAAGATGCTTAGGGTGAATACAAAATTTAGTTAGTCCTACAATACAATCTTCAAGCCCTAAATCAACTAAAAGTTCTGTTTGACTAGGAACCAAAGAAACTATTCTTTTATACTTTTTTTCAATACTCATACAAGCAAAAGTAAGGAATCAAAAAAAAAGAGGTATTATTTAACCCCCATAAGTTCCTGAAATTCTTTTTTATAGCTTTTGCTTACTCTGAATGTTTTGTTGTCATTAATTTTTACATCTGTTTCACCATAGTTAGAAGTGATAATTTCATCAATAAAATTAGAGTTAATAATAGTTGATCGATGAATTCTGATAAATAAGTTAGAATTTAATCTTTTGATAATACTAGATAAAGATTCTCGCAGTAAGTATTTTTTGTTATCCGTAGTAAAAATTTCTACATAATATCCAGAAGCAGAAATGTATTTAATAGTATTTCGTTCCAAGAAAATTATCTTATTCCCCGATTTGATATTAATCTTAGTACCTTTTACAGGCATTTCAATAGAAGTGTTTTCTTTTACAAGGTCTAAAATGTTATCCAAGCTTGAAAGCTTTTCTATTTTTTTATAATCTATAACCTTTTTTATTGAAGCATAAAACCTGTCTTCTTCTAATGGTTTTAAAAGATAGTCAAAAGCAAAATAATCAAAAGCCTTTACTGCATGTTCATTAGAAGAAGCGGTAAAAATAAAAATAGGTTTTTTAGGTAAGGTTATCTTTTCTATAATATCAAACCCTGTCATATTGTTGATTTTTGTATCAAGATAAACTACATCAGGATGTAAAATATTTATTTTTTCTATAGCGTCTAAACCATTAGAGCATTCATCTACAATTTCCATAAAACTATAGTCATTGACTAATTTTTTAAATCTTGACCTAGCAGTTTGTTCGTTGTCAACGATTAGAATTGATATTTTCATATACATTTTGTTTTCTTGTAGCTATAACAGTTAAAACTAGGAGATACCCTAACTTTTAATTTATTAAAGTTTAGTTAAATAAATATTAGAAACTTTAATTATTTGTTAAAGTTTATAGTCTGATTTTAATTAGTAAATAGAAGGGATTTGCTTACTTATTATTTAAATAAAACGAGCCGCAAAAATAAAGAAGAAGCCCTCTAGAATTCTATTAAAATAGGGGCTTTTTAAAAAAATTAACATTAATTAACATTTAGCTGTTTTTGGGGTGTGTGTTGCCGACTTCTTAAAATTGTTTTTTCACATCAAAATAAAGGTTGTTAACTTCAAATGAGTGTTAACAAAAACTTATAGCCTTTAGATTTACAACTGTTAATTAATAAAAATTTAATAATTTATGAATCTACATTGGAAAAATGTAATCTGTGTATTCTTCTTTTTTGGTTTTTTACTGAATATGAGTGCACAGGAGAAAAAAATCACTGGAGTGGTGTCTGATAGTGCAGGGCCGTTGCCTGGTGTAAATGTAATTTTAAAGGGTACGACCATAGGTACTGAAACTGACTTTGATGGAAAGTATTCATTAAAAGCAAAGACAGGAGATGTTTTAGTTTTTAGTTTCGTTGGAATGCAAGTAACAGAAAGAACTGTAGGAGCAGCTTCAGAACTAAATGTTTTAATGAAAGAAGACAGTAACATATTAGACGAAATCGTAGTTGTTGGTTATGGAACAACAACCAAACAATCTTTTACAGGTACGGCAAAAGTGGTAAAAGCAGAAGCTTTAGAAGCAAAAAGTGTTTCTAATGTGTCTCAAGCTTTAGCAGGTGAGGTTGCAGGTGTTAATGTAATCAATACCTCAGGACAACCAGGTACTGTAGCAACTATTCGTATTCGTGGTTTTGGTTCTGTGAATGGAAGTAGAGATCCATTATATGTAGTTGATGGAGTTCCTTTTTCAGGATCAATAAACTCTATTAACCCTTCAGATATTGCTTCTACAACAGTATTAAAAGATGCTTCGGCAACTGCTATTTATGGTTCTAGAGGAGCAAATGGTGTAATTATGATTACAACAAAGTCTGGTAAATCAGGAAAAACATCTGTAGAAGTTGATTTAAAAACAGGGGTTAATTTTCAGTTATTACCAAGGTATGATGTTATAAAATCTCCAGATGAATATTTAGAGTTGTCTTGGCATGCAATGGCCAATAGAGGTTTAGATATTGACCCAACCATAGACGGAGCAGCTTATGCAAATCAAAATTTATTTGATTCAAGAAGAGGAATTAGTAATGCTTTTAATTATTTTACTACTAATGATGTTTCTCAAATAATAGATCCAGCTACAGGAAAAGTAAGACCTGGGTTATCAAGAAAGTACACTCCAGAAAACTGGGGAGATTATGCTTTTCAATCTTCTATAAGAACTGAGGCAAACGTTAAAATGAGTGGAGGGAATGAAGATACTAAGTACTTTAGCTCTTTTGGTTATTTAGATGATAAAGGATACTCTATCAATTCAGGGTATAAAAGATATGCGTCAAGATTAAACATTACTCACAAACCAGCAAAATGGTTAACAGCAAAAGCAAATGTTGGATATACTTTAGGAAAATCTATCGAAAACGGACAGTCTGATGACTCAGGAAGTATTTTTTGGTACGTAGATAATATTCCATCTATTTATCCTTTATTTTTACGTGATGCAAATGGTGATTTTGTAGAAGACCCTAAATATGGAGGAAATCAATACGATTATAGAGACAGAGGTTTTGGTGGAGGTACCAATGCTTTAGGAAATGCTCAACATAATTTTATAGGTTCTGATCGTCACTCATTAAATGGTAATTTCTCATTTAAAGTATCTCTTTTAGATGGCTTAGAGTTTGAGACACAATATGGAGCTCAATATTACAGCCAAATTTATAATGAAGTTCAGAATCCATTCTATGGCTTTGCTGTACAACAAAGAGGAACTTTATACAAAGAAAACGAAAGTGTTTTAACTCAGAACTTCTTAAATATTTTTAGATATAACAAGAATTTTGGAAACCATAACCTTTCTGCTTTAGTAGCACACGAAACTAATCAGTCTGAATTCCAAATTAGTACCTTAAGTAAAAATAGAGTTGTTAATTTACAAAACGGGTTAAAAGATCCTAATAACTATGTGGTAGTTTCTTCGCCTCCAACAGGTTACAGTACTAGATCTGCTTTAGAAAGTTACTTTGGACAAGTATCATATAACTACAAAAGAAAATACTACCTTTCTGGAGCTATAAGACGTGATGGGTCTTCTAGATTTGCTAAAGACAAATGGGGAACTTTTGGGTCTTTAGGAGCATCATGGGTTTTATCTGAAGAAAACTTTATCTCTGATATCAACTTTATCAACTTTTTAAAGTTTAAGGCGAGTTATGGTATTTTAGGAGATCAAGCAGGGGTTGATATTTACTCTGGTAGAGATAGTTATACTATAGGTAACTTAGGAGGTCAAATTTCATTAAGACCTAATGCAATACAAAATCCTAATTTAACATGGGAAACTTCTAAAATGTTCCAAACAGGATTAGAGTTTACTGTTTTAAATAATAAGCTAGAAGGATCTGTAGATTATTATATAAAGAATACGGAAGATTTAATTTTTGAAAGAAGATTACCTCCTTCGTCAGGTAATGGTCTTGTTGATGTAAATGATGGTACATTACGAAACTCAGGAGTTGAATTTGACTTAACAGCGCATTTAATAGAAAAAGAAAACTATAAGTTAGATTTTGGTATTAATGGAGAAATGTTTAATAGTGAACTAACTGAAATGCCTATCGATCCAGCAACTGGAGAAAGAAAATTTTTAGATATCGCAGGAAGTTTTGGTAGAGCTAAAGGAAAAGGTCTTTTTGATTATTACATGAGAGAATGGGCTGGAGTAGACACACAAACAGGAGCTCCTCTTTGGAACCAGTACTATCACGATGCTAATAATAATGGAACGATAGATGATGGTGAAGGAATTAGAAGTTTAGCAGAATACAAAAACCAATTTCCAAAGAATGCAATTAGTAAAACTACAACAAGCACTTATAGTGACGCTACTCAGAAGTATATAAACAAGTCTATTATACCTAAAGTTAGAGGAGCATTTAGATTAAATGCAAAAGTACATGACTTTACATTAAGCACGTTGTTTGGTTATAGTTTAGGAGGTCACTCTTACGATAATGTATATGCTAGCTTAATGGATAACGGACAAGTTGGATCAGGTAACTGGCATACAGATATAAGAAATAGCTGGAAACAACCAGGTGACATTGCTAGTGTACCAAGATTAATTAGTGATAGAAACATTCAAGTAAACTCTGTTTCTTCACGTTTTATAACATCAACAGACTATTTAGCTTTAAGCAATGTTAGATTAGGATATACTATACCAAGTAGTTTTATAGAGAATTCAGGAGTTAAATCTTTAAACTTATGGGTAGCAGGAGACAACTTATTTTTATTAAGTGCTAGAAATGGATTTAATCCGATGACATCGGAAACAGGTTCGTCTGACGTATACCGTTATCAACCATTATCTACAATAACTTTTGGTGTAAGAGCTAAATTTTAAATTTAAAACAATATGAGAAAATATATAAAACCAATATTATTAGGGGCAGTTGTAGCTCTTTCAATAAGCTGTAGTGATGATTTTCTAGAGGAAAGCCCTACTGAAAACGTTACTGTTGAAGACGTATCAGAGACAGGAAAGATTTATCCAGGTGTTTTAAATGGTACCTTAAGAGGTATTTATGAAACAATGTTACAAGTTGAAACAGGAGGATTACCAGGTTCACATGAAGATTATGGACAAAAAGCATATGATGTTATTAGCGACATGTTATCTGGAGATTTAGCTCTTGCTCAAAATGTTTATAATAGGTATAGTAGCATAGCGCAATTAATCGCTACTAACGACTTTACATTTACTAAGCCAAATTATATGGCTTGGAGGTATTATTATAGAATAATCAACTCTAGTAATTTGGTAATTAGGTCTTTAGGGGGTAATGATGCTGTAATTACAGATGCCAATAGAGAGCAAATGGGACAAGCGAAAGCGCTAAGAGCTTATGGATATTTCTATTTAACTCAATTGTATATTCCTGAGTATACACCTACATCAAAAATCTTACCTATCTATACAGAAGCTAATTCTGATGCACAACCACAAAGTACTACAGAAGAAGTATATAAGTTAATGGTAAAAGATTTAGAGGAAGCAATTACTCTTTTAGAATCGTATAACAGAGAAGAAACATACCAAATAAACAAGCATGTAGCTAAGGCTTTATTAGCTTATGTATATGCTTCAAGAGGTACTGGAACTGATAATACTAATGCTAGAAAATTAGCAGAAGAAGTTATAAATGAAGGAGGATTCCCGTTAACTTCTAAAGAAAGAGTAACAGGAGGTTTTAATAGTGTTGCTGAAAATCCAAGTTGGATGTGGGGTGTTGACATTACCATAGACAATGGATTAGATTTAGTATCATGGTGGGGGCAAATGGATTATTACACATTTAGCTACCAGTCGTTTGGAGATTTAAAACAAATAGATTTAGGTCTGTTTAACTCTATAAACGATAACGATATTAGAAAAACGCAGTTTGATAGTGATGCAACTTCAGGAAGCTATTTAATGCCTATAAATAAGTTTTACCACTCTGCTAAAAAATTCAGAGGTCAACGAAATATAGAATCAGATTATATTTATATGAGAGTTGATGAAATGTACTTATTATCAGCAGAAATGGCAGCTAAAGAAGGATTGGAAGTAGAAGCTAAAAACCGTATAAAAGACTTGTTGTCAGAGAGATATGAGAATGCTGCAGAGTATGCTTATATAGATGCTTTATCAGGTCAAGCTTTACTAGATGAAATCTATTTACAAACAAGAGTAGAGTTTTGGGGTGAAGGAAAAAGTTTCTTTGCGTTAAAAAGAAATAAAGCAACATTAACAAGAGGTTCTAACCATGCATATTTAACAGGAGAATCTATACCTTATAATGATGATAGATTAGTTCTTGAAATTCCACAATCTGAAGTTCAAAACAATCCCTTTATAAATTAATTCCTTTAGGTAAAATAATTTTCTTATTGGAATACGCATTCCCCTAAAAAGAAAGGGCTGAGTTTTAAACTCAGCCCTTTTCATGTTAAAGTAGTAGTTTTTCAGTTCAAAAAAATGGCAATTCAAATCAAAGTTATAAAAGGGGAGAGGGAAGCTTCATACATTTGTGTCAACTTATACCAACTTTGTTTTCATTGGTGTAATTATTTGAATTAATTATAAAGTCAGGGAGTCATTAACCTTGACTTTTTTATTTTTTATGTATTTATGTACTTTTTGCTCTTAAATGTTAAATAATTGGTTTTTAGCATTTTTTTTGTAATTTTAAATTTCTAATCTTCTTAAGGTTTTGACTTAACCCATCAGCGCAACCTCCCAAAAGAACCTCTCCAAAGAAAAAACCTTAGGTTTTAAATCTTTAATTTATGAGGTTAAAAAATTACCTAATGTTAATGTTTGCGCTAATAAGCATGACGATTTCAGCGCAAGAAAAAACAGTTACAGGAACAGTAACTGATCAAACGGGACCCTTACCAGGTGTTAGTATAGTAGTTAAAGGTACTAGCCGAGGTGTTGAAACAGATTTTGATGGGAAGTATGCCATTAAAGTAAACCAAGGAGACATACTTGTGTTTAGGTTTGTAGGACTCAAAACCGTCGAAAGAACGGTCGGAACTACTGCAGTTTTAAGTATTAAAATGGAGGAAGATACTAATTTACTAGATGAGGTAGTAGTGGTGGCTTATGGTACAACTACTAAAGAAGCATTTACTGGTTCAGCTAGTGTTTTAGGTGTAAAAGATTTAGCTACTCGTAATGTAACTTCTCCAATTGCGGCTATAGAGGGGCGAGCAACGGGTATACAATTTACATCTTCCGCAGGGCCTGGAGCATCTCCTGATATTATAATTCGAGGTGTTGGTACACTCAATGGAGATACAGATCCATTGTTTATAGTAGATGGTATTCAATATGAAGGAGAGCTAAATACAATAAACCAGGAAGATATAGAGTCTTTTACAGTGCTTAAAGACGCGTCGTCTACCTCATTATATGGTTCCAGAGCAGCTAATGGAGTTGTAATTATAACCACCAAAAAAGGAAAAAAGGGCGGAGTAAAAGTCAGTCTTACAGCTCAATCTGGAGTTGTAACAAATGGGATTCAAATATACGATCAAGTCTCACCAGGCCAGTATTATGAAACTATGTGGGAGGCATTGAAGAACTCTAGTGCTGGTGGAGGAGATGCAGCATTTGCTAGTGCTAATATTTACAACCAGTTAGGGTATAATCCGTTCAATGTACTAAATGATCAAATTGTTGGAGTAGATGGGAAGTTAAATCCTAATGCACGTGTTATATATAAGAGTCTCGATTGGTTTGATGAACTTCAACAAACGGGGATTAGAAATAACTATAACGTAGGGATATCAGCAGGTGGTGAGGATCATACAGTGTACTTTTCAGCTTCGTATTTAGATGAAGAGAGTTATGTGGTAACCTCTGGATTTGAACGGATAACGGCAAGATTAAATGCTGATTTTGATGTTAGTAAGAGTATTAAAATAGGAGGAAGTGCTAATATTGCTATAACTGAAGCAAGAGGACCAAGTTCTGCAGGAACGGGGAGTATTGTAAATCCATTTAGTTTTGCATTGGGCATGGGGTCTGTTTATCCAGTATACGTGAATGATTTACAAGGGAATATTGTAAGAGATGAATTTGGAAACCTAGTTTTTGATTCAGGAGAAGGTTTTCCGGAGTACAATATAGGTTCAAGACCAACCAACCAAGGTCGCCATGCACTTCAAGAATTATTGCTGAATAACGAAAGTGATAAAGATAATACTTATGGATTTAGATTTTATGGAGATATAAAACTTTTTGAAGGGCTTAATTTTAAAGTTACTTATGGTAGAGATATTAACGAGTTGTTTGAAAAGGAATATGAAAATGCAATCATAGGAGATGCTCAGCCAGATGGAAGGTTAAGTGAAGCCCGTGGACGACGAGAAGTAGAAAATTTCAATCAAATTTTAACTTATGCTAAAAATTTTGACCACCATAACTTAGAATTACTTGCAGGGCATGAGAGTTTTGAAAGAAGCTTTTCTAATTTACAAGGATTGGCCACCATACAAGCAGCTAATGGAATTTTTGAATTTGCTAACTTTTCAAATATTGTAGATTTAGATGGGGCAACTTTTGATAAAGCAATTGAAGGCTATTTTTTTAGAGCGAACTATAACTATGCCAATACATATTATTTTAGTGGTTCTGTTCGACGTGATGGATCTTCTGTATTTGATATGGACAAAAGATGGGGTACTTTTTACTCTGTTGGTGCTTCTTGGCGTATTGACCAAGAAAGCTTTATAAAAGAGATCTCTTTTATAAATAGATTAAAATTAAGAGCTTCTTATGGAGAAGTAGGGAATGATGATCTGTTAGATTCGTATTTGTCACAAGCTCGTTTTTCAATAACGTCCAATGCAGCTAATCCTGCCATTATTTTTACAGATATAGGGAATGCTAATTTACAATGGGAAACCATAGAGAATTTTGATATAGCACTGGAGTTTGCACTCTTCAATAACTTTTTAGATGGTTCTGTTGAGTATTATAAAAAAAATTCTACAGATTTACTTTACCTTTTGCCTATTGCACCTAGTAATGGATTAAATGAAGTTCCAGTAAATGCAGGTGATATGTTTAATTCAGGATGGGAAGTAGGCCTCACAGCCCATCTTTTTAATAAAGAGAGTTTTAAATGGGACTTAACACTTCAAGCTTCCACGTTTAAAAATGAAATCACAAAATTACCAGATCCATTTATAAATGGCTCAAAACGTTGGGCTGAAGGCAGGTCTAGGTTTGATTATTTCTTATTAAGAACAGCAGGTGTAGACCCAGCTAATGGAGATCAATTGTTTTATATGTACGAACAAGATGAAAATGGAGAAAGTGTTCCTGTTTTAGATGCAAATGGAAACCATGAAACAACCAATGATTGGCAGGATACAGAAAGAGCCTATACAGGAGATTCTTCTGTGCCAGATCTTTTAGGTTCTGTGTTGAATAAAATGACATACAAAGACTTCACTTTTGATTTTTTAATAACATATGGTGTTGGAGGAAAAGTGTTAGATAATGCATACTCTTCCATGATGCACAGTGGAAGCTACGGAAGGTCTTTACATCCAGATATATTAAATGCATGGAGACAACCCGGAGATATAACAAATGTTCCGAGGTTAGAAAATGGAAATCCAGATTTGGTTAGAACTCAATCAGACAGGTTTTTAACTGATGCGTCTTTTTGGGCATTAAAAAATGTCAACTTAGGGTATACATTGGATAAAAAAGTTGTAGAGTCTCTTAAAATGGACCATATAAGATTTAATTTATCCGGAGAAAACCTTTTCTTAAAGAGTAAGAGAAAAGGCTTAGATCCTCAGTATAATTTAGCAGGAACGCCATCTGGCGATGATTTCTCTCCGCCAAGAATTATTTCTTTTGGTATAAACGTTTCATTCTAAAAAAAATCATTATGTTAAATAAATTAAAATACTTATTAATAGCTGTTACCCTTATTTCGGCAACAGCATGTAAAGAAGACTTTCTTGAAAGAACCCCAACCAATGCTATTTCTGCAGCTGATGCATTAGCTAATGAAACAAACATGCAGTTAGTGTTAAATGGAGTGCATAGAGGATTGTATTCTCAGTCGCAAAATATATTTCCTGGAGGAGATTCTCAAAGAGCAGGAAATCACTATTGGATACCATTGGGAGATAATTTATCAGGAGGACTAATTCATAGTGCTAATGCTAATAATTTAGGTTGGAGAACTGAAATGCAATGGAACTCACATACCCAACCAACATCGCTTACAAATGAATTACTGTGGTATCATAGATATAATATAATCTTACATGCAAATCTATTGATTAATGGAATTTTAGAAGGTAGTTTAACAGAAACCCCAACATTAAATACAATTTTAGGACAGGCTTATACCTATAGAGCTTATGCTTATTTGTCTTTAGTACAGCATTATGGTAGGGGGTATTTGATAGGTACTCCTAGTACAGATCCTGGTGTGCCTTTGCTTTTTTCTTCAGAGTCTCCTTTTACTAGTGAGCCAAGATCAACAGTTGAAGTGATTTATAATCAAATAGGACTAGATTTGGATGCTGCGATTAGTGCTTTTGAAAATGGGGCATCAAGAGCATCAGGAGGGGCAGAAGTAAAATCGCAGTTAAATATAGAGGTCGCTTATGGATTGAAAGCTAGATGGGCTCTTTCTAAAGGAGATTGGCAAACAGCAGCAGATGCTGCTGTAATAGCACGTCAAAATTATCCGTTAATGAATGAATCAGAATGGAAATCAGGATTTAACACAAATGATCTTTCTGAAGTTATTTGGGGAAGTAATGTTATTCAAACGGAAACAACATTCTTTCGTTCTTATTTTTATCTAGCTAGCAATACTTTTAATGGAAGTCAAATTAGAAATAATCCTAAAATAGCTGACAGAAGGATAGTGGATGCAATTCCTGATACAGATTATAGAAAAGGTGTATTTATTATAGATGCACCTAACACAAACTTTTCGGCTTCAAATAATCAAGGTGGTCTTGACTCTGATACAGGATTACCAAGAGACCCTAATTATGTAGGGGATTTAGTTGCTTATAATGCCAGAAGAGCAGAAATAAACGCAGAATATGGTATTACAAATAGTTTTAACCAACACCCATATATGCACTTTAAATTGAAAAATAAGAATCCTGGTTCTATTGATCCTGACGATATAATATATATGCGTGCTTCAGAAATGTATTTAATAGAAGCTGAAGCAAGAGCAATGATGAACGATGTGATAGGAGCTCAAAATGCATTAAAACCTCTAGGTGAAGAGCGTGATAGTGCTTATGATGTAACTATTTATAATACACAAGAATCTTTAATGAACCATATTAAGTTTCAAAGAGCAGTAGAGTTATGGGGAGAAGGTTTTGGATATACAGATAAAATCCGTTGGGATGAAGGAATAGATCACGGAGCCAATGGAGGTTCTGGAGCTTCAGCAGTACTTTATCAAGGCGCTTATCAAGTACAAAAACCTTCTTTAAATGATGATTGGATCTTTAAAATTCCTCAAGCGGAAATTAATGCAAACCCAAACATAACACCAAGTGATCAAAACTAAAAGAGTTGTGAATAGAACGAGAAGCCAATTGCATTAAATTTTTGTTCTCATTTAATGCAGTTCTTTGAGTTAATTATAAGCCAAGGAGTCATTAACCTTGGCTTTTTTTAGTTTAAAATATTTTTCATTTGTTGTTGTAGTTCTGTAGCTTTTGTAGCTGCAGCTTCTGCAAAATCACTACCTCTAGAAGCATAAATAATCCCACGTGAAGAATTAATTAATAAGCCCACGGTATTATTGGTCATTCCGTACTTACAAACTTCTTCTAAGCTTCCTCCTTGTGCACCAACTCCAGGAACCAATAAAAAGCTCTCAGGAATAATTTTTCTGATATCCGCTAAATATTCAGCTTTAGTAGCACCAACTACATACATTAAATTTTGTGAGTTTTTCCAAGATTTAGATACCTCAAGAACTTCTTTATAAAGTTCTTTGTTATTGACGCTTAGCGTCTGGAAATCAAAAGCACCTTGATTAGAGGTTAAAGCCAACATAATGGTATGCTTATCTTCAAAAGCTAAAAAAGGTTCAACAGAATCTTTCCCCATATACGGAGCAACTGTTACTGAGTCAAAAGCTAAATCTTCAAAAAAAGCTTTTGCATACATGGTGCTGGTATTACCAATGTCTCCACGTTTAGCGTCTGCAATGGTGAAAATTTCAGGATATTTTTCGTTTAGGTAATTAATCGTTTTTTCAAGAGATTTCCATCCTTGAATACCATACGCTTCATAAAAAGCAGTGTTAGGCTTATATGCTACACAAAGATGGTGAGTAGCATTAATAATAGCTTTATTAAAAGCAAAAATAGGATCTTCTTCTTGAAGTAAATGGGGTGGGATTTTATCTAAATCAACATCCAGTCCAATACATAAGAACGATTTCTTTTTTTGAATTTCTGATACAAGTTGTTGTGTTGTCATGTGTTGTTGTAAAAGTTAGGCAAAAGTACATAAATTTAGCAGTTTCTGTTATCTTTGTTATATATGTTTCAATATATCGTTAACAAATTTTTTTACGGATTCTTAACACTGTTAGGGGTAGTTACTGTAATATTTTTACTGTTTAATATCTTACCAGGTGACCCTGCTCGTATGATGTTAGATCAGCGAGAAGACACAGAACAATTACAAAATATACGAAAAAAATACGGATTCGATAAACCTGTGTTTACTCAGTATTTGTATTATTTGAATGATGTTTCTCCGTTGTCTTTTCACAGTAAGAATAAAGAAAATTATACTTTTTTGTCAGAAGATAAATACGATGCTTATCTTTTATTTTCTATGGGAAATACAGGGGTGGTTGTAAAAACTCCGTATTTACGCCAATCATTTCAAAAAAATGGGAAAAATGTATCCGAAGTGATTAAAGAAACTTTACCCAATACAGCAATTTTGGCAGTAGTTGCCATAACTATTGCTTTGCTTTTAGGGATTGTTTTAGGCATCTTTTCGGCCTTATTTAAAGATCGCTTTTTTGACAGACTCATAGCAGTAGTTAGTACTTTAGGAATGAGTGTACCCTCATTTTTCTCAGCTATATTGTTTGCTTGGTTTTTTGGGTTTGTATTGCATACATACACTCACTTAGAAATGACAGGGAGTTTGTATGAAGTGGATGATTTTGGTGAAGGAATGCACATTCAATGGAAGAACTTGGTGTTACCAGCAATAGTATTGGGAATTCGCCCCTTAGCGGTTGTAATCCAGTTGATGAGAAATTCATTGTTAGAGACCTTGAGTCAAGATTATATTCGAACAGCTAAGGCAAAAGGGTTGACACTGTACCAAGTAATTAAAAGGCATGCTTTAAAAAACTCGTTAAATCCAGTAATAACAGCAATTTCTGGATGGTTTGCTTCCATGTTGGCTGGAGCGGTTTTTGTGGAATATATTTTTAACTGGAACGGATTAGGAAAAGAAATAGTAAACTCGCTAAATACGCTTGATTTGCCCGTAATTATGGGAGCTGTTTTAGTCGTGGCTACATTGTTTATAATTATTAATATAATAGTAGATATTTTATACAGTTGGTTAGATCCAAGAATAAGGTTACAATAAAATGAGAAAATTCGGTCTATTAATTGCCATAGTTTTTTTGTCAAGTTGTGCTGTTTTTCAGCCCAAACATTTTACTCAAACATCTTTGAATGAAGAATTATTAACTCTAGAAAGAAAGTCAACTTCATTTAAGGAAGTCTTAAAACAACATAAAGGGAAGAAAATTTTCATACAAATCTTTGCAAGTTATTGTCCTTATAGTCAACGTAGCTTTGAAGATGTTTTACTGTTTCAGAAGAAAAACCCAGAACTTACGTATGTTTTTGTATCAGTAGACCATTCATACCATGATTGGAAAAGAGGTTTAGAAAGCATTTTTGTAAAAGGACAACATTATTACCTTCCCAAAAAAGGAAAAGGGGAACTTGGTGAATTCTTAAACTTAAAAACAATTCCAAGGTTTTTAATTATAGATGAAGAAGGAAAAATTAAGGTATATAAAGCATCAAAAGTATCAGATAAACTTCAAAATAAGACACAGTAGAATGAAGCGAATAGTACTCATAGTTTTTATTGGAATAAGCATGTTAAGTTGCTCAAAAGAAAACCCAGGTAAGTTTTCGAGAGAAGCTTTAGAGGATGTTTTTATTTCTTCAGAAGGAAATGAAACTCCTTTTAATAAAATTTTAAAAAAGCACAAAGGGAAAAAGATATTAATAGACGTTTGGGCTTCTTGGTGCCCAGATTGTTTAAAAAGTATTCCCGAAGTGCAACATATTCAGGAAGAATATAAAGAAGCAGCTTATGTTTTTTTGTCTTTAGATAGAAATACGAGAGATTGGAAAAATGCCATTATGCGTCTAAAAATAAAAGGAGACCATTACTTTATGCAATCGGGTTGGGAAGGAAAGTTTGGTAAGTTTTTAGACTTAAATTGGATTCCAAGATTTTTAGTAATTGATGAGAATGGGAAAATCATGGTGTTTGATGCTACAAAAGCCAGCGATAAATTAATTCGTCAAAGCCTAGAAATAATGTAATTTTGCAAACACAAAATCAATAACCAGAAAAAATAATACACGTGAGACAAAAAATAGTTGCAGGTAACTGGAAGATGAATAAAAACCTTGATGAAGCAAAAGAACTAATCAAAGGAATAAAGAAAGAAGTAAAAGCGGGTATAGAAAAAGGTACCAGAGTAATGATTGCTCCTAGTTTTGTAAACTTACAATCAGCAGTAAAAAAGACCCAAAAGTCAATCATAGAAGTAGCTGCGCAAAATATGCACCAATCAAAGAATGGCGCATTTACCGGAGAAGTTTCTGCAGATATGTTAATAAATCTTGGTGTAAACATCGTAATTTTAGGACATTCTGAGCGTAGAGAGTATTTTGGCGAAACAGATGCGTTATTGGCACAAAAGGTAGATTCTGCTTTAGGTAATGGATTAGAAGTTGTTTTTTGTTTTGGAGAATTACTAGAAGATAGAAAGTCTGAGAATCACTTTAAAGTGGTTGAAAACCAACTAAAAAAAGCATTGTTCCACCTTCAAAAGGGGAGCTTCGCAAACATTATTTTAGCGTACGAGCCTGTTTGGGCAATCGGAACAGGGGAAACAGCTTCACCGGAGCAAGCACAAGAAATGCACGCTTTTGTAAGAGAACTTTTTGCGAAAGAATATGGGAAAGATACAGCTGATACCATTTCAATTTTATATGGAGGAAGTGTAAAACCTGCAAATGCTAAAGAGATTTTTTCTAAGCCAGATGTCGATGGAGGTTTAATAGGTGGAGCAGCGTTAAAAGCTGAAGATTTTGCAGCAATAATTAAATCAATTTAATGGATAATATTTATATAGAATATACTTTTGAAGTAGTGCCGAAAGATCCAGCAACTGAAATCTTAATAGCAGAACTTGGTGTTTTAGGGTTTGAAAGTTTTGTAGAAAATGAAAACGGAGTTGTAGCGTATATTCAAAAAGATGATTGGAACGAAGCTATTTTAGACAATGTGTTTGTATTGAAATCAGAAGAGTTTTCAATTCAATACGAGCACAAAGAAATAGAACAAACCAATTGGAATGCAGAATGGGAAAAGAATTTTAATCCTATTCAAGTAGACGATTTGGTTAGCATCCGAGCGCCATTTCATGAAAACCCGAACTTGAAGTACGATATTGTTATTGAGCCAAAAATGAGTTTTGGTACAGGTCATCATGAAACTACTCATATGATGGTACAACATTTACTTAATTTAGATGTGGCAAGTAAAAAGGTGTTAGATATGGGGTGTGGTACAGGGATTTTAGCAATTTTTGCTGAGATGAAAGGAGCACAACCTATCGATGCTATTGATATCGATGCTTGGTGTTATGAAAACTCTTTAGAAAATGTAGAGAGAAACTCATGTCAACATATTTCAGTTTATGAAGGAGATGCATCCTTATTAAAAGGAAAAAAATACGATGTAATCATAGCAAATATTAACCGAAATATTTTGTTAAACGATATGCAAACGTATGCGAACTGTTTGACTGAAAATGGAGTTTTATTATTAAGTGGGTTTTATAGTGAAGATATTCCAGTGATTGATAATGAGGTGTCTAAGTACAGTTTAACATTAAAAGATACCATACAAAGAAATAATTGGGTAGCTTTGCAATATCAAAAATAAAACAAATGAGTACGATAGAAAAAATTCAAGAAGAGCTAGATGTTTTATTAAATGAAACAAGAAAGCATGAAATTGTTTTACACAACGATGATGTAAATACCTTTGATTTTGTAATTGATAGCCTTGTAACTGTATGTGACCATACGCTAGAACAAGCAGAGCAATGTACTATTTTGGTACATTATAAGGGGAAGTGTTCGGTTAAAACAGGTGAGTATAAAGACTTAGAACCAAGGTGCTCTAAATTATTAGAGTTAGGTTTATCAGCAGAGATAGTGTAAGAATGGAGAACGTTTTTAGGTATTACGAATTTTCAGAATTTTTTAAAGACAGTTCTGGAGCATTTCAAGACAACGATATAAGTTTTTCAGAACTAAACAACGAACATTTTTTAATTTTTGAAAAGAAAGATTCTCAGTTTAATCTTTATGTATCAAAATACAGTTCAAAAAAGAGTATAGGAAAAGAACCACCGACAATACTAGAATTATTGGTGGAAAATTACGACAAATCCATACCAGAACACAGAATAGTACTTAGAAAATACTTGTATTAAAAAACTCAAAAATAAAATTTGAGTTTTTTTTATGCTTTTAAGTGACCAATTTAAAATTATAGTGTCATACTAATGTAAGCAAAAGAACAGCACAAAATTCGATTAAAGATATTGCCTCTTAAATGCATAACTTCTCTTTTTTTGCTTGAAGCTTACAAAGAGAAGTTTTTTTAAAAGGCTAAAAATAGTAGTAGTTAGTTTTTATACTAAGTTTGGTTAGACGAAAAGGCCTTAAGCGAAAGTTTAAGGTCTTTTTTATTCGATTTTTTAACTAAAAAATAATTAATGCTAAGTAAAAAAGAGTAAAAAATAATGTATCTTTATAGTAGCTGAAACAGCAAAATAAAAGCCTATGTAACATCATTTTCTTTAAATACCACGAGCATAGCTAAAAGTAGCCTTTGCTAAAAGAAACTTGGACTTGTTGTGGTTAATATCCAAGATAAAAAAGGTAGATAATTAAAATTTTAAAGAGAATGAAGAATACGATTATAAAAACAGTTTTTATATTATTTGTTGGGGTAGGTTTGGCATTTACTACTCAACAAAACAAACTTATAGATCCTATAAAAACTGTAGCAACTTTTCAAGGTTATGATGAGTATGGGTATACTTTTTCGTATGAAAACGAAGAGGGAGATGAAGATGTAATTAGCTTTGAAACTATATCAGATAAAATATTAAAAATTTATAACTTAAAAGAAGATAAATTTGTAGGACAGGTATTTGAAATTACGTATGATTATAAGGTGTCAGACGATGAAATTGAAACTCCTGTACTACAATCAATAAAAAAAGTAGAATAATTATGAGTATTGTAGATTTATACGAGTCAAGTAAGCATAGAAATAACGTAGCACATTTTAGTGCTATTGTTAATCTTGCGATTATTGATGGCGATTTAAATGAAGAAGAAGAAAAATTAGTGAATCGATTTGCTAGAAAGTTAGATATAACAGAAGCAGAATATCAAGAAATAGTAGAAAACTCTAAAAAGTATCCAGTAGTGCCACAGGCAAAAACAGACGATAGATTAGAGCGTTTGTTAGATTTATTTAAAATAATTTACTCAGACCATCAAATAGATGAAGCTGAGTTAAAGTTAATTTTGAGGTATGCTATTCAACTTGGTTTTTCACAAGAAAAGGCAGAGGAAATTATTTCTAAAACCACAAAAATTTTCAGTGGTGAAATAGATTTAGATCAGTATAAATCAATACTAAACATCTTATAAAAGTAACATCCCATTCTGTACAGAATGGGATTTGTTTTTTAAAGCAATTGTAAATTTTCCAACTTAAAAATCACAAGATCTTCGTCGTCTACATCGTCAAAAATTTCTTTGTAGGTGATTTCGAAGTTTTTGTTTTTGTAAGCAGAAGATTTTAAATCTAAATGCTCAAGATTCTTTTTGTTGATTTGTTCAAAATCAATAATATCTCCGTTTTCTAATTCGAAAACATAATAGCCGTTTGTGTATCCTTGATAAACGCCGACTAATGTAACTGTTTGTTGTGAGTTATAATAAGCCATGGTTTAAATACAATTTACTACTTACTCATTATCAAAATCGTCAGTTATTTCGATTTCATCAAAAGTATCATCGTCATTATCGTCATCATCAGTTTCATGATCCTCCATTGTTTGTTGTAGCTGAGAACTTATTTTTACTAAAAAAAGAGTGTCTTCAGTATTTACTTCTACAGCTTTTACCGTTTCTCCTTTACTATTTTTAAAGGAAATAATGTCCGAATGATCATATCCATCAGGATACCTCTCAACTAATAAATCTAAAATATTAGTAGTTAACTTAGCATAGTCTACAATAACTCTCTTCATAAGGTTACATTTTTAATAAATAAGCAAATATTAATGGAGCAACAATAGTTGCGTCACTTTCTATAATAAACTTAGGCGTGTCAATATCTAACTTACCCCAAGTAATTTTTTCATTAGGAACAGCTCCTGAATACGATCCATAGCTAGTGGTTGAATCTGAAATTTGACAGAAATAACTCCAGAAAGGAGTGTCTTCTCTCTCTAAATCTTGATATAACATTGGCACTACACAAATAGGGAAATCTCCCGCAATTCCTCCTCCAATTTGGAAAAATCCGATGCCATTTTCAGAGTTTTCAGTATACCAGTCTGCTAAAAAGGTCATGTATTCAATACCTGATTTCATCGTAGCAGCTTTTAGTTCTCCTTTTACTACATAAGAAGCAAAAATATTTCCCATAGTACTGTCTTCCCATCCAGGAACAACAATAGGTAAGTTCTTTTCAGCAGCAGCATACATCCAAGAATCTTTCAAGTCTATTTCGTAATACTCTTCTAAAACACCTGAGAGTAATAATTTGTACATGTATTCGTGAGGGAAATAACGTTCACCAGCTTCTTCTGCATCTTTCCAAATTTTGAAAATATGTTTTTGTAGGCGTCTAAAAGCTTCTTCTTCTGGAATACAAGTATCTGTAACACGATTCAATCCCTTTAATAATAAATCCCATTCATCTTGTGGAGTTAAATCACGATAGTTAGGAACTCTTTTGTAGTGTGAGTGCGCTACTAAATTCATAATGTCCTCTTCAAGGTTTGCCCCTGTACAAGAAATAATATCGACTTTATCTTGACGAATCATTTCAGCAAAAATTTTACCTAACTCAGCTGTACTCATCGCACCAGCTAACGATACTAACATTTTAGAGCCTTGCTCTAATTGAGCTTCATACCCTTTAGCAGCATCTACTAGCGCTGCAGCATTAAAGTGTAGGAAGTATTTTTCTATAAAATTGGTTATAGGTTTGTTCATTATATATTTTTTAAATTGATTTTTCAACAATTACTTGGACCACTTCAAAAAGGATTAGAATGATAATAATCCACTCTAGCATGCTGCTATATTTATGTTGTAGTATATCGTTGAATAAATCTAAATTTTCTTTAATTACGTTTAAACTATTTTCAATTCCTTGATGACGTTTTACAATATCTAATTCATCTTTTAACTTGTAATCTAAATCAGACAAATCTTTGTTGTTCCAAGCAACATTTGGTGAGTCAAAAACAAACAGGTTTTCGGCAATGTTATTTTTTAAATTCATCGTTTTTCCGATAAACTTTCTCATTTGAATTTTAGAAAGGTTAAAACTTCCTGTTTTTTCTAACTGCTTCGAATATACTAATGTTTTGTCATGTAAATCAGATGTTTTATTTACATAATTCATCAACGCTACCGATTGTGCTAGGTTAAGCATAATGATATGCGCCACATCATCGTTTAATTCTTTAATTTGAATAGTTCCGAAATCAACTTCTATCGTATCAGAAAAAGTAATATTGTATTTTTCTGAAGGGAGGCTGTTGATAACCAACGTTTTTTTTGGAATTAAAAAACTAACAATTTGATTAGTTAAATCATCTGTACAGTTCATAAAAACAACACTTCCATATTCTTTTATATAAATGTATGAGTTGTTTGAGATTTTGTATAGTAAAAAAGAGTGCTCTCTTTTTACCAATTCATACGATTCAAACTGTGAGCGAATAGCACTCAGTGCTATTCGCTTTTCAAGATGATATGCTACTGTTTGTAGGTGCATTTTAATAATCGTCGTCGTCGCTTTTAAACTTTGCTAATTTGTTAAAAGGTGAGCTTTCGTCGTCGTCGTAATCTTCTTCATCTTCCATAGTAGAAGAAAATTTATAGCTCAACATTTTGTAGTATAATTTAGCCGCTAAAAAGTCTGAAGACTTCTCATTTTCGTTAGGGCATAATTCTACAATGTCAAAACCTACTACGTTTCTTTCGATAAATACTCTCTTTAAAAATTCTAAGGTTTCATAGTAAAACAACCCTCCTGGTTCTGGTGTTCCTGTACTTGGTAATAATGAGGGATCGATAGCATCTAAATCAAAAGTAATAAAAACATTACCTGTTAATTGGTCAATAACTTCATCCATCCAGTATTCGTTTACCGCCATATCGTGTGCAAAAAAGACCTTGTCCATGTTCATAGAAGACTTTTCTGATATGTCCATACTGCGAATTCCTACTTGTACTAAGTTAGTTGTTTGACTCGCTTCATATACAGCGCAAGCATGATTGCATGAACTGCCTTCATATTCCTTGCGTAAATCAGCATGCGCATCAATGTGTAGTACTGTTAGGTTGTTAAAACATTCGTTAAAAGCACGGATAGTACCGATAGAAATTGAATGTTCTCCACCAAAAAGGGTAACAAACTTATTTTTATTGATGAATTTTTTCGTTGTTGCATGTACTGCCTCTACCATCGTTTCAGGAGAAGCGTTTTCTGTAACTGCATCCGCTAAATAAATACCTTCTTTATATACTTCGCTATCAGTTTCTATGTCGTATAGTTCCATGTTTTCTGAAGCGTCTAAAAAAGCTTCAGGACCTTTGTCAGCTCCTTTTTGCCAAGTACTAGTTCCGTCATAAGGAACAGGGATAAGTACTACTTTAGCATTCTCTAATCTTGCATATTGGTCAGGTATTCCTGCGTAATTTCTTTTTTTCATTTTGATATTTTTTACTAGTATCCTAAGATAGATAATAGTTCTTCGCTTTTTTGTTGTTCTTTAAATAATTTGGTGGTTAAATCACCATTCTCGTTTTTGTCAATTAGTATATGTTTCGGTGTGGGGATTAAACAGTGTTGTAGCCCTCCAAAACCACCTATGGTTTCTTGATATGCTCCTGTATTGAAAAAGCCTACGTACAGCGGACTTTCTTTTTCGTATACAGGCAGGTATATACCATTTACATGTTGTTCAGAGTTGTAGTAATCGTCACTATCACACGTTAACCCTCCTAATAAAACACGTTCGTATCTATGATTCCATTTATTTAGAGGAAGCATGATGAAACGCTTATTAATGGCCCAAGAATCAGGTAAGGTGGTAATGAAAGATGAGTTAATCATATTCCATTTTTCACGGTCATTCTGTTTTTTTTGATATAATACTTCATACACAGCTCCACCAGATTCCCCTACAGTAAAACTACCAAATTCAGTAAAAATATTAGGAACCTCTACACCAGCTTCTTTACAAGCAAGGTTTATTTGATTGATAATTTCATCTACCATATACTCATAGTCATAATCAAATGCCAGTGAGTTTTTAATAGGAAAACCTCCTCCTATATTTAAACTGTTTAGGGTAGGACATACCTTTTTTAATTTAGTATATACTCGTAAACATTTTAATAATTCGTTCCAATAATAAGCATTGTCTCTAATACCTGTATTGATAAAGAAGTGTAACATCTTTAACTCTACTTGAGGATTATTAGCGATTTCACGTTCGTAAAAAGATACAATATTTTTATAACCAATTCCTAAACGGCTCGTATAAAATTCAAATTTAGGTTCTTCTTCAGAGGCAATGCGAATTCCTACCTTAAACCTACTTCTGGTTTCGTCAAGCAACAAGTTTAGTTCTTCGTAATTATCTATTATTGGTATGCAGTTTGTATGGCCTCCATCAATTAAACTTACAATATTAGCAATGTATTGATCTCGTTTAAAACCATTGCACAAAACATAAGCATCATCACTTAATTTTCCTTCTTTTTTAAGCGATTTTACAATATCAATGTCAAAAGCAGATGATGTTTCAATATGTATATTGTTTTTTAACGCTTCATTTAATACATATTTAAAATGCGAGCTTTTAGTACAATAACTATAGTTGTAATTACCTTGGTAATTATGTTTCTCTATTGCTTTATGAAACCAGTTTTTAGCTTTGTTTATGTTTTCTGATATTTTAGGTAGATAGGTGAATTTTAACGGTGCTCCGTATTGCTTCACTAACTCCATCATATCAATGTTGTGAAAAAATAAATTGTTGTTTTCAGTATGAAATTCCCCTTGGGGAAAATCAAACGTTTGTTCTATTAAGTCTTTATATTTAGTATTCATTATTATTTTAGTTGTAGCTGTATGTTGGGTACAGAAAATCATTCAAAAAACAGTAAAGGCAGGTGCCCAAACTTTTTTAAACAAAAAGAGATAACAAATATTGTTGTTGTGCAACAAGTTGTTAAATAAAAATAAAATGAATAGTTAGACTCTTAAAGCTAAACAATCACCGCACTGCTTATAAAAATTCAGTGGTAGAGAGTATTGAAAGTTGGAAGAAACCTTAATTTTTCGGTTGTGCTTCTCAAACACTAAATAACTCACTATCTTCCCATAGAAGTTATTGCCGAAATAAGTAAAACATAACATTTTGACTTATGTAATAAGATGCGGTAAATGTAAACTATTTTTTAATACAACAAACTTTTTTTTATTTTTTTTAAAAAATTAACCCACAGTGTTTTAGGGGTTGTTTCGCTTTTTTATCAGTTCAATTCCTTTGTATAAAATAGTCGTGTTAGGGATAGTTATTTCTCTTTTTTCTTCGGGCATATACAACAGAACATAAAAGCCTGTTATGTTTTTAACAACTCCCTGTAAGTCGAAATCTTTATCTATAATTTTGATAGTGTCACCTATGCGCATCGGATGGTAGAAAAATAAGATTATACTAGCCGTTAAGTTAGATAAAATAGACCATTGTGCAAAAAAACCAACTCCTAAAACAGCAAGTATTGATGAAGCAAAAACAATTACTTCTTTAAAGTTAATACCAAAAATAATTAATGAAATAAATAAGGCTAAAGTATAGTATAAAAAATAGCTGAGGTTTAAAATTAATTTTCTTCGATGAGGTTCAATAGCATTTTTTACAATGTAAGACCTTGTTAGTTTTTTGGTAACATGAATGAAAAAAAATAAGGATGCTATTAAAAGCAAGAATTGTAAGAAAGGGTTGTGTAAAGACAATTCTAAAAAACGATTTTTCATGTTTAGTTCTTTTTGTACAAATATACTTCTGGTTTTGTAAATAATATCTCAAAATAAAAAATTATATTTGATTGATAATCATAGTTGTATACCGTTATGGAGAATATTTTGATACCGTATAATTTTTCTGAAGCAGCGATTAATGCCTTAAACTATACCAAACAATTGTTTAAAGGTGTTGAGGTAACTATTTACTTATTAGATGTATATATAAGTCAACCTTCAGAGCTGTTGAGTGATGAAGAAAACGAAAAATGGTTTAATGAAATGGATAATGAAATTGAAGAGGAGTTAAAGTATTTAATGGAGGTTTTAAGAAGAGAAGATACGAGTTTTAATTACGAGTATATTGTAGCGTCTAACTCACTAACAAAAGCAGTTACAAACACTATTAAAGAAAAGAACATAGATGTTGTTATTGCGGGTACCAAAGGGGCAAAAAGTTTGGCAGAAACATTTATTGGTACAAATACCATGAAAATGATTAATGTAGTTAATAAGTGCCCAATACTTGTAGTTCCTATGAATTACAAGTATAAACCATTACATCAAATAGTGTTTTCAACAAACTATAGAAGATTGTTTACTACCAAAGAGTTACAGTTTTTACTTAACTTAACTACAGTTAAAAAATGTGTATTAGAGGTTGTATGCTTGTCTGAAGAGAATTTTTTGTCTGAGAATCAGCAGAGGAATAAAGTGAAATTAAGAGCACTGCTACAAGGGGTAAATACAGCATATAAAAAAATAGATTGGGAAGGTTCTGAAACATTAACAGTTGAAAAACATATTGAAGAAACAGAAAGCGAACTGTTGGTTTTAATAAACCACAAGTATAATTTCTTTAACCGTTTGTTAGAAGAAAATATAATAAAAAAATCGGCATTCAACAGTAAAATTCCTATCTTGATCTTACCAGAAATAGCATAACTATGAAATTTACTGAAGAATTCTATAAAAATATAGCGAATTTGTTTTACGCCGTTTCTATGGCCGATAAAAATATAACCATAGAGGAAAAAAAGCGTATTGTTAAAAGAGTAGAATTAAATTGGGCTACATCAGAAAATAAATCTGATAGCGAACTAATTTATGAAACCCTAAGAGAATTGATTAAAGAAAAAGTCACTTCTGAAGAAGCTTATGAAGACTTTAAGAGATACTATTTAACACACAAAGAGGACTTCACAAAAAAGGTAATGCACGACTTATTAGCTGCATCACATGAAATTTCTACTTCATATGCTGGAAAAAATAAATCAGAACTTATAATTTTAGCCCGACTTTACAAATTATTTAATCTCGTATAACTAAACAGATGACAAGGTTTATAACCAAACAAAAAAATACTAAAAATGTAATTCCTGGAAGTCCAGTTTTTGTAGGAAATCAAAAAGAAGAAAATACTAGAATACGACTCATAGGTTATGATGAAAATGAACTTGAAGAAGTAGCGCTAGAAACCATAAATGAACTTGAAAATTATATAAGTAAATACAAAAGACTTTGGATTAATATAGATGGTTTACACGATGTTGAGCTGATAGGAAAAGTAGGAGAGTTGTTTGATATTCATACACTTGTTCTTGAAGATATAGTGAATACAGACCAGAGGCCTAGAGTTGATATTGAAGAGCATTATATTTTTACAAGTATTAAAATGTTGTTTTTAAACAAAGAAAAGCATCAATTAGAGGCAGAGCAAATATCGATGTACTTATTAAAAAATGTGCTACTCACTTTTCAAGAAAAACAAGGCGACATTTTTGAGCCCGTAAGAGAAAGGCTACGTCATAAAAAAGGAAGAGTACGAAATTATAATGCAACATATTTAAAATACTGTTTGTTGGATGTGATTGTAGATAATTACAATTTTTTAATGGAAACTTTTGGTGAGAAAGTTGAAGATTTAGAAGATAAAATTTTACTGCAACCTCATAAAAATACATTACAAGAAATTAATAAATACAAAATAGAACTTAATTACTTTAGAAAAGCAATACGGCCAGCTCGTGAGGCAATAAACAGTTTTAGAGCTTTAAAAACTGAATTAATAACTAAAAAAGAACAACCATTTTTTAACGATTTAAACGATCTGGTTCAACGAAGTTATGATTCAGTTGAAAATTACAAAAGTATGTTGAGTGAACAACTTACTGTATATTCAACTAATGTAAACAATCGTTTGAATGATATAATGAAAATACTGACGATATTTTCGGTGGTATTCATTCCTATTACTTTTATAGCGGGTATTTACGGTACAAACTTTGAGTACATTCCAGAGCTTAGGTATCGTAATGGATACTTTGCAATGTGGGGTGTTATTCTGTTTACAGTAGTAGTAATGTTAGGGTATTTTAAATACAAAAAATGGTTTTAAGGATTGTTTAAGTTTTTGAAAATTAATTTTTTGTACTTTTGTGGAGTAAAATGAAAAAAGCATTTCATAAAATAGCATCTATTGTAATGACTTTTGTAGTGTTGTTATCTACAATGTCATTTACCGTTAACAGTCACTTTTGTGGTGATATGTTAGTAGATACAAGCTATTTTGTAAAGGCAGAATCTTGCGGAATGGATATGAAGCAAGAATCAAAACCTAAAGAATGCTCAGTGATCAAGAAAAATTGTTGTCAAGATATAGCTTCTGTAGTGGAAGGACAAGATACTTTAAAACATACATCTTTTGATCAATTATCTTTTGACCAACAAGTTTTTATAGCATCATTTTACTATAGTTATATTAATTTGTTTGAAGGAATTCACGATAAAGTAATTCCTTTTAAAGATTATACACCTCCACTGGTCATCAAGGATATTCAGTTACTTGATGAAGTATATTTAATATGATTTTAAACAATAACTAATTCTCCTTTTGAAAAGTTCAATGGGATGATTTGTCGTATTCGATGTTTTTTTAACATCAATGTTTAATTGTTTAAAATCATTTTTTATGCTAAATAAAAGCATTAAATTTTTAATAGAAAACAAACTGGTAGCAGTTATATTACTCGTCGTATTTGTAGGATGGGGAACTGTGAATGCACCATTTAATTTAGATACAGGTTTTTTACCAAAGAACCCTGTCGCGGTTGATGCCATACCAGATATTGGAGAAAATCAGCAAATTGTTTTCACAAAGTGGGATGGACAATCACCACAAGATATAGAAGACCAAATAACCTACCCTTTAACAACATCTTTATTAGGAATTTCAGGGGTAAAAACCATCCGTAGTTCTTCTATGTTTGGACTTTCAAGCATTTATGTGATTTTTGATGAAGGAGTAGATTTTTATTGGAGTCGTTCTCGAATTCTTGAAAAACTAAATTCATTACCCAATAATTTATTACCAGAAGGAGTAAGTCCTTCTTTAGGCCCTGATGCAACAGGTTTGGGGCAAATTTTTTGGTATACATTAGAAGGACGTGATGAAGAAGGAAAGGTAACTGGAGGTTGGGATTTAAACGAGTTGCGTAGTGTACAAGATTATTATGTGAAATATGCGCTTTCATCAGCCAATGGGGTATCTGAAGTAAGTTCGATAGGTGGATATGTTCAAGAATACCAAATAGACGTAAAGCCAGAATTGATGCGTCAATACAATATCAGTTTACAACAAGTTGTAGCTGCAGTAAAGCAAAGTAATCAAGATATTGGAGCGCAAACGATAGAAATAAATCAAGCTGAATATTTAGTTCGTGGTTTAGGATATGTAAAGTCAATAGCAGATATTGAAAACGCTGTAGTCACTGCTAAAAATTATACTTCAATACGAGTAAAAGATATCGCAAAAGTATCGTTAGGAGCAGCACCTCGTAGAGGAATTTTAGATAAAGAAGGGGCTGAGGTAGTAGGAGGTGTAGTAGTAGCTCGTTACGGAGCGAATCCTTTAGAAGTAATTACCAATGTTAAAGCAAAGATTAAAGAGTTAAGTGCAGGTTTACCAAGTAAAGAGTTAAAAGATGGTAGCACTTCTCAATTAACGATTGTTCCGTTTTATGATCGTACAGAGTTGATTCATGAAACGTTAGATACGTTGAACGAAGCTCTTACGCTAGAAATACTAATTACCATTTTAGTAATTGTTGTAATGGTCTTTAACTTACGAGCTTCTGTATTAATATCAGGATTATTACCAGTGGCAGTGTTGATGGTTTTTATTGCAATGAAAGCCTTTGGTGTAGATGCAAACATTGTGGCTTTATCAGGTATTGCTATTGCTATTGGAACCATGGTAGATGTTGGAGTCATACTCTCTGAAAATATCATAAGTCATTTAGAGAGAAAAGAAAAGAGAGAAGAGAATAGTGACATTCCGACAGAACGAGGTATGAGTGACGAGGAATCTCTATCCATTAACCAAATTGTTTACAATGCAACAGCAGAAGTTTCAGGAGCAATTGTAACTGCAGTAATGACAACTATTATTAGTTTTATTCCGGTATTTACTATGATTGGTGCAGAAGGAAAATTATTCCGTCCACTAGCATTTACCAAAACGTTTGCTTTAATAGCAGCTATTATAGTGGCCTTATTTTTAATACCACCATTTGCAGCTGTTTTATTTAAGAAAAAAGAGTTGACAAAAAACTTTAAGTATTTTATAAATGGAGTTTTAATAGCATTAGGTATTACAGCTGTTTTTTACGGATACTGGTTAGGAATTGTATTGGTAGCTTTTGGAGTTGTACAGTTTTGGAGTAACTATTCAGGAAATAAGGAGGTTCGTTTTTCGCTTTTCACTTTTCACTTTTCATTTTCAGTGAATACAGTCAATATTGTTATATCTGCAGTAGCGATTGTAGGTTTGTTGGCAGAATATTGGAGACCTTTAGGAGTTGATAAAAGTATTGTAACCAACCTTTTATTTGTAGCTCTGATTTGTTTCGGATTGTTGGGTTTTTTCAGTTTACTTCAACAATATTACAATCAGATATTGCGATGGGCATTGAATAATAAACTGCTGTTTTTAACCATTCCATTAACCGTGTTAACTTGTGGGTTCCTTATTTTTAAAAATACAGGAAAGGAATTTATGCCTTCGTTAAATGAAGGATCATTTTTGTTGATGCCAACTTCTATGCCTCATTCCGGAGTAGAGGAAAATAAGCGAGTATTACAGCAGTTAGACATGGCGGTTGCTAATATACCAGAGATAGCTACGGTAGTTGGTAAAGCAGGAAGAACAGATTCAGCGTTAGACCCTGCACCTTTATCAATGTATGAGAATGTGATTAACTACAAGCCAGAATATGCATTAAATTCAGATGGAGAGCGTCAACGTTATCGAGTAAATGAAGACAGGTTGTTTGTGTTGAAAAATGGTAAGACGGTAGCAAATCCGAGTTTAACAGATAAGACATCGGAAGTTGCTTTTTATGAGGTTTCTTCAAATGAATTAATAGAAGATGAAGATGGAGAGTTTTATCGTAACTGGCGACCAAATATTAAGTCGCCTGATGATATTTGGAATGAAATCGTAAAGGTAACCAAGTTACCAGGCGTAACATCGGCACCTAAATTACAACCTATTGAAACTCGATTGGTCATGTTGCAAACAGGAATGCGAGCTCCGATGGGAATTAAAGTAAAAGGACAAAATTTAAAGCAAATTGAAGCCTTTGGAGTAGAACTTGAAGGAGTTTTAAAAGAGGTCAAAGGAGTTAAAAAAGAGGCGGTTTTTGCAGATAGAATTGTAGGGAAACCTTATTTGTTAATTGACATAGATAGAGAAAAATTAGCTCGCTACGGAATTGCTATTCAAACGGTACAAAATGTATTGAAAGTAGCGGTAGGAGGGATGCAATTGTCGCAAACGGTAGAAGGAAGAGAACGTTACGGAATTCGAGTTCGTTACCCAAGAGAACTGCGTTCCAATCCGACTGATTTGGAAAGTATTTATGTGCCAGTAGCAAAAGGAACGCCAATTCCGTTAAGTGAATTAGCAACGATTCGTTATGAGCAAGGACCACAAATGATTAAGAGTGAAGATACTTTTTTAATTGGATATGTACTGTTTGATAAGTTAGATGGTTTTGCTGAGGTAAATGTGGTAGAAACAGCTCAAAAAGCAATTCAACAAAAAATAGATTTAGGAGAGCTAGTTGTTCCTAAAGGAATCTCTTACCAGTTTACAGGGACCTATGAAAATCAATTAAGGGCAGAAAAAACATTATCAGTAGTAGTACCATTAGCTTTGATGATCATCTTTTTAATACTGTATTTTCAGTTCCGTTCTGTAGCTACCTCGTTAATGGTGTTTACAGGAATTACAGTAGCTTTTGCAGGAGGATTTATCATGATGTGGTTATACGGGCAAGATTGGTTCTTGAATTTTAGTGTATTTGGAGAAAACTTACGAGAACTATTTCAAATGCATCCGATAAATTTAAGTGTAGCCGTTTGGGTAGGTTTTATTGCACTGTTCGGAATTGCAACCGATGATGGTGTGGTAATGGCAACGTATTTAACACAAACATTTAATAGAGAAAAACCGCAAACAATCGAAGCCATTCGAGCATCTGCATTACACGGAGGGAATAAACGTATTAGAGCATGCTTAATGACAACAGCCACCACTATTTTAGCCTTGTTACCAGTATTAACTTCAACAGGAAGAGGAAGTGATATTATGATTCCGATGGCTATTCCAGCTTTTGGAGGAATGATTATAGATGTGACTTCGTATTTTATAGTACCTGTATTGTACAGTTGGAGAGAAGAATTTTTATTAAAAAGGAAAACGAAAGGAGATGAGTATTAAAATAGAAAATAAAAAGATAGTCTTGTTTCTTGTTTCTTGTTTCTTGTTTCTTAAGATGGAAGGACAGGAGTTGCAAGAATATATAAAGATAGCTTTAGAAAACAACCCAGAAGTACAACAGTTTGATACGAAGTATAAACGCATTTCTGAGAAAAAAGAAGAAGTACATACATTGCCTAATACTGAGTTTGGAGCGGGGTATTTTGTAAGTACACCAGAAACGCGTACAGGTCCGCAGCAATTTAAACTTTCGGTAAAGCAAATGATTCCTTTTTTCGGAACTATAACAGCACGAGAAAACTATGTGTCTTCTTTAGCTGATGCAGCTTATCAGGATATCGTGGTTGTAAAACGTAAACTAGCAACATCAGTAGCGCAGTCGTATTACAAGATTTATGAAGTTAAAGCAAAACAAAAAGTATTAGACGAAAATATTGCGTTACTCGAAACCTATGAAAAGTTAGCATTGACTTCTGTTGAAGTAGGAAAAGCTTCCGCAGTAGATGTGTTAAGGTTACAAATAAGACAAAACGAGTTAGGACAACAAAAAGAAGTGTTACAAGAAACCTTTGTAGGAATGCAAAAAGCATTTAATAAATTATTGAATCAAGAGGTGAATACATCAATTTTGGTGGTTGATAGTTTGCAAATTCCGAAAGAAGTGGATAAAATACAACCAAGTACTTTAAAGTTACATCCAGAACTGATAAAGTTTGATAAGTTGTATACTTCTGTAGAAAAGTCTGAATTCTTAAACCAAAAAGACAAACAACCAATGATTGGTTTCGGACTCGATTATGTGAATGTTGGTAAGCGTACCGATATGAATGTGGTAGGTAATGGAAAAGATATTGTAATGCCAATGGTGTCATTGTCTATTCCAATTTTTAATAAAAAGAACAAGTCTATAAGCAAGCAAAATAAGTTACAGCAAGAGGAAATTTTATCACAAAAGGAACAACGATATAATACGTTAGAGGCTGTATTATACAGAGCAGTTTCAGATAGAAAAGCATCTGTAATAAGTTACCAAACACAACTTAAAAATTTGGAGCAAGCTAAAAATGCAGCACAAATTTTAGTGAAAAGTTACGAAACAGGAACCATAGATTTTAACGATGTGTTAGATATTCAAGAATTACAATTGAAGTTTCAAACGAATATGATAACGTTAGAAGTAGCTTATTATACGCAAAGTGCCACTATTAATTATTTAACTGAATAAGAATGAAACATACATATTACATACATGGAATGACTTGCAATGGATGTCGCAGTCACATAGAGGAAACACTTTCAAAAGCACAAGATGTTTCAAAGGTATCGGTTAATTTAGAAAAAGCCGAAGCTATAATAGAAATGGAACAGCATATTCCTTTAGAAACATTTCAAAAGGTTTTGAAAGATGATGGTGGTAGATATAGTATTCATCATCAAGGAGATCATCATTCAAAACCTAAAACGGATAAAACCTCAAAAAATGGTACAGGTACATTTTATTGCCCAATGCATTGCGAAGGCGATAAAACTTATGATAAACCGGGAGATTGCCCTGTTTGTGGAATGGATTTGGTTGAAGAGCAAAAAGTAGGTGCAAATACAGCGCAAAAATGGACTTGCCCAATGCATCCCGAAATTGTAAAAGACGAAGCAGGTTCTTGTCCTATTTGCGGTATGGATTTAGTACCAATGCAACCAGATCTTTCTGCTGAAGAAAAGACCTATAAAAAACTATTGAAAAAGTTTTGGATAGCAACAGCATTTACACTACCTATCTTCTTAATAGCTATGAGCGAAATGCTACATAACAATCCTTTATATGAAATAAAGGAACAGAAGTATTGGAATTGGGTACAATTCGTTTTATCCATTCCAGTTGTGTTTCATGCAACTTGGATGTTTTTTGAAAGAGCATATAAAAGTATCAAGACATGGAACCTCAATATGTTCACACTTATTGGTATAGGTGCAGGGGTAGCGTGGTTGTTTAGTGTGGTAGGTATGGTGTTTCCTGATGTGTTCCCCAATGAATTTAAAACCGAATCGGGAGCAGTTCACGTGTATTTTGAAGCAGCAACAGTTATTCTAACATTAGTGCTTTTAGGTCAATTGTTGGAAGCTCGTGCGCATAGTAAAACCAATTCGGCAGTAAAAGAATTACTCAAATTAGCACCTAATAAAGCTGTGAAAATAGTTGATGGTGAAGAAGTAGAAGTGAGTATTGATAAGATAGAACTTAATGATATTCTTAAAGTAAAACCAGGTGATAAAATCCCAGTTGATGGTATTATTACAGAGGGAGAAACCAGTATTGATGAATCAATGATTACAGGTGAACCTATTCCAATTAATAAGGTTAAAGATGATAAAGTCAGTAGTGGTACGATAAATGGTAACCAATCCTTTTTGATGAAAGCTGAAAAAGTAGGTAGCGATACACTTTTATCACAAATTATTCATATGGTAAATGATGCCAGTAGAAGTCGAGCACCTATTCAAAATCTTGCAGATAAAGTATCGGGTTACTTTGTACCTGTGGTAGTTATTATTTCTGTTATCACTTTTATTGTTTGGGTTATCTGGGGACCAGAACCAGCTTATGTTTATGCATTGGTTAATGCTATTGCAGTATTAATTATTGCCTGTCCTTGTGCGTTAGGTTTGGCCACACCAATGTCAGTTATGGTCGGTGTAGGTAAAGGTGCTCAAAATGGTGTGCTTATTAAAAATGCAGAAGCATTAGAAAAAATGAATAAGGTAAATACCCTTATAGTGGATAAAACAGGAACAATTACGGAAGGCAAACCAACAGTTGAAAAAGTAGGCGCATTTGAAAATGGTTTCAGAGAAAATGAGGTGTTAAATTTTATAGTTTCCTTAAATACAAATAGTGAACACCCATTGGCAGAAGCAACAGTAAAATATGGTAAAGAACTTAATGCTGAAATTTTAAAATCTACCAATTTTAGTGCAGTTGCAGGAAAAGGTGTAGAAGCTGTAATTGATAGTAAAAAAATAGCTTTAGGTAATCCAAAAATGATGGAATATGTAAATGCTGAAATAACTTCTAAAATGAAAGGTGAAGCTAAAACTTATCAAAAGCAAGGGAAAACAGTCTCTTATTTAGCTATTGATAAAAAAGTGGTGGGTTATGTAGTTATAGGAGATAAAATTAAAGATACTAGTGCAAAAGCTATAAAAGAACTGCAAAGTAAAGGTATAGATGTGGTAATGCTTACTGGAGATAATCAGGATACAGCACAAGCGGTAGCATCTGAATTAAATCTGGCAGACTTTAAAGCGAGTATGTTACCCGAAGACAAATTAAAAGAAGTTGAGAAACTTCAAAACAAAGGTAAAGTGGTGGCAATGGCAGGCGATGGTATTAACGATGCACCTGCATTGGCAAAAAGTGATGTAGGTATAGCAATGGGTACAGGAACAGATGTAGCTATTGAAAGTGCTATGATAACCTTAGTGAAAGGTGATTTACACGGTATAGTAAAAGCTCGTTATTTAAGTAATGCTGTAATGAGGAATATTAAACAAAATCTATTCTTCGCATTAGTTTATAATACGTTAGGAGTACCTATTGCAGCAGGTGTGTTATTTCCATTCTTTGGAATATTATTATCACCAATGATTGCAGCTTTGGCTATGAGTTTTAGTTCGGTGTCTGTTATTGCAAATGCATTACGATTAAGAAGAATAAAAATTTAGTAAAATGAAAAAATATCTTATCTATTTAGGAATATTAGCTGTTGGTCTATTGTTGGGTTGGTTGCTATTTGGTGGTAGTTCTAATGAAGAATCAAGCCACAATCACAAAGAGGTTTCAAAAACCAATCAAATGTGGACATGCTCTATGCATCCGCAAATTATGCAACCAGAACCAGGAGACTGTCCTATTTGCGGAATGGATTTAATTCCTGCGGAAGCTGGAGCAGAAGGGTTGGCAGTAAATCAGTTTAAATTAACTAAAAATGCGTTGGCATTAGCAAATGTACAGACAACTGTGATTGGTAATGCTATAAGTACAGATAATACAATTACACTATCAGGAAAAATAGCAGAAAACGAAAAATCAAATGCAGTACAAGTAAGTTATTTTGCAGGAAGAATAGAACGTTTAAACGTGAACTTTACAGGAGAAAAAATAAGAAAAGGGCAGTTGTTAGCAACTGTATATTCTCCTGAGCTGGTAAAAGCACAACAAGAATTATTAACAGCAGCGTCAGTAAAAGAAAATCAGTCAGCATTGTATAAAGCAGTTAGAAATAAACTGAAATTATGGAAGCTGTCTGAAAATCAAATCAATCAAATTGAAAGAACAGGAAAAGTAAAAGAAAACTTTCCTGTATATGCTACGGTTTCTGGTACAGTATCAGAGAAGCTAGTTGAACAAGGAGATTATGTAAGTCAGGGGCAAGTATTATTAAAAATAGCCAATTTAAACTCAGTATGGGCAAATTTTGATGTGTATGAAAATCAAATCAGTAATTTTAAAGTAGGTCAAGATATATCAATAACAACCAATGCCTATTCCAACGAAACTTTTAAAGCGAAAGTTTCGTTTATCGATCCTGTATTAAACCAAGAAACTCGTACAGTTACTATGCGCGCAGTTCTAAATAATAGCAAAGGAAAGTTTAAACCAGCTATGTTTGTTACAGGAAAAGTGGAAGCTACAGAAAAACAAACAGAACAGCAATTGAGTATTCCAGTTACGGCAGTTTTATGGACCGGAAAACGTTCAGTTGTATATGTAAAACCTGACGCAAGTAAACCCGTTTTTGAAATGCGAGAAGTCGTGTTAGGAAGAAGAGTAGGAGAGAACTATTTAGTAGAGAAAGGCTTGAAATCAGGAGAAGAAATTGTTACGAATGGAGTATTTACCATAGATGCTTCAGCGCAATTACAAGGGAAGAAGTCAATGATGAATCATACAAAAGAAATTATGGAATCTTTCAGTACTCCTGAAGCTTTTAAGGAACAATTGCAAAAAGCTTATGACGGGTATATAGACTTAAAAGATGCTTTGGTAAAAACGGATGCTGATGCGGCCAAAGCAAGTGCAGGCAACCTACAAAAAGATTTAACATTAGTTGACATGGAGTTGTTAACGAATGAAGAAGCTCATAAACAGTGGATGCAATTAGTTCCTACACTAAAGTCAAGTAATGCAGAAATTGCAAAAACCACAAATGTAGATGTACAACGAAAGCACTTTAAAGTATTATCAGAGCATTTTATTATGGCAGTTCAATCTTTTGGGATAAATGAGGTTAGCTATAAACAATACTGCCCTATGGCAGATAGTGATAAAGGAGCTTATTGGTTAAGTAAAGAAAAACAAGTGTTAAACCCGTATTTTGGCGATATGATGCTAAAATGTGGTGAGGTAAAAGAAACAATTATTAATAATTAAATATCAATTCAAAATGAAAAAAGTAATCTTAGGAGTAGCTATGTTAGCTGCTATTGGTTTAGTAAGTTGTAAAAACGAAGCTAAAAAAGAAACAGAAACAAAAGAAGCGCAAACAGAGCAAACTACTACTAAAGAAGTAGCAATGACTGAAGCAACTTTTGGAGTAAGAGGTAATTGTGGAATGTGTAAAAACACCATTGAAAAGGCAGTAAACGGTGTTGATGGAGTAGCATCAGCTGATTGGGATAAGGTACGAAAGCAAATCGATGTGTCGTTTGATGATTCTAAGACTAATTTAGATGCTATTCATAATGCAATTGCAGCATCGGGTTACGATACCGATAAAGTTGCTGGAAACGAAGGGGCGTACGAAAATTTACCAGGTTGTTGTCAGTACGATCACAATATGGAAATGAGCTTACAAGGGGATGTAAAAGCAGACGAAACGTCTAATCACTAATTAGAAAAAAGTGTAACGAAATTTTAAAATCGTTACACTTTTTTTCTTGTTTTAACCATGCTTTCAAAAAAAAACAATAATTTTAGCTAAGGCTTTTTATTGGCGTAGTATATTAAAAGTGAATACAAATAAAGTTGCGATGGAAAAAGTAGATACGTATATAGAGAACATAAAAAATTGGCAGGAAGAAACAAAGCTCTTACGACGCATTTGTTTGGATTGTGGTCTTGAAGAAGATTTTAAATGGAAGCACCCTTGTTATACTTTTCAAGGAAAAAATATTGTATTAATTCATGGTTTTAAAGATTATTGTGCATTGCTTTTTTATAAAGGAGCTCTGTTAAAAGATACTGACGGAATTTTAATTCAACAGACAAAAAATGTACAATCAGCTCGTCAAATTAGATTTACAAAACCAGAAGAGGTTGTGGGTTTGACGTCAACTATTAAAAGATATGTTTTTGAAGCGATAGCAGTTGAAAAAGCAGGTTTAAAGGTGGAGACTAAGAAAACTTCAGAATTTGAAATGGTAAGTGAATTTAAAGAAGTGTTGGAAGAAAATTCAGATGTAAAAAAAGCTTTTGAAGCTTTAACCCCAGGGAGGCAGAGAAGTTACTTGTTGTATTTTTCTCAAGCAAAACAATCGAAAACACGTTTATCGAGAATAGAAAAATCGATACCCAAAATGATAGAAGGCAAAGGACATAATGAAAGGTAATAAAGCTACCTAAATTTAAGTAGCTTTATAGAAACTTAGATGAAAACTAGATAAATCATATTATTACATATTACGAAACCTTAGCGGTAGCGTGAAACATTTGTGTAGACACGGCAATACGATTCCAAATATTAATTTCTCCTATTTGTATAATAATTTGTGCTATTTCATTATCGCTAAAGTAATTTTTAAGCTTTTGGAAGGTTTTCTCTGTTAGTCCTTTATTGCTTATTAGTGTTATTTCATCAGTAGCAGCTAATAAAGCTTTTTCCTCTTTAGAAAATAAAGGGGATTCTTTCCAAGCACTCAATGCAAAAATTCTGTTTTGTCCTTCTCCGTTTTTTAAAGCCTCCGTTGTGTGCATTTCTATGCAATAAGCACAAGTGTTAATTTGTGAAGCTCTTATTTTTATAAGGTTCTTACTCTTTTTTGAAAGCGTTGTTGTTTCAAGGTATTTGTAAATTTCTAAGATTGCATTGTAAGCATTAGGCTCTAATTCTTGAATGTTTAGTCTTTGTTTCATAATTTTTAATTTGATAAACCAAAGGTATTATTCCGTGTAAAGTTAAAACTTAAGCCTGTTTAAGAAACGATAAGAGGTGTAGAGAGCTAGGAAAAAGATTAGTTAAAATTTAAACATAAACAGTTTTACGATATTTGTTAGCGTATTCAGAAGGAGTCATATTGGTGACCTTTTTAAAAACTTTTCTAAATCCCTTAGCGTCATTATAACCAACTTCATACATAATTTCACTAACCGTTTTATTTCCTCTCTCAAATTCTTTTTTAGCAGCTTCAATTTTAACACGTTGTACATATTCTATAACGGTATTGGAAGTTGCTTTTTTAAAGCGTCTTTCAAAAGTTCTACGACTTACAGCAATTTTTTCAGAAAGCTCATCAACAGTTATTTTTTGCTGATAATTTTGTTCAATATGTTCTTGAATTTTTAAAATCTCTTTATCATTATGAGATTTCTGTCCTTTAAAAATAATGAAAGGAGATTGGCTATTACGACTAATATCTATTTCAAAAATTTTAGAAGAAAGCACAGCCATGTCACGACCAGCAAATTTTTCTACCAAATAAAGGTTTAAATTTAAAGAAGAATAGGCACCACCACTTGTATATACCCCATTTTCATCAGTAATAATTCTATCATCAACAAGATTCACGTCAGGAAACATTTTTCTAAATTCATCAGCAGCCAACCAATGCGTAGCACAATCCTTACCGTTAAGTAGCCCTGTACTAGCTAATAAAAAAGCACCTATACAAAGGCTAGCTATTTCAGCACCATTAGCATACTGCTCCTTTATCCAAGGAATAAAAGCACTATTCTTTGAAATTACTTGAGCATAATCTCCATGAATGGCAGGAATAATAATCAAATCCGTTTTTTGTACATCAGCAATTGTTGTGTTAGGAATAATGCTAAATAGTCCGTTGCTTAACCTAGCTTTTTTATGTGTGCCAACAAGATGCGTTGTAAAGATGGGTTGTTTACCAGCTTTTAATAAGGTATTGTTAGCCATAGTAAACATTTTATAAGTAGCTTCTAAATTACTCAAACTAGAGTCGCCTTCAGGTACAAGAATAGAAATGTGTTTCATGAGTTGTTTTTCAATAGGTTAAACCATTTCAAATATAAGAGAAGCATTTGTCGCAATCAACCCGTGGTATTGTCGGGAACATGCCTTTGAGGTATGGTTTTGTGTTTTTATTTTTGATAATCAGTAGATTATGGTGGTTCGAGAGAAGTTTTAAACGAATATAGTATTGAAACTATAGCCTTGTTAAGGTCATCGTTAACTACAGAATGTTTGAAGTATAAAACAATGAAAACATGGGCAAGCCTAGGGTTAGAGGATGTACTGAACGTATAAAGCTTCTTTTTAGATATGTGGCCTAAAGCAATGGAAAAGATAAAAGAATTAGTAGAAAGAAAAATTAGAATAAACATAATCTTAAAAACAAGAAAAATGAAAGTAAATCCTTATTTAAATTTTGATGGAGATGCAGAGCAAGCATTCAATTTTTACAAATCTGTATTTGGTGGTGAATTTATCGCAAATATGAAAATGAGTGATGCCCCTGATGTAGAAAAGTTAGCGAAAGAAGAAAAAGAACGAACAATGCATATTTCGTTACCATTATCAAAAGATACTATTTTAATGGCATCTGATACAGTTCCTTCTATGGGGCATAAGCTTAACAAAGGAAACAATAATTATATTTCGCTACACCCTGAAAGTCGTGAAGAAGCAGATCGTTTGTTTAATGGCTTATCAGTAGGTGGAAAAATTGAAATGCCTATGGAAGATCAGTTTTGGGGAGATTATTATGGGAGTTTTGTCGATAAATTTGGTGTCCATTGGATGATTAATTATAACGAACAGTATAGTTAAACTTAATATCTTTTTAATGGTAGAAGTCTTTAAAACATCGGTAACATTAATGGAAGAAGAAGTGTTTTTGTTAAAAGAACTTCGAAAGAAGTTTCCAGATTACCTAATTAATTTTGATTTGGAAGACTGTGATAATATTCTACGAATTGAAGTAGTAGGCACAAAAATTAACTTTATTTCGATTATTGAGTTAGTAGAATCTTATGAATTTAATATTGAAGTATTGAAGTATTGGAGAATGAGTTGAGTATAAAAGACAAAACAATATTAGAAAGTTAACACATAAATGTATTGTAAAAATAAAACCCTGTTAGAAATCTAACAGGGTTTTTTTTGTGACCTCGGCAGGATTCAAACCTGCAACCTCTTGAGCCGTAATCAAGTGCACTATTCAGTTATGCTACGAGGCCTTTTTGCGGGTGCAAATATAAGAATGTTTTTTAAAATGTAAAGCAAAAAAATAATTTTTTTTCAAGCTTTTTAAATTATTTGTCAGCTTCTATTTCTTGTTTAAAATTGTTAATAGTCTGTTGGGCTTTTTCAAGGTCTGATTCATAGATAAATACGTCAATAGAATTACCTAAGGTTCCAAAACCAGCAACTCTTCCAGCCTCTTTATTGTCTTTAACTAAATGCGGGACTTCAATTTCATCAAGTAGTTGACTTAGTCTGTTTACGAAGATTTGAGATCCCGAGAAAACTTTAATATGCTTGTTCATAATGGTAAATTTTTAATCCAACGAATTTATGGTAACATAAGCACGCCATCCAATAATAGCCAATTGAAATTTTGATGCTTTCGATATATCCAATTCTTTTTTAGTAAAAGAAGGTAAAAGAGCCTTGTTTAGCTTAGCTAAAAACGTAAAAAAACTTTTTTTCATTAGTTGTTGATTCTATTATCAAAAATAACGAAAAATAATTTAGTGTAAATCAGAAAGTAAGTTTAACTTACTTTCTGATAAGGTGTTTTTACTTTTTCTTTTCCATCATTTTTTTGGCAAGCTCAGCGCCAATTAATGATTCTAGCAAGTTCCCACTATTTCCACTTTTGTTTCCTTCGATGTAAGTAGCTGGTAGATGTAGGTCCTTAATTTGTTGTGCTACTCCAACTGCTGTTTTGTAATCCCATTCAGCTCTCTCTTGTGGAGTTAAACCAGCGCTTACTAATTTTGCATTTTCATAGTATTGAGCATCAGCAGCAACTTTTTTACTTTTAGCTTTATATTGCTCAACTTCATATTGTTTTTTCTCTTTGATTAAATTAAACTCCGCAACTTTAGCTTCTGTTTCAGCAGCAATTGTTTGTTGTATTTGTGCTTTTTCTAATCGGGCACGTTCTTTTGCTTTTTCTGCTTCACCTTTTGCTTTTTCTTTTTGAGCACGATAAAATTCGCGTTCCGCTTGTTGTTTTTCTAATTGAGTTTGTGCTACTTCTTCTTTTTGTAACTGTAAACGGTTGTCAAAAGTTTCTTCCCAATCAATTTCATTAACTACAGCTTGTACTACGGTTAAACCGTATGATTTTAATGAGTTTCCTTTAACACGAACAGGCTGCCCCTCATTCATTTTAATTCTGAATCTTTTTTGACGAGATTCTTTGTTAGGTACTGTTCTTACCACAGTGCTGTCGCCAATAATATCTGGCTTTTGGTTGTCTACATACTCTTCTAAAACATACATCCCGTTTTCTAGCTGATCTTGAAAATAACGATCAAAGTCGGCTGCTTGTCCTGAGATATAATCTTGTGCGGCCATTAACTTGCAGGTATTTTTAATTGATTGATCAATGTTGGGGATGATACGAGAGCGAATTAGGTTTTTTTCTGTTTTATTCCTATCCGCAACCGATAAAAATTGATCTCGATCACTTGTGTTGATGCTGATAACGATAGAGGTGGCAATTTGACCTTTTACGGCATCATTAAATTCCCACTGACGAGCTTTGTCAACATAAGCATATTTACTTTGATCACCCAATCTTCCTTCTTCATTGGGAATTACATACTTTATAGGGATCTCGAACTGAATAGGGATTAACCTTCCCCACATTTTAGTTTTAATACCTTGTTGAAATACTGCTTTTTGTCCGCCCCAAGGGTATTGTACTGCATAAGCGGTACCAGGTTCGGCATAGAAAAATATGCCTGTTATTATGCTCATAATAACCCCGATAAATAAAAATTGTAAACTTCTTTGAGTTGTAAACCAGTTAATAATTTTATTGTTTTTGATAATCGATTTTAAAATAATAGAGATAACTCCAGTAATAATTAATAAAATTCCGATAAATGTTAGCATATAAGTAATGTTTGAATTGTTGATTAATAAATAATTTATAAAATGATGGTTGCGATTTTTAACGCAAAAGCAATTAGTTTGAAAGCCAGTGTAATCATGTTAGGTTCGTGTGTTTTAGTTAGTAAATAATGATAAATTCCGGAATTGTTTTTTCAATATATGAGAAAGGAAATATTACTACCAAACTTTTGAATCGTATTTAATTAAATTGAGTTCGTATGTATATGTAAATAAACCAATTTAGTTTTAATATATAACATAGTTTTCTATGTTTATATTTTGAAATGTAATCTTAATTGCTGTTTATTGTTTGTTTCTGTAAGGTTTTAAAGGTGTTTTTAGAAGTGGATTTGAGAAGTAAAGGGAAAGATGTCTTTTAAAAAGAAGAATTTGGGCCTTTTGATTTTTTTTTAAGTTTGTTAGAGGAAAAAAAGAGCCGTTTTAAAAGGAGTGTTTCCTTAGTTGTATCTGTTTCAAAACTTCGTAACAAAAGAGTATCTTCGCCTCAAAAATATTTTATGAGCATTGTATATATTATTATTGGGTTACTATTATTAGTATTAGGAGGAAATTGGCTGTTAAAAGCGGCGGTTGGTTTGTCACTTAAACTACATATACCAAAAATAGTAATAGGTATGACAGTGGTATCGTTTGCCACATCAGCTCCCGAATTAATAGTTAGTATAAAATCGGCGTTAGATGGAGCTACAGGGCTTGCTGTAGGAAATGTTATAGGGTCTAATATTGCGAACTTAGGATTGGTGTTGGGAATTACAGTGATACTATCGTCAATTGATGTAGAAAAAAGTTTTTATAAGACTGATTGGCCGGTAATGATGATTGCTTCAGTACTACTGTATTTTTTTATAGTGAATGATAAAACCATTCAGTTTTATGAAGGAGCTATCTTATTTGGAATGTTGATAGTGTTTTTAATTTATTTGTTACGTTTTCAAAAACAAGCTGTTGTTGATGAAATGCCTGAAGATGATGAAGAGTTGCCATTGTATAAAATAGTATTGTTTTTAGCTGTTGGTGGAGTTGGTTTATGGGGCGGTTCAGAATTGTTAATTAATGGTTCTGTAACTTTAGCAAAAAACTTAGGAGTAAGTGATGCTATAATTGGAGTAACGGTAGTTTCGGTAGGGACGAGTGTTCCAGAATTGGCTGCATCAATTATTGCTGTGTTAAAGAAAGAAAAAGCTATTTCATTAGGGAACTTAGTAGGTTCTAATGTGTTTAATATTTTAGCCGTTTTAGGAATAACTGCAATGATTACACCTGTTGAGGTAAAACCAGACGCCTATAGTTTGATTAATAATGATATTTATTGGATGCTAGGAGTTTCGTTTGCCATATTACCTTTAGTGTTTATCCCAAAAGGATTGCGTTTAGGGTGGAGAGATGGAGTATTGTTGTTAATTGCCTATATTACTTTTGTGTATTTAACCATCTCTTAAGTGAGAGAGAAAATTTAAAGTATAAAAAAAGCCGCAAATTTGCGGCTTTTTTAGTTGTGTTGTTGTGTGTTAATTATATGTTGGCACCTTTTACGGTTTCTATAATTCTTCCAGCTACTTTGTAAGGATCAGCATTTGAAGCAGGTCTTCTGTCTTCTAACCAACCTTTCCATCCTTTTTCTACAGTAATAATAGGGATACGGATTGAAGCGCCTCTATCAGAAATTCCATAGCTAAAGTCAGATACGTGAGCAGTTTCATGTAGCCCTGTTAAACGTTCATCATTATTCGCTCCATATACATCAATATGTTCTTCAGTAACAGGTCTGAAAGCCTCGCAAATTTTTTCGTAAGTTTCTTGAGAACCGCAAGTTCTTAACGTAGTGTTAGAGAAGTTTGCATGCATACCAGAACCATTCCAGTCTCCTTTAATTGGTTTTGGATGGTATTCAATATAGTACCCGTATTTTTCAGTTAAACGATCTAATAAATAACGAGCAACCCAAATTTCATCACCTGCTTTTTTAGCTCCTTTCGCAAATAATTGAAATTCCCATTGCCCCGGAGCAACCTCTTGATTAATTCCTTCAAAATTTAAACCAGCTTCAATACATAAATCGGCATGCTCCTCCACGAAATCTCTTCCCCAAGTATATCTTCCTCCTACAGAACAGTAGTATTTTCCTTGAGGTCCAGGAAATCCACCACGTGGAAAACCTAAAGGTAAATCTGTTTTAGTGTCCATTAAGAAGTACTCTTGCTCAAAACCAAACCAAAAATCATTATCGTTGTCGTCAATTTTAGCACGTGCATTAGACGCATGTGGAGTGCCGTCAGCATTTAAAACTTCAGACATAACTAAGAATCCATTTTTTCTTGTAGGATCAGGATAAATAGCAACAGGCTTTAGTAAGCAGTCAGAAGCACCACCAGAAGCTTGTTCTGTAGAACTTCCGTCAAAAGACCACATAGCGCAATCTTCTAATTTACCACTAAAGTTTTCTTCAACTTTAGTCTTACTACGCATGTTTTGAGTTGGTTCATGACCATCTAACCAAATGTATTCTAATTTTGATTTACTCATGATTTTTGTTTTTGTGTTGTTATCGAGTTAATTACAAGGCAAAATTGAGTATTTTTTATTAAAGGTCAAAATTTTTAAGGGTATTTTTGTTTTAAATTAACTTTAAATTAATTTTACCCCTGTTTTTTTAGGGGTGTATAAATTAAAAATGTATTTTTGAGTGTCTAATTTAATACTTTATTATATGTCAACTTTAAGATTCAGTGCGTTACAAGAGGTTTTGCATAGAGAAGCCGTTGTAGTAGAAGAAAATGAACGTCGTTCAGAATTGTTTGGTAAAAATGTTTTTAACGAGCAAGCAATGCGTCAATACATGACTAAAGAAGCATACCAGAGTGTAATGGATGCTATTGAGTTTGGAACCAAGATTGATAGAAAAACTGCTGATCAGATTGCAGTGAGTATGAAAGATTGGGCATTGTCTAAAGGAGCCACTCATTATACCCACTGGTTTCAGCCTTTAACAGGAGCTACGGCAGAAAAGCACGATGCCTTTTTTGAAACAGTTGATGGAGGAGGGGCAATGGAGAAGTTTGACGGAGGTCAATTAGTACAACAAGAACCAGATGCGTCTAGTTTTCCTAATGGAGGAATTCGAAATACCTTTGAAGCTCGAGGGTATACTGCTTGGGACCCCACATCTCCCGCGTTTATTTATGGTACTACCTTATGTATTCCCACAGTTTTTGTAGCTTATACGGGAGAAGCATTGGATAATAAAGCGCCGTTGTTAAGAGCATTGCAAGCAGTTGACACAGCAGCCACAGCAGTTTGTAAGTATTTCGATAAGAATGTGAGTAAAGTAAATGCAACCTTAGGTTGGGAGCAAGAGTATTTTTTAATAGATATTGCATTGGCAGCAGCGCGTCCTGATATTATGATGACAGGAAGAGCATTGTTAGGGCATGCTCCAGCAAAAGGGCAGCAGCTAGACGATCATTATTTTGGATCGATACCTACACGAGTGTTGAATTTTATGCGCGATTTAGAGCATGAATGTATGTTGTTAGGAGTACCTGTTAAAACACGACATAACGAAGTAGCACCAAATCAGTTTGAGTTAGCGCCAATTTTTGAAGAAGCAAACTTAGCGGTAGATCACAATTCATTATTAATGGATGTGATGGAAAAGGTATCACAACGTCATAAATTCAAAGTACTATTTCATGAAAAACCATTTGCAGGAATCAACGGTTCAGGAAAACATAATAACTGGAGTTTAGCGACCAATACAGGAGTTAATTTATTAAGTCCGGGTAAAACTCCGATGAAAAACTTACAATTCTTAACCTTTTTTGTGAATACCATCAAAGCAGTTCATGATTACGAAGAACTAATCAGAGCATCGATAGCAAGTGCTAGTAACGATCATCGTTTAGGTGCTAATGAAGCACCACCAGCCATTATATCGGTTTTTATTGGAACACAATTATCATCGGTATTAGATGAATTAGAGAACGTTACCAAAGGAAAATTATCACCAGAAGAAAAAACAGATTTAAAATTAAACATAGTAGGTAAAATTCCTGAAATCCTACTAGATAATACGGATAGAAACAGAACTTCGCCTTTTGCTTTTACAGGAAATAAGTTTGAGTTACGTGCGGTAGGCTCATGGTCTAACTGTGCAGGTCCTATGACTGTACTGAATACGATTATTGCCAAACAATTAAATGAGTTTAAAGAGGAAGTAGATAAGTTAATTGACACAAAAAAGCTTAAAAAAGACGAGGCTATTTTTAATGTATTGAGAGAATATATTAAAGCATCAAAGAATATCCGATTTGAAGGAGATGGATACGGAGAAGCTTGGGAAAAGGAGGCAAAGAAAAGAGGCTTGTCAAATAACAAAACAACTCCTGAAGCATTGAAAGCAAAAGTTTCTAAAAAAGCAATAGCGCTTTTTGAAGAAATGGGCGTGATGAATAAGGTTGAGGTAGAAGCACGTCATGAAATTGAGTTAGAAGAATATTCAAAGAAAATACAAATTGAAAGTAGAGTGTTAGGTGACATTGCGAGAAATCATGTGATACCGATTGCTATTCAATACCAAAATACGTTGATAGAAAATGTAAGAGGACTGAAAGAAATTTTTGGAAATAATTTTGAGAAATACGCTAACGAACAAATCGATTTAATCCAAAAAATATCTAATCATATTGCTGAAATCAATTCTAAAATAGAAGATATGATTGAAGAGCGTAAAAAAGCCAATAAGCTAGAAGGACAAAAAAATGCAGATGCTTACTGCAACAAAGTGAAACCTTATTTTGATGAAATTCGTTATCACTGCGACAAGCTAGAATTGATGGTAGATGATAATTTATGGCCTTTAACTAAGTACAGAGAATTATTGTTTACAAGATAGTTAATGAAGAACGAATTAAACTTTGAGAGAACCAATGCTAAAGATGAGAATTTTGTTAGTTTGGTACAAGAACTAGATACCTACCTCTCTGGAGTTAATGGAAGTCAAGATGAGTTTTTCAGACAGTTGAATGCCATAGAAGCATTACCTTATGTAATTGTAGGTTATATAGGAGCAATACCTGTAGGTTGTGGAGCCTTTAAAATAGTTGAGGACAAAACAGTAGAGGTAAAACGAATGTACGTCAAACCAGCATGTAGAGGAAAACATATAGCAACACGTATTTTAAATGAGCTAGAAGAATGGGCAAGACAAGAACAGTTTGATACAATTATTTTAGAAACAAGTAAAACCATGGAGCCTGCGG